>DKYZ01000082.1:11457-28557 GCA_002493515.1 Porphyromonadaceae bacterium UBA7087 | reverse complement strand
ATCCGCTTTCCTTTTTGCCATCCGCTTGTCAGAACGAGGTTATCTCGCCTATGAACAGGATTGCTCCGGTGGTGACCTCTTCAAGGATGTATATGAAGGGGCTGTTGAATTCTACAGTCTGATATTCCGGGGTCTCTCCATTACTGCCTATCCAGGACACGGCAGAGGCGGATGCGCCCTCTATACCATCTTCGTTTACGTTGAGGCGTGCGGCATGGATATAGTTGTTTACGGTGAGTTTCCCATTATCCAGAATATTTTCGAATTCGGATGTCACGGTCTTCTCGAAACCCATTCCGTAGAGAATGTCACGTCCGTTTGCCTTGGTTGATACCTCGAATTTCGGAATGGAGAGGTCAAGATGAGACAGCATCATGTTTCTTGTAAGCTCCGCTGTCGTGCTGCCGTCAAGAGACTGTATGAACTGCGCGTAGTCTTTGGGGTCGGCAGGGCGTATAAGGTCAAGGCGGAAGTTCCCGTTGCCGAGGCTAAGGCCGACAGCCTCGATTTTTTCAGTCTTCACATATTCAAACATATCATGCGAATTCATGAAATCCGTATTGGAGCTGCTCCCGTTGATATTCAGGAACGTTGCCTTGGCAGTCTTCTCCTTCTCAAACGGGATTTGCCATCCTCCCTTGAAGTATAGGGCGTTCACAATGGCTCCGTCGAAATGCGAGTCTTTGCCAAGAAAATCCTTGATGAGACGGCTTGTTTTCTTCTCCACCCAGGAATTGATAGAGTCGATGCCTTCGCTCATGTTCTCAAAGCTGTTGATATCGGCCAGATAGAAATCGGAGGCTGTCTTTGCGAAGCCCTCCTGTAGATTGTCGTTCCCTTTTACCCAGATTGAGTTCGCGCAGCGATAGCGTGTTTTGCCGTCGAGCTTTGCAAAACCCTCGTTCAAAGTTTTGGCGTATGAGTTGAGGGCATCGGGATTCATTGAGGAAAATCCCAATCTGTTGACAATTTCATCCCGTATTTCTCCGTCATCGCCGTTGGAGAGCAACGCGAGCGTCTGGAATGTGCTGAGAGGCGATACCACGACGTTTGATTCGGCGGCGGAGGCCTTTGTCTGTCTGAAGAAGTCAAGGGCGAAGTCGTTGGCTGCGGCCTGAATTCCGGCTTCTGAAGGAGAAAGTCCGATCTTGTAGAAAGCGGCGTCCTCGGTTGGTTCTGTCTCCTGAACATCTACAATTTCCGGATTCTTCTTTTGCTCCGGTCCGTCGTCGGAACTACAGGCAGCCAACCCGATGATTGGCAGAGCCATGATGAAATGGCGAAAAAGCATGGTCTTCATATAATTTTTAGTTTTATTTGGTCATTCATTTCATATCACGAAATACTTGGCAAATTTATCTATTAAAAACAAGAATTGATTAAATTTTAAATATTTTTAACAAAAAAACAGTAGTAAAAATATTTCAATAAAAATTAGCAAATACATTTGTTTGCAAGGCGTTGCTGTTATTCGCCCAGCTCAAGATCGGCCACGTCGAGATGATTCTGGAGGAGTAAGGAGTTTCAGTATATCGCCATCAGGTGGGATGCTATCTCGTGAAGACCGGATATTATTTTTGCTCTTTGCTTTAGCCTAGGATGCTTGATACCGTTGGCGTAATGGGAAAGTTGCTTCTGATTTATTCCGGAAGCTCGGCTTATTGCAGACAAGGTGGTATAGGTCTCTGCATCCCTAAGCAGTGCTGAGATATCGAGCTCATACTTCAATTCATAGTTCCCGTTGACCAGATGATCAGGAAGCGCATCTCCGTCTGCGATACACCCTTCTATGTGCCATTTTAATGATTGCTCGAAGTCTCTCTTTAGTTCGGGGAGGGTTTTTGCTGTAGCTACTACCGTGCCGGCTTGAGGGTCGCTCCATCCGCAGCAGAAGTTTTTTTCGTTCCAACTAACGTGTATCTTTAATATATTTGCTGACATGGGCTTTATATATATGTATAAGGCAAAGTAGTAAAAAATCTACCGATTTCAAAGGGAAATAGAGCGAATAGTATTAAAATATATATAAAGATATTAAATTGTGTTAAATTAATTGGGATTAGTTTGCATAACTAAGATTGTAGTTTTAACTTTGCGCTGTCAAGGGGGCGGAAGCCCCTGATGGTTCCACTATCTAAAACAGATTCGATATGAATGACAGCAGCGACAGAAAGAAGGCATCAGTGACGAAAGAGTCAGACGGTCTCAAGCTTACCGCCAAAGAGGAGGAGGTGATGTGTCTGCTTTGGAGCGAAGGCCCGATGTTCGTCAAGGACATGCTTGAGCATATGCCCGAGCCAAAACCACATTTCAACACAGTGTCGACGGTGGTGCGCGGCCTGGAGGCCCGTGGCTACGTCACCCATAAGTCTTACGGCGGCTCCTACCGCTACGAGGCGACAGTCTCGCGCAAAAGCTGGTGCCGCACAAAGTTCGGCTCAATGGTGAAACGCTATTTCAACAACAGCTATCTCGGCATGGTCTCCGCTTTGGTGGAAGAAGACCAGCTCAGCGTGGGGGAATTGCGTGAGCTTCTCGACATTATAGAAGATAAAGGAAAGTCAGACTCCAAAAAATCATGAGCCATGGGAACGATTCTCGCCTATATTTTCGCAAGTGCCATTTGCCTGGCCGTCTTGCTTAGTGTCTATAAGATAACCCTGGCCGAGAAGAAACAGCCCGGTTTCAACCGCGCTGTGCTTCTCGCCATATTGGCAGCCAGTTTTGTAATCCCCTTCATATGGGATGTCGCGAAAGTCAATCCGGTTGCCACTGAGGCCGAGGCCGTCATGCCTGAAACGATGGTTGTCTCCGGCGATGATATAAGCGCGGAATCGGAACCTGCGGAATACAGTATTCCCGTTGATGCTCCGGAGACGGCGGATCCTGTGGCCATTGCCGCTCCAGCCGACTATTCAGATACACTGGCAGAGACGGTTGTGGCTGGAAACCCGCTGCCCGTAGTGGAGGAGGGCAGGCATTCTCCGGCATGGCTCGGTATTATAGTATTATTATGGTGTATAGGCTCGCTGGTGGCTCTTGCGTATACCCTTGTGTCCCTTGCCCGGGGTTTTGTGGCCCTTGCGAGAGGCAAGAAAGTCATGGTCAACGGCGCGCGATGTGTGCTCGTGGAGGGCCGGCAGGATACCCCTTACGCTTTCTGGGGGCATATCTTCCTGTCTGATGGGGATATGGATGAGAAATCGGAAATGGTGATGCTCCACGAGCTCAGTCATCTCCGTCACCGCCACGGGGTGGATCTCCTGATAGCCCGGAGCGTGACAATCCTGCAATGGTGGAACCCCTTCGCCTGGATGCTGCTGGTGGAGCTTCATGCCGTGCATGAGTATCAGGCTGACGGCGACGTGCTGTTGGAAAACGGAGTCGATGAGAAAAGATACCAGTATCTGCTTGTGGAGCGTGCGGCCGCGCGAAGCGGAATGTCGTTGGCCAACGGTTTTGCCCATAACCGTCTGAAAAAGCGTCTTCTCATGATGAAGCGCGGCATGGCCGGAGGCGAGGGGCGCCTCAAGGCAGCCTGGCTTGTGCCCGGTTCGCTGCTCGCGTTGGCAATACTTGCCATGCCTATGATAGGCGAGGCTTCCGATTCGCTCATCGACCTCACATATATGGCCGAGAAACTTGATGAGGGTATAAAGAAATTCAAGGGTGAGAGCCCGGAGGAGATTCATCATTCCGACCGTAACGACAATTCCGCTCTTGCAGAGTCAGGCTATGGCGACGGATATGCCGAGGCTGACGATGAGGCGGAGAATGTTGATGTCTCGGTTGAGCCAGTGGTTGTTTCGCATAATTATGTCGATAGGAGGGGTGACAGCGTGAGGGTGGTCACGAAGACCACTCTTAACGTGAAGGCTAATCCCGTAAAAGTGACAGGCCTTTCTGCGAAAAATTTTGGAACTACCCGGAAAGCCAGTACCGAATACGGCAATATGTCGTCAGATTATTCAGTGACGTTGGCAGATGCCCAGCGGAGGTATGAACAGGCAATGAGTGAATATGAAGCCAAGATGGCGGCATACCAGCGGGAATATGAGTCCAAGGTAAAGGAATACGATAAGGCGTTCAAGGATGTCGAGAAGCGATATAACAAAGAGAACAAGCGTCTGAAGGGAAAGGAGACAGAAAGGGAGCGCATGAGGCGCGAGAAGGCTTATGTGGATGAGTGCAAGGCACTCCAGGAGGCGTCAGTCGCTGCTCAGAGCGAGTTTGCAGGTAAGCAGACGAAGCTGGCCGACGAACTATACATATTCGAGCTTGGCAGTGAGTATGCGGAGCTTGCGAAGAGAGAGTATGAGCAGGCGCAGAGGCAGCGAGAGCAGGCACAGAGGCAGCGAGAGCAGGCAGAGAAGCATCGTGAGCAGGCGCAGAAACAGCGCGAGCAGGCGCAGAGGCAGCGAGAGCAGGCCCAGAGGCAGCGAGAGCAGGCAGAGAAGCAGCGTGAGCAGGCGCAGAAACAGCGCGAGCAGGCGCAGAGGCAGCGAGAGCAGGCCCAGAAGCAGCGTGAGCGAGCATTGGCCCAGGCCCAGAAGGAGCGTAGGCAGGCATTGGCTGAGGCGCATAAGGCAGAGGAGGAGGCCCGTATTGCCATTAAGCAGGCTCAGGAGGAGATTCGTCTTGCCCAGGAAAGCGCTAATGCCGAGCATCAGAAGGCTTTGGACGAGGCCCGGAAAGCCCTGGAAAAGGCTGAGAAGTCCTTGAAAAAACGTGAGAAGGCTCGCAAGAACCGTGAGTAAACACCAAACAGAAACAATACTATATAATATATAAATAGGTGATGAAAAATCTGTCAACGATATCCTGCAGGGCGGCTTGGCTCATGTATATGCTCGGAGCCGGAGTAGCATCGATGTTCGCCTACTCTGTGAAAGGCGTCATTGCCGGAGAGGATGGCCAGGCTTGTCCCGGAGCTGTGTATACGATATATATGCTTCCCGACACCACGGCAAATGTGGCACTGGAGGCTTCGGGCGACGCAGGAGAGTTTCTGCAGAAACTGAAAAAGGCGGGACGATACCGCCTTCACACTTCCTATGTGGGCTACAAGGGGAAGGATGTGGATTTCCGGTTGATGGCCGAGAAGCCCGACGTGGATCTCGACACGATAAAGCTGTCTTCCGAGGCGGAGACGCTTGGCGAGCTGGTGGTGGCCGCGCGTCGCAAGCTCGTGGAGTCGGACGGCGCCAAGCTGACCTATAACGTGGAGGAGGACCCGATGGCGCAGAGCAACACCATCCTCGAGCTGTTGCGCCGGGTGCCTATGGTGACGGTCGACGCCAACGACGACATAAAGGTGAAAGGGGAGTCGAATTTCAAGATATATCTCAACGGCAAGGAGGACCCGATGCTGAGCGGCGACATAAAGACCGTACTCAAATCGATACCGGCCTCTACTATAAAGAAGATTGAGGTCATCACCGAGCCCGGAGCGAAATATGACGCCGAGGGGGTAGGGGGCATTCTCAATATCATCACCGACCAGAAGCGCACCATCGAGGGCTACAACGCCTCGGTCAACATGTACGTCAACAACCGCAACTATGGAGGCGGAGCCTATGCGCGCACAAAGATACGCAATGTGACGGCCTCCCTTAACCTCAACGGCAGCGACGGCATGTGGGCGAAAACGCGCAATCGCTATTTCTCGGAGACGGAGAATCTCCAGTCGGAGGAGAACCGTTACCAGCACTCATGGCAGAAAGGTTACAGCCAATGGTATTATTATGGTGGCAACCTCAACCTGTCGTGGGAGCCCGACACCCTCAATCTGTTCACATTATCCGCCAACTACGGCCGAAACCTTTACAAGAGCAATATGGAGCAGACCACGGTCATGGATAGCCAGGACGGGGTGAGGAAATGGAGCTACGACCGAAGGTTCACCACACGGGGTCTATATGAGAATTTCGGAGTCCAGGCCTCTTTCCAGCATACTTTCCATAAGGAGGGGCATACCCTGACCGGCTCATATATCTTCAACCATGGCGTTGACGACAACTCGTCGACCCAGACCCGCGACAACGTGGAGGGTATCGACCTTGGTTTCATGTATGCCGACAACATAGGCGACAACTCCAGTCACCGCCATACAGGTCAGCTCGACTACGTGCTCCCCATCAACGACCGCCAGACCTTCGAGGCCGGTCTGAAGGGGAACTGGAACGAGAGCCACAACGATTCCCGCCCCTATTACGGGACAACCCCGGCTGATGTCGCGCTCGACGAGTCGCAGCGCGTCAAGAGCACCCAGTTTCAGGATATCCTCGCGGCATACGCCACCTGGCGCGGCACATTCAGCCGTTTCGTGGCCAATGTCGGTTTACGATACGAGCATACCCGCATGGGGATGCATTACAGGATAGGCAAGTATCAGGATTTCGCGCGCTATCTCAACGACCCTGTGCCTAACGTCGCCCTTACCTACAAATTCAACGACGCCAACAGTCTCAGGCTCGCCTATCAGATGAGGATATACCGCCCCTGGCTCGAGGCCCTCAATCCCTACCGCAATGAGATGACAGTGGGCGAGGTGTCGTATGGCAATCCCGACCTCGACAGTGAGAAATATCACAGTGTCTCCCTGAAATACAGTTCGTGGGGAGGAGGCAAGATCGGCTGGGAGGTCAGCCTCGACTATTCCATGGACAACAACAGTATCGAGGATTACGAATATATGGAGGATGGCATCCGTTACAGCTCGTATGCCAACATCGGCCATGTGCAGAACACGTCGCTGTCGGCCTATGTCAACTGGACCATAATAAAGGATATGAGTGTCTCGCTATATGCCAGCGGCTCCTACCGCGACATGCGCGCCGACAGCCCGCTTCTGAAGGCGCACAACAGCGGATGGCGCGGCAACTTCAACCTCAACTGGAACTACCGTCTTCCCTTCGGGCTGCGTGTGAGCGCGTTCGGAGGTGGCGGCACGAAATGGATATCGCTCCAGTACAGCGGTTCGGGATGGAATTATTATGGTGTGCAGTTCAGCAAGGGATTCCTGAAAGACGACGCTCTCTCAGTTAACCTGTACGCGCAGCAGTTTCTCACCCCCTCGCGGACCAGCCGCAGCATGACGGTGGCCGAGAACATGGTGGCGCGGTCGGAATCCACCTACAAGCAGTGGAACCTCGGCATAGGCGTCTCATGGCGGTTCGGCTCCCTGAAGGCGAACGTTCGCCAGACAGCAGCCAAGATTGACGACGACGGCGTCAAGGAAAGCACCTCCCGGGAGCAGGGGCGTTAGGCCGGGGCGGCGGACATCCCGTCCGCCAGCCGAACCACCGTATGTAAAGGCCGGGCGGCTTGGGATTCCGCATTGCGAGGCGGATTTTACCTTGCTTGTAGATAGAAAGTTTTCTAAGTGATAAAAAGATGTTTTGCTTGCATATTGCAAGCAAAACAAGGCGTTAACGGTGGCGATGACGATGAGAAAAGGGCCGGAAACTGTAAAATCGTTTCCGGCCCTTTTCATATTTCCAGAAAAGAAGCAAAAAAAATCATTAATATTTTTTTGATGTTTTTTGGTTTGTTGTAAAAAATTCTTAATTTTGCGTAAAATTAATTGATTAAAACCATTACAACCAACCGGCGACGGGCATTCCGGGAGCGGGGCCCCGAGGTTCAGAATAGCTGATAACTATCTGAAACAAACAATAATAACTTATATCAAACCATTTTAGTATGAGAAAACTGTTTTTAATCTTGATGACGCTGATGGCGTGTACGTGGGGGCTGCAGGCCCAGACGCGCACCTATCACGGCACGGTAGTCGACGCGGCGAACAACGAGCCGCTGATCGGCGCCACAATTCTGCCGATCGGTGGAGGCCAGGGAGCTGCTGCCGATATTGACGGTAATTTCACAATCACGGTTCCAGCCAACGTCAAGTCGGCCAAAATCTCCTATGTAGGATACAAGGAGAAGACCGTCACGCTACAGGACAACATGAAGGTGGCGCTTGAGTCTACTTACGCCAACCTTGATGACGTGGTCGTAGTCGCCTACGGTACAGCCAACAAGGAATCTCTTACCGGTTCGGTTGCCGTCGTTGGAGCCAAGGAGATCGAGGATCGTCCTGTGACATCTGTCACAGCTGCTCTCGAGGGTAACGCCCCCGGTGTGCAGGTCAACAACTCTGTAGGCCAGCCTGGTGCAAACCCCTCCATCCGTATCCGTGGTTTCAACTCATTCACCAGCAGTGCCATGTCGCCTCTATATGTCGTTGACGGTATCGTTTACGATGGAGACATAGCTGATATCAACCCTGCGGATATCGAGTCGATGTCCGTGCTCAAGGACGCCGCTTCCTCCGCCCTTTATGGTAACAGAGGTGCCAACGGTGTCATCCTTATCACCACAAAGCGTGCCAAGAACGTAGGTAAGATCGATGTCACGCTGCAGGTGCGTCAGGGTATGTATGAGAGAGGCCTTCCTTATTATGACACTCTCGGCCCCGACGAGTGGATGGAAACCGCTCTTTCCGGTTGGGCGCGCGGAAGCTATTCTTCCGGTTCCTTCGCTACCTATGAGGAGGCACTGGCAGCTAAGGCTCCGAGCTTTGTGCATTCATTCCTCATGGATACCAACATATATGACAAGGAGCCCTCAGAATTGTTCTCTGCCGATGGTAAGCTTCAGGGAAAGATCCGTCCTGGATATACCGACCTTGACTGGTGGGATGTTGTGTCGCAGACCGGTTACCGTCAGGAATACAACCTCAACGCCACAGGTGCAACCGACAAATTCAACGTCTTTGCTTCTGTAGGTTATCTTAAGGAGAACGGTTATATGCTTCAGACAGACTTCGAGCGTTTCAACGGTCGTCTTGTGGCCAACTTCGAGCCTGTGAGCTATTTCCGCACAGGAGTCAACTTAAGCGCGACTTATACCGACTCTGATACCGGTGTGCTTGACCCGAGCGATTCCGATTCATTGAGTTCAACAGCGAACCCGTTCATGGTGAACACATTTGCTCCGGTGCTTCCCTATTACCAGCACGACGAGGAAGGCAATATTATCTATGATGCAGAGGGACAGCCTCTGTGGTATACGGCAGGAATGGCCAAGGATAACAACGTAGCGTGGAACATGCGTCTCGACCAGTCAAACTATACCGGTCTTTTCGTGACTGCAATGGCTTACGGTACAGCAGTGCTTCCTTATGGATTCGAACTTACTGTCCGCGGCTCCATGTCCCGCAACAAACGTAATGCGAAGGAGTATTCAAATAACCTTATCGGTTCCCAGAAAGGAAAGGGCGGTCTTGACGTAAGCTCTTCCGACTACCGCACCCACACATTCATGCAGACTCTTACGTGGGATCATCAGTATGGTGACCACCATGTGGATGTCCTTCTCGACCATGAGAATTATAGCTACAACACGACTTCCATATTCCTCCGCAAGTCTGGCCAGCAGTTCCCCGGTATGATAACAGTGTCGAATTTCGAGGACAACGACTATTCTTCTGAGTCTGCTGGCGCACTTCGTACAGAGTCTTATCTGGGTCGCGCGCGCTATAACTATGATCAGAAATATTTCGGTGAGTTCTCCATACGTCGCGACGGCAGCTCGCGCTTCCACAAGGACAACCGCTGGGGTAATTTCTGGAGTGTCGGTGGTAGCTGGGTCATCACGAAGGAGAAGTTTATGCACAATATCAACTGGATCAACTTCCTCAAGCTTCGTGCCGCTTACGGTAGTGTAGGTAATGACGCCGCTGCTGATGCTTATGCCTACCGCAACCTCTACATTATCTTCCCTTACAGTGGTGTTGGCGCTCTTCGTCCCCTCACTCGTGGAAATGCGGATCTGAAATGGGAGGCGACAAAGACCTTCGACGTGGCATTGGAGGGTTCGCTCTTCAACGACCGCTTTAATTTCACAGTAGGTTATTTCAACAAGCGTAACTCCGACCTGCTCTTTGACCGCTCGATGCCTATGTCGGCAGGTACCATGCTCAACTGGGGTGCTCAGCCCTCTATCATGCAGAACATCGGTACGATGGATAACTTCGGTTGGGAGATTGCTCTCGGCGTGGACATCATCCGCAACAAGAATGTGAAGTGGACATTCAATGTTGATGCCACATTCATGAAGAACAAGATTAACAAGCTCCCCGACGGACAGGATATCCCCGGTCAGGGTCTGTTCCAGGGCAGGAGCATCTATGAGAAATATGCATACGCATGGGCCGGTGTGGATCAGTACACGGGTAACTCCCTCTATGAGATGGTTCCTGACTCACCTGACTATTATGCTTACAATGAGAATGGAGAAAAATACTATCAGCAGGCCGTATACGACCAGAAATTCAAGCAGGCTCTTAGTTCGGGTCATCTTTTCAAGATTGGTGACAAGTATTATACCGACCGTCCTCAGTACGCCGCAAGAAAACTTCTCGGATCAGCGCTGCCTACAGTCTACGGTTCGTTCAGCACTGCTGTGAGCTGGAAGGGAATCAATCTTTCACTTCTCTTCACCTACAGCCTTGGCGGCAAGGTTTCCAACGGTGTATACCAGTCTTTGATGGGAGTAAGTTCCACAGGACCGGCTGCCCTTCACAAAGATGTGCTTAAGGCTTGGACACATGCTCCCGAGGGCATGACACGTCAGGCGTTTGACAAGAGCAATCCGGCTCCTATCGAGATAGCGACAAGCGATATAGATCCCAATGGCGTGCCTGTGCTCGACGCTAACCTGACGAACTACAACAACATGTTCTCGAGCCAGTATATCGTAAGCAGCAACTATCTCACACTCAAGAATATCAACCTTTCATACGATCTTCCCGAGAAGTGGGTGGACGCCATGAAGCTTCAGAACATCAACATAGGCGCTTCCATTGACAATCTCTTCATCATCACGCGTCAGAAGGGTCTGAACCCGCAGTATAACTTCTCCGGCGGCCAGGGCAACAGCTACGTTCCAGCACGTGTGTTCTCCTTCCAGCTCGGTGTTAAATTCTAATGTAAATCAAGTTAAATAGCTCAGACAATGAAAATAAAGAATAAAATATCATATCTGGCGATAGCATCTGCGCTGACCATGCTTCCCGCATGCTCGAGCGACTATCTTGAGCTGTCGCCCGAGACAGAGGTCGACACCGATCAGATTGGTAAAAGCCTCGAGGCTGCCCAGATGGCTCTCAATGGCCTAAGCATGGCCATGAACACCCAGTATCAGTCAACAGCCTACAACCAGGTTAACGGTGAGGGTTATATCCAGACCAATTTCAACGACGGTTATGGCGCAGACTTTATCGGAGGGCTCGTGCAGCACTGGTCGAAGTCAATGTTCAATTGGGAGGAGTTCAACGACCAGGATGCGATCATGAACACACTTCCCTGGATGTATTATTACAATCTCATCAACCAGGCTAACATAATTCTCGACGACATCGACGAGTGTCCCGGAGATGAGACGAGACGCGGATTCATCAAGGCCGGTGCCCTTACATTCAGGGCGCATGCGTATACACGTCTGCTTCAGTTCTATGCTCCCCGCTGGGAGGATAGCCGCAACGGAGCGCAGCTTTGTCTTGTATTGCGTACCCAAGCCGGAGTGGGTGACCAGCCTCTTTCCTCTATGGCTGACGTCATCAAGCAGATATATGCCGACCTTGACCTGGCCATCTCCCTCTATGACGCTGCATCTGACGTCCATAGAGACTATAAGTGGCAAGTAGACGGAAGTGTTGCAAGAGGTGTCTATGCCCGTGCTGCCCTTATCCGCCACGATTGGGCGATAGCTCAGAAGATGGCGCATGACGCGCGCAAGGGTTATGCTGTCATGGACAATAACACGTATCTGTCAGGTTTCTATACCGACAACAATGACAATATGTGGATGCAGGGTGCCAACGAGGAGGATATCTATTACTGGAGCTGGGGTTCGCATTATGCTTGCAACGGCCAATATGTCAACTCATGGGGTGTGGGAGGTATCGCAATCTCCCTGGATCTCTACAACCAGCTCGATCCCAATGATATCCGTAGAAAACTCTATCTCACCCCCGACAAGCTCAATGACATAGACAAGAAGCACAATCGCGGCAAGATAACGGAAGCTGATTTCTGGGACAATACGCTCGTAGACGGCAGCTCATGTGATATGTCGTTCGGACCTACAGCGAAGGTGCCCGGCGATGCATCTGCGAAGTGGGGTCTTGCCAACGTCATAATCGCATATGCACATCAGTATGCGAATACTGAGTTCAAGGGAAATCTGAGCGAATGTTATGATCCGACCCAGCCTTTCTATGCATTCATCAAGAAAGATGACCAGAACGGTGTAAACCTTGGTAACAAGCAGCGCTTCTCCCTTGTTGTTTGTCCTATTGGTTCATCTCTGAAATTCTGGTCGGTATCTCCTTACGGAGTAAATGCCATGCCGTTCATGAGAGCGTCTGAGATGTGCATAACGGAAGCCGAGGCTGCCTATATGGCAGGCGATATGGCAACTGCCGTTTCATGTCTTGAGGAAATCAACAAGTTGAGAATTCCCGGATATAGCTGCGACAAGACCGGCGATGCCCTTCTTGATGAGATTCGTCTGTGCCGCCGCATAGAGCTCTGGGGTGAGGGTCACAACTTCTCCGACTGGAAGCGTTGGAATCTGCCTATGGTACGCAGGGCTTGGGTTCCTGGTGATCCGACTTCAGGCAACTGGGGTATGGACTACGGTCTGGAAGTAAGCCAGAACGACGAGTCAACCAACAACTGGAGATTTATAATTCCGTTTGACGAGACAAGATTGAACAAGAGTGTAAATATCAATGAATTCAATGAGGGCTCAGGAAACGCCTGGAATTGATCTGAAGATATGACAATATGAAACGAGGCCGCTGTGATAACAATCGCAGCGGCCTTGTCTTAAATAAATTTTGCCAATAAATTTGGGTAATAATTTGGTGGTTTCATTATAATTATTTTAATTTGCAGTGTGGAATTTATGTGATTTCCACGATTATGACGAATTGTTAACTAAAATTGTAATATACGAGAAATGGATAAGAAAAACAGCAATTATCTTGCCTTGGCAAAACGGAATGTCTTGTTTTCCGCGATTGCTCTTTCGGCAGTAGGAGCGGCTTCGGCAGAGCCTCTGACCCCGGAGCAGTCGAAACATAGAGTCTTCGGAAAGACAGAGTCCTATGTGCCTATGAAAGTGGCAGGTGATTTTGAGTTGGAAAGCGTTCCGGAATACACAGCCTTGACTTCTCAGGGTAATCCTGCGGCATATGTCTTCAATGTTAAAGGGGGTGGATACATGATTCTCTCCGGCGATGACGTGGCTTTTCCGGTGCTGGGGTATAGCGATGCCGCCAATCTGGATGAAGCGAACATGCCGCCGGCGCTTGTATGGTGGCTGGGTGAATATGCTCGTCAGATTGAATATGCATCCAGGATAGGTGCGGTAAGCTGTGAGAAGGCTCCCGAGGCGCCGGAGGATTGGACCGAGGTTCCCGTGCTGATGACTACAAGATGGAATCAGGACGCGCCGTATAGTAATGATTGTCCTGTAGTAAACGGAAGAACTTGTGTTACAGGGTGTGTGGCTACATCCATGGCTCAGGTGATGAACTATTTCAAGTATCCTGATGTCGGTGAGGGTTCTGTAAGTTTCTATTCGGGCAGAATCGGGCAGAATCTCAGTATGAATTTCGGTGAAAAGGCGTTCGACTGGGATAATATGCTCAATTTCTACGAGAAAGACGGATATTCCGAGACACAGGCAGACGCTGTGGCTTATCTGATGAAAGCTTGTGGATATTCCGTAGAGATGAGTTACTCCCCTGATCTTTCCGGGGCTTCCGGAGAATCAATAGCTTATGCTTTGAGAGAGTATTTCAAATATGACGAGGGGTGCCGTTCAATCAAAAGGATGCTTTATTCTTGGGAAGACTGGAGAAACATGATTTACGGTAATCTCAAGGATGTGGGCCCGGTAGTGATAAACGGTCAGTCTCCCCAGGAGGGAGGCCATTCGTTTGTATGCGACGGATATTCAAATGGCTATTTCCACTTCAACTGGGGATGGGGGGGCATGGCTGACGGGTATTATGCCCTTGATGCCCTTAATCCCACTGCTCAAGGAATCGGAGGTTATGAGGGAGGTTTCAATTTCCATCAAAATGCGATAATCGGGGCGCAGAAGCCTACAGGAAAGCCTGCAGAGCCGAATCCAGGCAGACTTCTGATTTATGGTGCCCTTTCTGCAACCGTTGATTACGGCGAGCTTTCGTTCGTGGTCAGCAATTATTCTCCCTGTGGGTGGGGTAATGCCACTGATCATGACATAAAAGTCAGGGTTGGTGCGATATATGAGCCTGTGGATGGGACTCCAGGTGAAACAGAGGTTGGCAAAGGAAAGCTGTCTGGCATGTCGTCAGTCTCGCTTCAGCCAGGTAGTTATTATGCAAGCGGAGCCAGACTTGAAGTAAAGATACCCGAGCTCCAGAACGGAAAGTATAAGGTGACTGTCTCATCGATGGAGCAGGGCATTGACGGAGCTGACTGGCTTCCAGCGGCAGCGCCCTGGGGCTATCCTAACTACGTGTATCTTGAGGTGAACGATGGCACCTATACAGTGATCAACAGCTCTCCGGCTATGCTGGATTTCTCGGATATGGAGGTGCTGACATCTCTTTTTAACAGCCGTAACGCAAAGTTCAGGGTCAAGGTATCCAATCCGAGTGATGTGGAGATAACGAGAGGTGCCAGTCCTATGTTGATGTATAACGGAAAGAGAGTGATGGTAGGTGGCAGCTTCCTTGTTACCCTCAAGCCGGGGGAAACCATTGAGAAGGAGTGGGTGGCCAAATTCTTGCCGTTGGAAGGTGCACCCTCCATTAAGGAGGACACTGAGTTTACTATAGGAATGTACGATCCCGAGACAAATCTTGATTATGGCACCTATGGCACGGTTGTCATGCAACCGACTCCTGCGCGCAATGCCACAGTCTCACTTACCGGATTCTCCATCGAGGGAAGCGTTCCTGAACCAATGACGATAGACGGTCGTGAATTCCCCAACGTGCAGGTTGTGAAAGACGGCATGAACATGGATGTGAAATTCGGCATCAAAATAAGCCGTGGTTATTATGACGGACAGCTCACAATGGGCGTGTATGAGGCTGTGGCCGGAGTTCCTACCGCTGTTGAGCCGGTTATAGAATCCGTATTCAGCGAGACCCCGTTCCTTGAGGCAGGGTCGGAGAGGTCTTATGAGGTACATGTCGACTTCGACCAGGCACAGCGTGACAAACTATATTATCTGCGTCTGATGTCTTCAAACGGAAGCTCGATGACGGAGGTGGCCCGGCTCCCGTTCATGTGGAAGGATCTTGGGGCTGTTGAGGGTATATATGATGAAAGCAGTCTCGAAACGCGATATTATAACCTCCAGGGCGTAGAGATTGATTCTCCAAGGAAGGGAGACTTGGTGATAGTTCGCAGAGGTAATGGCTCGGTTAAGATAATATATTGATAATGAGCCATTAATCGGCAATTTGATTAAGCTGGGGTGGCATGGCAGGAAGCTGTGGCACCCTCCCTTTTTTTACCCTTTGGAATGATGCGTAAATAAGGCATTATAAAAAAATAAGGATAATTTTGATTTTTTTTTTGGTTCGTTGGCTGGAATTGATTAATTTTGCAGTGTGACTTAGAAATGATTTTAAACACAAACTATAAACATTAATCATTATGACAAAATTTACGTTTGGTCTTCTTGGTCTGTCGATGCTTATCGCGGCTCCCGCAATGGCTTCGGCTCCCGCCATGAAGGCTGTCAAGAACGCAGATACCCTTACAAAAGAGGTTAATCTGCAGACCTATGCAAAGCCTTCCAAGAAGGCAGGTGTTAAGAAAATCGGCTCAGCAGCTGATCTTGAGGGCGCTTACACATGGTATGGTATAAGCCAGCTTTCCACCAACGGTGGAAAAACTGTCTCCATGAGTGTGTCAATGACTCCAGGCGATGTCGCTTCCGAAGTATATTTCTCAATCTCGGCACGTCCCGAAATCGAGCTGAAGGGTGTGGTTGACGTTGCAAACTCGACTTTCACCATCAACCGTCAGACAATGGGTTTCAACACCAATTACAATACCAACGAGTATTTCTACATCGGACAGCTCGTTCAGGAAGGTGAGGGTCATAAACTTCAGGAAGTAGAGAAGGTGATTGGCCAGATAGGAGAGAACAACCTGATCACATTCCCTGAGGAATATTGCCTCGGTATCGGTCTTGAGGGTGAGGATGGCTGGTTCTGGCTCGCAAGCAACAACTACTTTGAGGCTCCGCATTACTTCGTCTACAATCCTGACGAGTGGGCTGATGCATGCACGGTTACATTTGAGGAGGCATGGATTAAGTATGCCCTCACAGATCCCAGTGTAGTTACTCCTTACGAGGTTACTCTTCAGCAGAACAAGGAGAATCCCAATCTTCTTTACCTCAAGAATCCCTATGGAGAGAATACTCCTTGGGCTGAGCTTAATTATACTGCAGATAAAGAAGGCGGTATTCTCATCAACGTCGAGCATAAGGACTATGTTGTTGTCGAGAAGTTCGTATTCAGCGGTATGACAATCGATTTCTCGGAGGCCGGGGACGGTTCTAATACAGAGGGTTACTACATGTTCAACCGTGAGGCACAGTATCTTGAGGAGGGCTATACAGTGGAAGAAGCCATTGATGAGATGGATTACGATGAGTACATGATCTCCAATATGGAGGATGATGTGATTACAATCCATAATCCTTATTTTGGAGTGACAACGGCTCCTGGCGACATGTATTGGTGGACCAATGGCACACCGAGCGACGAGGCAACTGCCGTTATCAGCAATGTAGTCCTCTCAGGTGTTGAGTCTGTAGAGTTCGACAGCAACGCTCCTGTTAAGTATTTCAACCTCCAGGGTGTTGAGGTAGCTAATCCCGAGGCTGGCCAGATTGTCATCAAGAAGCAGGGCAGCAAGGCTGTCAAGGTTGTTGTGAAGTAAATTCACTTCAAGACAGATAAAAAGGATATCCCCAGGGATATCATCCCGATAAAGCGGGCGCCGCAATCTT
>DKYZ01000082.1:0-11174 GCA_002493515.1 Porphyromonadaceae bacterium UBA7087 | reverse complement strand
GCAATCTTGCGGCGCCCGCTTCGCTATCTTATGATGCCTTCGCTGCTTATGCTGCTCATGATGCTTCTCATGCAGCTCATGATGCCTTCGCTGCTCATTAAGCTCTCTTGCTGCTTATGATGCCTTCGCTGCGCTCTGGCCACTATATCTCAGCACTGGGGGCAATATATCGGCGTGGGGATTGTTATATTTTCATAAGATAAATTATTATTGAAATGAAGAGGAGAGTCTTATACATATCTATGGCTGCGGTCATGGCATGCGGCCTGTGGGGCTGCAAGCCTACGGAGAAGAATTACAAGGCGGCTTATGATGCGGCCCTAAACAAGCGTCAGCAGGTGGATCCTGACATACAGATTCCCGGCGGGGCGCTGCTGGTGGACGGGGCGCCGCGCAAGATTCTGGTGAACGGCGACAGTGTCTTTATATCCAATGAGAAATTGAAATTCGAGGATGGCCTGGAGCATGTGAAGCATCGTTACAGTGTGGCGGTAGGCAGCTACAAGATGCTTACCAATTGCTCGGCTCATGTCAGCGATCTTTTCAGCAAGGGCTATGAGGCATTTGCGGCGGAAAGTTCAGCCGGCAAGTATTATGCCATAGCAGGCTCCTTCAAGAGCCTCGACGAGGCAGCCTCGTTTGCCGTCTCATATGCCGAGCGCGAGAAAAAGGCTCCCTTTGTCGGCCTCCCCGGCGCCCCGGTCATCTTCGAGCAATGAGGCTTTTTGCCCACGCTGCGCTCCGGCCGCAGCGTGGGCGATAAAAGCGATAGAGGTACCGCTTTATTCGGCGGGGATAAGGATGCGCGTCTCTCTCGGGGCGAAGAGGCGTTTGCCTGCGGCGGGTATCAGCTCGAGCTCCTCGCCGGTGATGACGTCGCGGTAGCGCTTTCCGGCCGGGATAATCTCCAGATATCGCGCCATGTCCACTTCGTTTTCGCTGTCTACGCCATTGAGAATGATGATTGCCTCGTCGTCGCCGGCCTTGCGCTGAAGCAGGTACAGGCCGTTGGTGGGCATGAAATGCCTCATGCCTCCTTCGGCTATCGCCTTGCTCCCTTTCCGCCATTTATTCAGCGCCGACAGATAGTCGAACGCCTCGTTCTGAAGCCTGCTGCGTCCTTCGCGCACGAAAACATTCCCCTTGTCCCCGGGGAAGCCGCCCGGCATGTCGCGGCGCACGTTCCCGTCGCCCCCCTGGCGTGTGCCTGACATCAGCAGCTCCGTACCGTAATAAAGCTGCGGGATTCCCGGTATGGTAAGAAGCAGTGTCACTGCCTGCTTCCACGCACCGAGCGAATCCAGCGGAGTCTGTATCATGCGCTCTGTGTCGTGATTGTCGAGAAACCGCAACACCTTCATCGGATCCTTGTAGACATAATCCAGAGCGAGGTGGTCATAGATCTTGTTAAGCCCGTTCCACGGGTCGGTCTGCTCCTTGTACGGCTCCAGATCCCTGCTCTTTATCATGAGCGGAAAATCCATCACCGTGGGCAGATTCGTATCGAATCCCGTCACTGCCGCCAGCGGCGATCCCTTCTGCCAGGCAGCCTCGCCGGCAGCCTCGCCAAACCAGCATTCCCCCACAATATTGAAATCGGGATACTCGCGCATCACGTCGTCAATCCATCCGGCCATCGCGCGCTCATCGGCATATGGGTAGGTATCCATCCGGATGCCGTCGATCTGCGACTCCTCTATCCACCATATCGAGTTCTGGCTCAGATACTTCATGAGATGTGGATTCCTCTGGTTGAGATCCGGCATCTCCTTTACAAACCATCCGTCGACCGTAAGTTTGCGGTCATAGTCGGAGGCATAGGGGTCGGTGATTGTCGAGAGGCGGTAGTTGGTCTGCTCATAGCCGTCCTGGAAATTAAACCAGTCGGAAGCCGGAGACGCCGACATCCAGGGATGCTCGCTGCCGCAATGGTTGAAGATCATGTCCATCACGGTCTTGACGCCGTGGGAATGCAGGGTGTCTATAAGCTCCGTGTAGTCGTCGTTGCTGCCGAAGCGCGGGTCTACCGCGTAATAGTCGGTCGTGGCGTAGCCATGGTAGGAGCCGCCGGGCATATCGTTTTCCAGCACCGGGTTAAGCCACACCGCAGTGACGCCGAGGGAGTCGATGTAGCCCACATGACGCTTTATCCCCTCCAGGTCGCCTCCGTGGCGCACATTGGGATTGCTGCGGTCAACTTCCGCCGGGAACCGCATCCTCTTGAGCACATTGTTTCCGGGATTGCCGTCGGCAAACCGGTCGGGCATCACCATATACAGCACGTCGGAAGCGTCGAAGCCCTGCGCACCCTTCATCGGTCGCCGCGCACGCAGCTCATAATCTTTGGTCACCTTATTTCCGTCGAGACTCCACTGGAGCCTCATCTTTCCCGGCCTGGCCTCGGGAGAGACAGTGAGATACACATACTGCCAGTCGGGCGAGCCGTCGAGCCGGGCCACGCTGTCTACCCTCACTCCGGGGTAGTCCACACTGAAATCGGCCGGACGCACGTCGCGGCCATACACCTGCAGCTGGAGCGAGGTGTCTTTCATCCCTGTCCACCAGTGGGGCGGATCGATACGCTCAACGCCGAACGGCGCGGCCACAGCCGGAGCCGCCGCAAGCATACACAGGGAAATTGCGATAGGAATTTTCATAAGTATTTGGATTTTATAAAAAAACAGAGTTCCGCGGATTGGCGAATCCGCGAAACTCTGTCTAAACTTAGGGTTATTCTGATAATCGGGGGTTGTAGTCCATATCTCAGTCAACCTGGATGACCAGGTAAGGCGAGTATTTCCAGAACTCGTTGGGGTTGAGGATGTTGATGGTCTTCGTCTTGTCGGCGTTCTCCACAATCCTGTAGGATTCCTGCGGCACGGACGTCCAGATCTTCACCTTCTTGGAGTTGGTGGGAATCGACTTGAGGTTGCGCTTGTCGACCTTCGTGAAGTAGCCGAGGTTGATCTCGTCGCCCTTCAGCACCTTGGTCTGGCCGAGGAATTTCTTCTCGAGAAGACCGTTCTTCTTCAGCTCCTTGTTCGTGCCGATGGCATAGTATACCGTGTTGGCTGCGGCGTCGGAAGCGGCTGCCTCGGCCTGAGCCTGCTCCTTGGCTGCTGTCTCGGTCTTTACCTGCTCCTGGGTCTCGGTCACCTGGTTGCTGAGGTTGGTGATCTCCTCCTTGGCAGTTGCCAGCTGTGTCTCCAGGTCGGCGATCTTCTTATCCTGCGACTCCAGGCGCTGCTTGAGCTGTGTGATGGTCTTGTTGAGCACGGCATTCTGGTTGCCGGAGGCATCGAGCTTGGCCTGCATCTGGTCGAGCACCTGCTTGTTGGCGTTCAGACGGGCCTTGATGTTGGCCAGGTTCTGACGGATTTCGGCGCGGCGGTCGGTGTTGTCGCCGGAGCCCATGTTATAGAGCAGACCCTCCTGGGCGTTGATTGAGTCGAGTCCGGTGTAGATGTCGCCCATGAGGAGCATGAGGGAGTCGTTGAAGGATGTAGCCTCATTGTATTCCTCCGTGAGGGTGGCGATCTTCATGGAGTCTTCCTGGATCTTTTTGTCGTCCTTGCCGGCGCAGGAAGAGAGGAGAAGCGCCCCGAGGGCAAGATAAATAATACTTTTTTTCATAACTTGCGATTTTGGTGTTAATTAGTTAAATAAAGTTTAATCGTGCGTGCGGTCCCTCTGGTTGCCGCACAGTACAATAACAATCTCTCCTTTCGGTTGGTTCAGTTGATAGAAATCGGCGAGATTTCCGATGGTGTCGCGGTTGATGGTCTCGTGCAGCTTCGAAATCTCGCGGCATACAGCCGCCTCGCGTTCCGCGCCGAAGGCCTCGGCGAGCTGGCGGAGCGTCCTGGGCAGACGCAGCGGCGACTCGTAGATTATCACGCTGCGCGGGTCTTCGGCAAGCTCCCTGAGCCGCGTGGCGCGCCCTTTCTTCAGCGGCAGAAAGCCTTCGAAGACGAATCTGTCGCACGGTAAGCCCGAAGCCACGAGCGCCGGGACAAAAGCCGTGGCGCCCGGCAGGCATTCCACGTCGACGCCGAGCCTGCGGCACTCGCGGCTCAGCATGAACCCGGGGTCGGAGATGCCGGGCGTGCCGGCATCGGAGACAAGGGCCACCTTCTCACCTGCCTCCACGCGCTCCGCCCAGCGGCGGCACGTCTCATGCTCGTTGAATTTGTGATGGCTCTGCATCGGCGTGTGGATGTCGTAATGCTTGAGAAGCACCCCGGTGGTGCGCGTGTCTTCGGCAAGGATCACATCTACTTCCTTAAGCACGCGCACGGCGCGGAAGGTCATGTCCTCCAGATTGCCGACGGGTGTCGGGACGATATACAGTCTTCCGCTCATACCTCGAAATAGTTGCGCAGAACGGCCATGAAGTCCACCACCTCGGGACGTTCCGGATCCCATTGCAGCTCGTCGATGAAGTATTCCTCGGCCTCGTCGTAGGAGTCCATGGCGGCCACGCGCGACAGGGCGTCGTTGAAGTCGGCGTCGACGCCGCCGAAGAGCTCGCGGCGGTAGCGGTAACGGTCGTTGATGGAGAAGACGAGGCGCCCGGTCTGGCGGGGGGAGGGCGGGGGCGGAGCTATCGGGGTAATCGGAGTAATCGGAGTAATCGGAGTTATCGGGGTAATCGGTTCTGGCTCATCGTCTTCTACGATGTAGTAGCTGTCATCGGAGTTATCGGGATAATCGGAGTTATCGGGATAATCGGAGTTGTCGGGGTTGTCGGGATAATCGGAGTTGTCGGGGTTGTCGGGGTTATCTGATTTATCGAGATTATCGGGATTATCCTGATTATCTCGATAAATCAGATTTTCCTGATTTTCCCGATTCTCCTGATTCTCGAGATTTTTCCGATTTTTCTGATATCCGGCCAGCTCTTCTATCCGGGCTGCGATCATCTCTTCGAGCCGCTGGGGAATCTCGTCGCGGCTGAGGGCGATGCTGAGCAGTCCCTCAAGCTCATATACCTTGTCGAGCAGTTCGCTCATTCTCTCTCTTTCCATATAATAGTCGCTGTTTTATTCTTTTGTGTCGTCATTGCCGGGGGCGAAGATGTCGAGCAGCATCCGCGAGGCCGCCTGGCGCATCCGTGAACGGTCGCTCTTCAGATTGTTGATCATTATCACTATCACGTGGGTCGGCGCATAGTCGTCGTCAAGCTTGTAGCCGGCATAACACTGGATTCCCTTCATGCTGCCTGTCTTCAAAGCCACATAGCTGTCCAACGGTGTGTCGGCCAGAAAATTCTTCAGCGTCCCCTCCTGTCCGGCGAGCGGAAAGAAGGAGGCATAGTAGGCGTCGCCGCTCATCCTCGACAGCACATCGCCCATAAACTCCGCCGTCATGCGGTTGGAGCGCGAAAGGCCGCTGCCGTCAACAATCTCCACCTCCCCGCTGTCGAGTCCCTTCTTTTTCCAGAACTCCAGTTCCCTGCGCGCCCCGTCGGCCGTGGATCCGTCGCCTCCGGCCTCATGGCTGTATGTGCGCAGCATCGACTCCGCGAAAAGATTGTCGCTCCGCATCATGCAAGAGCGCATTATCTCATCTACCGGGGCTGAAAGATGGTTGACAAGCATCCTCCGCTTTCCCCCCTTCGCCTCTCCGCCAGCCACGGTGATGCCCGCTGCCGAGAGCTCCTGGCGCAGCCGGCGCAAGAACACCGCCGACGGGTCTTTCACCGACTTCCTCGCCGCCGAGTTGTCGGCGTAGTTGAGTCCGTGGCTCCCCGTGCCGTAGGAGTGGGGGAGGTCCGCGCTCATCCAGCTCGGCGGGCACGCCGGGCCGGCGAACGCCGACTGGTCGACCGCCACATCACCCTCAATCCTCGTTATCCCTTTGCTTTCCAACGCCTTGACCGTCTCCGCAATGATATCGGTGGAGCCGGGGTCGTTGTCTGTGCCAAGCGACGGGTCGCATGCCCCCTCCACCACGAGGTTTCCCTCCAGCACACCATCCTTGACGTCGCCCTCCATCCATACGGGCGTCTCGTAGCGGTAGTCTTTGCCTACATTCTGAAGCAGCGTGGCCGTCGTCACCGATTTCATTATCGAGGCGGGCACAAGCGGACGCCCGGCATTGTGGCTCTCGAGCACCTTGCCGTCGCTGAGGTCGATCACCAGCACCGACGTCGATGCCGGGTCAACCGTCCCCGATTTCAGAAACCGCTCCAGGCTCTCCGAAGCGAATGCCGACGCCGCGCCGACTCCCAGAGCCAGCGCGAGCGTCAATATCATCGCAAGCCGCCGAAAACGCGGCATCTCTCTCTCTCTTTCGATTCCCATATAATTGCTTAGACCAAAAACAGCGGCAAAGGTATAAAGTTTTTCTGAATTTTGGCCTCTTCCCAATCATTTATTAATTTTGTATTCCGTAATCCGGCGGACGGCCGATTGCCCAGGCGTGCAATCCCCTCCGTCAAAACAGTTTATATTATGCCACAGACATTCATAGATGAAACCTCTGCAGACGCAGCCGCCGCAGGAGCCGGCCGCCGGCGCCCGTTCACCTTCGACCGCACCGTGCGTATCCTCGTCTCGGTATGCGCCGTGCTTGCCACTATCTATCTGCTCAATCTCCTGAAGGGTGTCCTCCTTCCTTTCCTCGTGGCCTGCCTGCTTGCCTACATGCTCGAGCCTATCGTGCAATGGAACATGAAATGGACACACTCGCGGCGCCGCTTCCTGCCCGTGATGCTCGCTCTCGTCGAGACGGCCGTAGTCATAGCGGGGATTTCCTTCGCCGTCATACCCTACATCGTCTCCGAGGCGCAGGAGATGACCGTGATGCTCCGCAACTACACCACCTCCCATATCCAGATTCCGTATATATCGGAGCGCGTGCACCAGCTGCTGCGCGACAACATCGACTTCAACTCCATCTCCAACCTCTTCACCCGCGAGGAATGGTATGAGCTCGGCAAGAAGACCCTGGCATCCTCCTGGACGGTGGTCAGCTCCTCGCTGGCCTATATCTTCGGCCTTTTCAGCTGGCTGATCGTGATTCTATACGTCATCTTCATCATGCTCGACTACGAGCGCCTCATGCTCAGCTTCCGCCAGCTCGTGCCCGTGCAGCACCGCCGCCGCACCTTCGCCATCGCCTCCGACATAAAGAACGCCATGAACCGCTATTTCCGCGGCCAGTTCGTGATAGCCTTCACCGTAGGTATCCTCTTCTCCATCGGCTTCATGATAATCGGGCTGCCGATGGGCATCCTGCTCGGCCTCTTCATCGGGATGCTCAACATGGTGCCATATCTCCAGCTCATCTCCCTCCCGATGACGGCCATGCTCTGCCTGGTCTACACCGCCAGCGGGGGTGGCGATTTCTGGGTCATCTTCTGGGAGAGCATGGCCGTCTACGTGGTGGTGCAGTGTATACAGGACCTCGTGCTCACGCCCAAGGTGATGGGAAAGGCCATGGGCCTCAACCCGGCCATCATCCTCCTCTCGCTCTCCATATGGGGGTCGCTGCTCGGCTTCATGGGCATGATCATCGCCCTGCCGCTCACCACGCTCGTGCTTTCCTACTACGACCAGTATGTGGTCAACGCCCAGGCGCGTCCCGCCGTGGAAGACGCCCTCGACGATCCCACCGACTAATCGTTTATCACCAATCACTTATCGTTCGCCACAGTGTTTCAGACAATATTCAACGACATAAATTCCCTCGACGTCACCTTCGGCAACGCCATCTTCCGCCTGCTGCTGAGCATGATGCTCGGCGTCATTGTCGGCGCCGAGCGTATGCGCAAGGGGCAGATAGCCGGAGTGCGCACCTTCGCCCTCATCTCGATGGGCTCATGCCTGGCGATGCTCCTCTCGATCTACGTGCCCCAGGAATATCTCGGCCTCAAGAACGGCGACCCGGGACGTATCGCCGCCCAGGTGATCACCGGCATCGGCTTCATCGGCGGCGGCACGATAATCCACATGAAAGGCTCCGTGCGCGGCCTGACCACCGCCGCCGGAATCTGGATGACGGCCATCATCGGCATGGCCGTGGGCGTGGGGATGTATCTCGCCTCGGTGGTCTCGACGCTTCTCATCCTAATGATACTCGTGCTTTTCGAACGCTTCGAGCGGCGCAGGCGTCTCGGCCAGGAGGCCAAGATCATCATAGTCAGGATGAACGGCATCATCGAGGATTTCTCGCGCTACAAGGATATCTTCAGCAGCTGCGGCGTGCATCTCTCCAACTATTACCTCGAGTATGACTACGACGCGGGAGTCACGATGGTGAATTTCGTGGTCCTCGTGCCGATAGGGGAGAACCTCGTGCCCCTCCTCGGACGCGTGCGCGACGTGGCCGACACAAAATCCATCACATTGTCAAGCCAGATAGACTTATGAATACCAACAAGAGAACAGCAGCGGCCGCGCTGACACTTCCCCTGGCCGCGCAATACGTGGCCCTGGCCTCTCCATCGTCCGACCCGTCGGCGACGGTGGAGCAGGTGGAGGAGGCCGTCTACACAGAGATCAATCCCGACGCCACTCCCCGTGAGGAGCCCGACAACACCCCCCACAACGGCCTCATCGCCGACCTGGCGTGGATCCTGCTCCTCGGAGCGATAGTGACCCTGCTCTTCAAGAAGATGAAGCAGCCGGTGGTGCTCGGCTACATCATCGCGGGCTTCCTCGCAAGCCCGCGCTTCGAGTATCTCCCCTCCATCTCCAATCTCGACAACATCGAGCTCTGGTCGGAGATCGGAATCGTGGTGCTGATGTTCTCGCTCGGACTCGAGTTCTCTTTCCGCAAGCTGATGAACTCCGGCTCGTCGGCAATCGTCACCGCCCTCATCATCATCACCGGCATGACTTTCGCCGGCTTCGGGGTAGGGCGCCTGCTGCATCTCAACAACATCAACTGCATCTTCCTCGGCGGAATGATATCCATGTCGTCGACCACCATAATATTAAAGACCCTCACCGACCTCGGCCTGCGGCAGAAGAAGTTCGCCTCGCTGGTGCTGGCGGTGCTGATCATCGAAGACCTCTTCGCGGTGCTGATGCTCGTGCTGCTGTCGTCGCTGGCGATGGGCGACGTGGAGGGCACCGAGCTCCTGTATTCCGTGGCGAAGCTCGTGTTCTTCCTCATAATATGGTTTCTGGTGGGTGTCTACGTGCTGCCGTCGTTCCTCAACCGCGCGCGCCCGATGCTCAACGACGAGACGCTGCTCATCGTCAGCATGGGCCTCTGCTTCTCGATGGCGATATTCTCGGTGGTGTGCGGTTTCTCGATGGAGCTCGGCGCCTTCGTGATGGGCTCCATCCTGGCCGGGACGATGTGGGCCGAGAAGATGGAGAGGGTGGTAATGCCCGTGAGAGACCTCTTCGGAGCCGTCTTCTTCATCTCCGTGGGCATGATGGTAGACCCCCATGTGATCGTGCAGTATTGGTGGGAGATCCTCATCCTGGCGGTGGTAGTGGTGGTAGGCATGATTTTCTTCGGCACCCTCGGCATGCTGCTCACCGGGCAGTCGCTGCGCGTGGCCGTGGAGAGCGGCTTAACCCTGACGCAGGTGGGCGAGTTCTCATATATCATCGCCTCGCTCGGCATGGGGCTGGGTGTGCTCCAGCCCTCGCTTTATCCTATAATCGTGGCCGTATCGGTAATCACGATCTTCACCACCCCCTATTTCGTGAAGCTCGCGGAGCCGGCCGCCGGTTTCGCGGAGCGTCATCTCCCCAAGGGACTTAGTTTCCTCATCACCCGCTATTCGAAAGACGCCAGCGAGGTGGAGCGTCCCGGCCAGATGTGGCGTGAGGTGGTGAGCCGCTACCTGTGGCGCATACTGCTGTATTCGGTCATACTGACGGCCATAGTGCTGATTTCACGCGAGTTCCTCTTCCCGCTCTTCGAGTCGCATATCGGGAAATACGGCCGGTTTGTGGCGGCTCTTGTCACTCTGGGCGCCATGTCTCCCTTCCTCGTGGCGCTGTGCTTCAGCTCCACGCGGCCCGAGGAGCGTGAGTCGCTCTCCTCGGAGGGCAACTATACGGTGCCGCTCGTGGCGATGCGCATAGTGCGCTATCTCATCGCGCTGCTTTTCATCGTCTATCTGCTCACCGCCACCTTCGGCGCCAAGGTGGGCTGGCTCGGAGGCGCCGGATGCTTCGTGCTTATCCTGCTCGTGGCCTCGCGCCGGCTGAGCGTCGACTGCAACCGCATGGAGAAGAAATTCCTCGACAATCTCAATATACGTGAGAACACGCGCCTGGGTCTGAACAATTCGCTCGTGAGCGACCTCCATCAGGCATATATCGAGATAGGGCCCAACGCCTCCTTCGTGGGCGACCGCCTCAAGGATTCCGGCCTGCGCAAGGACTACGGCATCAGCGTCTCCAGCATACAGCGCGGCGACAGTTTCATGCCGCTCCCCTCGGTCGACGCGCGCATCTTCCCCGGCGACGTGATAGGGGTGATAGGCAACGACGAGCAGATAAAGCGTCTCAACGACGACCTGGAGCGCGACGACAAGGCGGTGAAGGCCCTCAAGGTGGTGCAGCCGAAAGTGGAGCTGCGGAGCGTCAGGCTCACCGACGACTCTCCGGTGGTGGGCTGTCCGCTCAGGGAACTCGACATCCGGGCCGACTACTACAGCATGATAGTGAAGGTGGAGCATAGCGACGGCAGCTTCGATCAGCCGCGTCCCGACACCGTGCTGCATCCCGGCGACGTCATCTGGGTGGTGGGCGACCCTGCCCAGTTCATCCGCATGAAGTGACCCTGTGATGAATAAATATGCGTGTTTTTGCGCTGAGGGTGCCAATCGCACGGAAGTTCATGATATTTTTGCCGGAAAAAATATTATGGCTTCGATAAAAGTTAAGTTCAGGCCCTCGACTGTCGCCGACCGTGAGGGTGCAATCTATTACCAGATAATTCATGAGAGGAAAGTGCGCCAGCTGCCCACAGACTATAAGGTATTCCGGTCGGAGTGGGATGAGTCTCGTTCGATGGTGAAGGCCACCCGCAACAGTGTGCGTAAACCATTGGTGCTCTCGATCCGCGAGCTTATCCATTGGGACGTGCAGCGTCTGATCAGGATTGACCGCAGGCTGGAGGCCGGCGGAGTGGCATACACGGCCGATGACGTGATCGAGGGGTTCAACCGCTACACCCGGGTAGTGTTTCACTGAGTGTGT
>DKYZ01000041.1 GCA_002493515.1 Porphyromonadaceae bacterium UBA7087 | reverse complement strand
GGCCAACTGAGCTAAAGAGGCTTGCATTTCGTCGCCTCCAAGAGGCCGTTCCCGAAATCCGAGTGCAAAGTTAATACTTATTTCTTAACCTGCAAAATATTTCAAAAGAAAATTTCAAAAAATTTTTATTCCTATGACGGATTTTTTATCGTTCAGATCACTCAACTGTCACGGATTTCGCCAAGTTACGAGGCATATCCACATTCTTGCCCTTATTGATGGCAATGTAGTAGCTAAGGAGCTGGAGCGGGATGCTCGTGATAATCGGCGTGAGACATTCAGGCACCCTCGGCACCTCAAGCACATGGTCGGCTATGTTGCGGATCACGGTGTCTCCCTCCGTCACGATGGCGATTATGCTGCCTCCGCGCGCCTTCACCTGCTGCACGTTGTTGACGATCTTTTCATACAGATGGTCGTCGGGCGCGATTATCACGCTCGGCATCTCGGCGTCGATAAGGGCGATGGGACCGTGTTTCATCTCCGCGGCCGGATAACCCTCGGCATGGATATAGCTGATCTCCTTAAGCTTCAAGGCTCCCTCAAGAGCCACGGGATAACTGTAGCCGCGACCGAGATAAAGGAAATTGCGCGCATACGTGTATATGAGCGACAGACGCTCGATGGCCGGCGCAAGCTTGAGAACATCCTCCACCAGACGCGGGATGCGCAGTATGCAGCTCCCGATCTGCGCTATCTGCTCCGACGTCATCGTGCCGCGCAGCTGGGCTATCGAGACAGCGAGCATCGTCAGCACCATCACCTGGCCGGTGAACGCCTTTGTCGAGGCCACGCCGATCTCAGGACCCACATGTATGTACGTGCCGCTGTCTGTGGCGCGGGGTATCGATGAGCCGACGACATTGCTTATGCCGTAGACAAACGCCCCCATCCCGCGCGCGATCTGTATCGCAGCAAGCGTGTCGGCGGTCTCCCCGCTCTGCGAAATGGCAATCACGAGGTCCGACGGGTCAAGCACAGGATTGGAGTAGCGGAACTCGCTGGCATACTCCACCTCCACCGGCAGACGGCACATATCCTGGATAAGATACTTGCCCAGAAGCGCCGCATGCCATGACGTGCCGCAGGCCACGATGACGATGCGCTTTTCTCCAAGGAATTTCTCCTTGTTGTCCTGCACTCCGTTGAGCATTATCCGGCGTCCACCCTCCACCACGCGTCCGCGTATGCAGTCGAGAAGCGTCGAGGGCTGCTCGAATATCTCCTTGAGCATGAAATGGGGATAGCCGCCCTTCTCAAGCTGCGAGATACCCATCTCAAGGGTCTTGACGTCGATGGCGCTCTCCTCATTCTCCAGGCTGACGATCTTCAGAGGCTCTCCGCGGCGGATTATCGCCACCTCTTCGTCTTTCAGATAGACAGCCTCGTTGGTATATTCCACAAAGGGCGTGGCGTCGGAGGCCAGGAACATCTCGTCCTCCCCTATTCCGATCACAAGGGGGCTGCTCTTGCGCGCCGCGATGATCTGGTCGGGATTATCCTTTTCCAGCACCGCTATCGCATACGCACCGACCACCTGCTTAAGCGCCTCCCTAACCGCATCCACCAGACTGCAGTCGTTCTTCACCTTTATATATTCTATGAGCTGCACAAGCACCTCCGTGTCGGTCTCGCTGTGAAACTTGCAGCCATGCTGCGTGAGGGCGTCCTTGAGCACCTTGTAGTTCTCTATGGTGCCGTTATGCACCAACGCCAGACGACCGTCGTCGCTGTAATGGGGATGGGCGTTCAGATCACTGGGCTCTCCATGGGTGGCCCACCGTGTATGGGCTATGCCCACGCAACCGCTCAGGTCCTTGTCCTTGCAATATTGCTCGAGGTTCTCTACCTTGCCCCTGGCCTTGTAAATCTTGAGTTTTCCTTCCGGGCTCACCATTGCGACTCCAGCGCTGTCATAGCCCCGGTATTCCAGACGGTGAAGCCCCTTTATCAGCACATCATAAACGTTGCCGTTGCCAATGTAGCCTACTATTCCGCACATATATCTTATTAAAATTCACTGAATAAACAATCATCGGCGGCCTCACGGCAGGCATCCGGGCCAGACCCTGAGGCGCAATGCATAACCACGGCTCCGCTTGAAGCCGACATTTTATTGGTAACGTTGTAACTGGATTTTTATTGTATCACCGAATCTCTCTCCATCACTATTTCCGGCGTCCGCAGGCATCATCCGGGAATCATCAGAACGACACTCACTGCTCTCTGATGACTTTTATAAATCCGCTTTATTTATTCTTGTCCTTTTCACAAAGTTGTCAAGACGGCTGGTCATACCGTCATTATCATGGTCTCGATTTAAGGTCCTTTTCCTGGTATCAGATTCGGTATTGAGTTTTCTGGCATTAGTTTCCAAAGATAGAGGTGTTGCTATGCACATTTGCAGTCGCTTGTGCCGTCTATGCCGGTTGTTATGCCTGCGGACGCATTCGGAAATGTGTTCGGCGCCCACCCGGGGCACCCGACGATTCTCTTATCGTCGATGCAAAGTTAGATAGTTTTCCTTAGCGGTGCAAATTTTTCATTAGAAATTTTTCATCCCAACAACCGCCCCAACCCAACATTAAGATACCATACGCTATATTATTTCCAACAAATCCCTTTCAAACACATCATATTAAGCCTTAATAACTATCATTTTGACAATTAGGCGTATGCAAATAGGTTGTGTAATTATGTTATTAAACATAAAATTACACATCACATATGGCTGTTTTTCTATACTGCAAGTCGCATGCCCCGGCTCAAAACTCGTCGCCAAGCGGTGTCAGGGCAGAGTCGCGCAACTTATAGAGAAGCTCCTTCTTCAGTTTCGGCTGCTCCCTAACGAGGTCGGAGAGCTCCCAGTGATGCCCGGCTTCCTCCCTCAACAGAGGAGAAGTGGCATCCACGTCATTGAGGTTCCATGTGAGAAGGACGGTCTTTATCTTCAGGGCCTTGAGCTTGCGCACGAGCATCTCATGGTCGGCATCGCCTGTTATGAGCACCACATAGTCGAATTTCCGGAAGCAGGCAAGCTCATACGCCTCAAGAGCGAACCATACGTCAACACCCTTCTCTATCACCTGGGTGACTCCGTCGCGCTCAAGCTCCCTGAGATGCTTGTAATGGAATATGACATCGTTCTCTATCAGGGTGTCCTCAAACTTACGCTCGTTATACAGCAGATGCTTGTCGTAAGCCTCCCTCACGCGGAAACGGCCTCTGAAATAATGGGCCTCCGTAATCTGGCAGTTGGCCGGCTCAACCCCCTCCTCGCGGGCAAGACGGACGCAGATGAAGTCAAACAACGACCTCACCCGGATTATACTGCTCTCAATCGCCTTGAGAGCACGGTTCACCTTCGCGTAATAGCCGCCGTCGATGAACACCCCTACTGACAGATATCCCAACATAATATTTCTCTTTATTATATATAAGGTGTATGAAATCGTTTTTGTTCACCCCTATATAAAAAAAATGAGTCCGGGAACTCCATTAAGGCTCCCGGACCCTTTTGATCGGTCATTATGTCGCTTAAGCCAGTCTGCGCAGAATATCGCAGAGGAATTTCCAGAACTCCCCTACGCTCTTTATGTCGGCCTTCTCGCTCGGGGAATGTATATCCTTGAGCGTGGGACCGAAGGATATCATGTCGAGCCCAGGCATCTTCTCCAGGAACAGACCGCACTCCAATCCGGCATGCAGGGCCTCCACGTGGGGCTTCTCGCCGAAGAGCTCCTCGTAGCTGCGCTCAGCCACCTCAAGCACCTTCGACTCCGGGTTGGGAGCCCAGCCCACATATGCGTCGTCGAAAGTCACTTCCGCCCCGATGAGCTGGAAAAGGGCTTTCACACGGTCGGCTATCTCGTCGCGGCGAGAGTCAACGGAGCTGCGCTGATGAACAGTGACAGTCACCTCCTCCTCGCCCGTCATCTTCACGGAGGCAAGGTTGCAGCTGGTCTCGATAAGACCCTCCACCGCATTCGACATTCCCTGCACCCCATTGGGGCATGAGAACACGGCAGACACCAGTTTCCAGGCTGCCTCACATGTCATGACTGTAGCCGGGACATCCACCCTGCGGGCGTCGAATGTGAAATCGGCACCCTCGGCAAGCAGGAACTCGGCATGTATCATGTCGGAGAAGAGCTCCACTGCCTTCTCGAAGTCAGCACATCTCGCCGCATCGACACCGACAACCGCCCTCGCCTCTCTCGGGATGGCGTTTGCCAGGCCGCCTCCGTCTATCTCGGAAAGGCGAAGCCCGAACTCACATCCGTTCTCCCAGAGGAAACGGCAAAGCTGCACGTTGGCATTGCCTCGGCCGAGCCCTATCTCCATTCCGGAGTGGCCTCCCTTGAAATGATTCAGATGCACCTCATAGTAGGCGAGCCCTTCGGGCGCGGCCTCACGCGGACACCTCACACGGGCTTCGGTCACCTTGCCGCCCGCACAGCCGATCACAAGATGGCCATGCTCCTCGGAGTCGAGGTTAAGAAGGATGTCGCCAGTCACGAATCCGGGCTGCAGACCATTGGCGCCGATCAGACCCTGCTCCTCGTCGACTGTGAAAAGGCATTCAATCGGACCGTGGACGATGCTGTCGTCAAGAAGCACCGCCATAGCGGAGGCGCATCCGAGTCCGTTGTCGGCTCCGAGTGTCGTGCCGTCGGCCATGACCCAGTCGCCCTCCACACGGGTCACGATCGGGTCGTTGAGGAAATCATGCTCCTTGTCGCCACGCTTCTCGGCCACCATATCCTGATGACCCTGGAGAATCACTGTCGGAGCATTCTCATGACCCGGGGTAGCCGGCTTGGTCATGACTACATTGCCCACCTCGTCGGTCTTCACCGCGATGCCGTGGCGTCCGGCCCAGTCTACCAGAAACGCCTTCATCTTGTCAAGATGATGCGTCGGGCGGGGCACTTTCGTTATTTCATCGAAACATTGCCATACAAGTTTCGGCTCAAGTTCCGTAATTTTCATTTGTCCTGTTTTTTATATTTTTGATATGCCGCGGCCATCCTCTTGTGGTAGCCGCGTCTGGCGTAGCTCGACCCGTTGTATTTCCGGGCGAAGCCTCTCCAGTCTTTTTTTCTGAGATCCTCAAGCATCCCCGTGTTGGTGATGAAGGCTGCGAAAAGCTCCAGCTGCTCAAGTTCCGAATAGCTCATCAGCCTGACGAACTCATCGACACTCTCGCATCCGCACTTCTTATAATTGAACCCTCCGATCTGGAACATTCCCCAGAACGTCCCCTTGTTGGCGGCGTCGCTATTGCTCTTGCGAGCCTTTACGAGCTGGGTCCATTCCCTCAGGGCATAGCCCGTAAGCCCGGCAGGCACCTTAGCCTCCTTGTCCTTACGCGACGGCGTGCCCTTGAAACGCGCATACATCTTCCGGTCGAAATTCACGACCGGCACTCCGGGAGCCCAGAAACCCTTCATCTGCTTTCCGGCCTCGATCTCCACCACCGCCTTCATGGCAGCCACCTCCACGCCGAGCTCCTCCGCCACAAGACGGAAGTCGGCGTCGGTGATACCAGAATAGCGGCTCAGACTGTCCTCGGAGGGAATGGAGTCCACACGCACCCGCACGGTATCCTCTTCCGCGGGGACTTTCACGCTCTCCGCACACCCCGAGGATGCCCCGACGTTCAGAACGACGGCCGCCGCAGCCATGATGGCTGCGGCTATACCGCCTTTTCTCATAACATGGCCACTTTTTTAAGCACCAGGCAGAGATGTTTCCAGAATTTGTCGACTGTGGGAATCAACAGCTTCTCGTCGGGAGAATGCACGCCCGTCATAGTGGGGCCGAAGCTCACCATGTCGAGATTGGGATATTTCGACAGGAAAAGTCCGCACTCTAGACCGGCATGGATAGCCTTGATGGCAGGCTTGACTCCGAAGAGCTCCTCATAGGCATCGGCGCTGAGCTGCATGATGGTAGACTCCATGTTGGGAGCCCATCCGGGATAGCCGTCGCTGTGGCTTATCTCGCATCCGGCGAGCTGGAAATGAGCCTCCACCTGTCCGGCGATGTCCTCCTTGCGCGACTCCACCGACGAACGCTGGCTCGTGGTCACCTTGATCTTGTCGTCGCCTTCCATCCTGACGGCAGCCAGGTTGGTGGATGTCTCCACAAGCCCTACAATGTCGTGGCTCATCGAGTATACTCCGTGAGGCGCGGAATAGAGGGCCCTGACAAGAGCGAGCGACGTCTCTGAGTCGATGCAGAACTCCGGACGCTCTGTCGGCTCGATGCGCAGATCCATCGAGGGCTCTATGCCCTTGTATTCATTCTTAATCTCCTTGGCGTATTTGTGGAGATATTTCTCTGCCTCCTCGCCATGGTCGGGATGGATGCCGAACACCGCATACGCCTCTCTCGGAATGGCGTTGCGCAGGTTGCCACCCTCGAAACTGCTCACCTCGATGTCCCACTTGCGCGAGCACTCCCATACGAAACGGGCTATCACCTTATTGGCGTTGGCGCGGCCAAGATGAATGTCGCCGCCGCTGTGGCCGCCGAGCAGTCCGCTCACGCTCACCCTGTAATATACGAAATTCTCGGGGGAGAGGCTTCTGCGGTAGGTGAAATATGCGGTGGTGTCGATTCCGCCCGCGCATCCCACGAAAATCTCGCCGTCATCCTCAGAGTCGAGGTTCAGCAGCATCGTGCCCGTAATCATGTCCTTGCCGAGGTTCTGCGCGCCCTCAAGGCCGATCTCCTCGTTGACCGTGAAGAGAGCCTCCACGGGTCCGTGCTCCAGGGTCGGGTCGATCATCACTGCCAGAGCGGCTGCCATTCCGATACCGTTGTCGGCACCGAGCGTAGTGCCCTTGGCCTTCACCCAGTCGCCGTCGATGTATGTCTCGATCGGATCCTTGAGGAAGTCATGATTCACGTCGCTGTTCTTCTCGGCCACCATATCCATATGGGCCTGGAGAATCACCGTCGGGGCGTTCTCGTGGCCCTTTGAGGCGGGTTTACACATCACGACATTGCCCACCTCGTCGGTGCGCACCTCAAGATGATGCTTCTGGGCGAAGTCGAGAAGATACGCACGTATCTGTTCTTCATGGGTACTGGGACGAGGCACTTTCGTGATCTCGTCGAAACATTTCCAGATCAATTCCGGTTTAAGGTCTTTTACTTTCATTTGTTTTCGTTGTTTAAACTTATCGTTGTTTTAAAGTTCAAGCATTTTTGTCTCTCTGTAGAGATTCTCGAGATATTCCGTCCTGTCGTCCTCGACGATGGCGTCGAAGTCGGAGGCGCCTATCGCTATCATCGGCTCTCGCTCTCTCCACCATTTGCCAAACCTGCGGGCAATCCACATCAGCTCCAGCTCGTCGTATCTTGAGAAGGCTCGCGAGAAAATCTCCTCCACGTGTCCCGGCGTCAGTGTCGTAAGGGCCGACTGGAGAACGCTGCGCGGCACAAGCTGCCCGGCTATGTCGACCCATTCCTCCGCCTCCTCGCCGTCGCTCTCCGGAAATTTACCCTCCGGAAGACGCTCCGACAGATATTTGTATATGGCAAGCTCGTAGAGATGCCGTGCGCGCTCAAGGGAGGCGCGTGTGAATTTCATTCCTTTGTAGCGGAGATACAGGTCGTCGTCGGCCGGACGTGACAGAAGCTCGGCTATGGTGTCGATGGCCAGCAGCATCATCTCCACCGTATATGGATTGAGAACCGCGAAATTCACCCTGTCATACAGCGGCAGCTTGCGCTTGAGACGACGGTCGCGCGTAGGCCACTTCTTCTCGTCGCGGAGCAGACCGCAACTGCGGAGCATGGCGCCCGGCACCACTACCGTGGCGCCCCTCTCGTCGCCGAAAAGATATGAGAACGGGAACTCGGAGGAGTCGGGATGGGTCTTGTGGCTGCCCATCAGCAGCGAGAACGCCCCGATCTTGGCCCCGAGCATCAGATAGGAATTGGAGGAGGTCTTCACCCCACGCTCCAGTATACCCCAGTGGACGGGCCCCAGCTTATACATGTGGTTGCTCTGGTTGGTGCAGCTTCCGGCATTCATAAACGATGTCTGGCATCCTATCAGCAACGTCGACTTGTGCATGCTGACGGTATAGGGCCCGGCAAGCACGGCCACAGCCTCGCCGTTCTCTATGCTGCAGTTGGCGAAGAAGAGGCTGTCGTGGGCGGTAGCCCCCTTGGAGATGACGCATCCCTGGCCTACATAGCAGTTTCTCACTATGGCGCCGCAGCTCACCTCGGCATCCTCGAATATGAAATTCTCGGCATCAACCCCGGCTCCCACATGACTGAGGGCCTTGCCGGGAGCCGCGTTGTTGACCACACTGCCGTTGACGAGGCTTCTTGCCCCCTCGACACATGCCTCCCTGCCTATGGAGACATTCCTTATCATTCCGCAGTCTCTCACCACTGCCCTCTCCCCGATTTCCGCTTTCACGGCCCTGCCGGAAAGAAAAGTCTCGGCGACGCCCATCGGGGCGTTCTCCAGCCATTTCGGGACACGGGCCATCAGACACGCCATCTGGGCAGAAAGTCCGGGATAGATCAGCACGGGCCGTGAGCCCGTCTCGTCGAGGACACTCACTGAGGTGCCGACCCCGCACGGGGCCTCCGGCTCAATCTCGATCCGGGCTACGTTTTCCACCGTGGCTCCGTCGCCTACCGAAAGGCCCTTCAATCCTCCGGGGACATTCCTGACAGTCACGTCATCGCCGAGCGTCACATCCTCAAGGACGCAGTCGCGCAGCTCCCCCTGCTCCAGGGAGCCCAGGGTAACGGAGCCGGCGAAACGCACGCCGTGTATCCTGCCGAAATCGACATGACCCTTCACGACGACGTCGGAGCCGGCGGCGAACACGCATCCCTGATTCTCAAGCTGACGGCGCTCCCACCATTCCAATTGTCTGCCGGCTCCTCTGCCGGCGGCCGAATATCCTTCCTCCATATCAAGATTCCTTCTTTGCTTCCATATCTTCCTCCGCGTCGGCAGAATCGGCGTTGTCACCCTCCTCGTATTTTGTATACAGGAAATCGTTGTACGGAAATCTCTCGGCATGTATCTCGCGGGCTTTCTCATACAGAATCTCCTTGAGGCGGTCGATGTTGATCTTCTTCTTGGCGGAAATGAACACGCAGTCGGGCTGCCGGGCCATCCACGTCTTCCTGAACTCATCGAGCGATATGTTCTCGCGGGTGGCGGGAGTCAGGTCGTCCTCCGCCTTGGGAGTATATGTGAAGGCGTCTATCTTGTTGAAGACCATCACCATCGGTTTCCGCTGGTCGCCACACACGTCGCGCAGCGTCTTCTCCACCACCTCGATCTGTTCCTCGAAGCCGGGATGCGACACGTCGACCACATGCACGAGCAGATCAGCCTCCCTGACCTCGTCGAGCGTTGACTTGAACGAGTCGACGAGATGGGTCGGCAGCTTGCGGATGAAGCCGACGGTGTCGGTTAGCAGAAACGGCAGGTTCTCAACCGTGACCTTCCTCACTGTGGTGTCGAGAGTGGCGAAGAGCTTGTTCTCGGCAAACACGTCGCTCTTGCTGAGCACGTTCATCAGGGTTGATTTCCCGACGTTGGTGTAACCCACGAGGGCCACGCGCGTAAGTTTCCCCCTGTTTTTGCGCTGTATGCTCTTCTGGCGGTCGATATGCGCGAGCCCCTCCTTGAGGCGCGCTATCTTGTCGAGGATTATCCGTCGGTCGGTCTCTATCTGTGTCTCGCCGGGGCCACGCATTCCGATACCGCCCCGCTGGCGCTCCAGGTGGGTCCACATGCGGGTAAGGCGCGGCAGAAGATACTGGTATTGCGCGAGCTCCACCTGGGTTCGCGCCGTGGCAGTCTGCGCCCGCTTGGCGAAGATGTCGAGAATCAGGCTGGTGCGGTCGAGAATCTTGACCTTGAGCTCCTTCTCGATGTTGGCCACCTGCTTCGGGCTCAGCTCATCGTCGAAAATCACCAGGCCAATCTCGTTCTCCTCCACATATTTCAATATCTCGTCGAGCTTACCCTTGCCGACGTATGTGCGCGGATTAGGATATTCGAGCTTCTGCACGAACTCCTTCTCCGGCTCCGCGCCGGCAGTGCGGGCCAGGAAGGCCAGCTCATCGAGATATTCCCTGACCTTGGCCTCGCTCTGGCGCTGCGTGACAAGACCCACGAGCACCGTCCGCTCGTTGGCCTCCTTATTTATTATGTTGTCTTCTATCATAGTTTTTTATAAGAAACAACCGATAACGGAACTTTCTCCAATGGCAAAGTTAACAAAACCTCTCCAACTTACCCAACAAATCCGTTTTTTTCTTAATTTTGCAAAAAATTTCACCGGAGACTCTCTCCCAAATCCTTAAAAAAAGTGAAAATTACGCTTATAGTTGTCATATTAATAGGAATAGCATTATTTTTGCTCTCCGTTAGAGTTCTTCTCTCGCGCCACCATGCGTTTCTTCGCGGACACGCATGCCGGGGACACGCTCCGCGCAGTCCCCGCTCCGGCTCAAAGACAGCTTCCTGACAGAATATCAATATCAACCTATATAATGAAACAAAATTTATTAAAGTTCTCCTCATTATCGCTGGCCCTGGCAATCTGTCTGGGAGCCGCCTCATGCGGAGAGGGGGAAAAGACCCAGGCTCCCGCCGCCGGCGTCAAGGCCGCCAAACAGGCCGAGGGCACACTGCCCAACTACCGCTACGTAGACATCGACACAGTTCTCGCCAAATACAATCTGGCGAAAGACTACAACGAGGAGATGCTGCGCATGCAGACCAACATGGAGAGCGAGGTGAAACGCCATGAGAGCTCCATCCAGTCGTTTGTGTCGAAGATGCAGAACAAGATGCAGAACAACGGCTATCTATCGCAGGAGTCTTACAAGGCCGACGAGCAGACTGTGGCCAACATGCAGCAGAACGCCCAGCGCTCCGTAGCCAGCCTCCAGTCGAATTTCGAGAGCGCGGCCATGAAAGCACAGAAAGCCGTCAACGACTCCATCGAGGCCTTCATAAAGAGCTACAACGCCAAGCGCGGCTACGACGCCATCTTCCTGAAGGCAGCCACCCTCTACATCAACCCGGCGCTTGACATCACCGACGAGGTTGTGGAGGGACTCAACGCAAGCTACAACAAAGTCAAAAAGTGACCCCGGGTCAGGCAGAAATTCTTTTTTAGCCTATTTTTCAACACTTTGGGGTTGACAATAAGATTTTTTTGACTACCTTTGCAAAAAAAATAGCCTGCGGCCGGACTTCCGGACCTCCATTCCGGGTCTTTCCGTGGGCAAGAGTGTTTTAACAATCATATTTATTAACTTTTTTAATGACTGAATCAAAAGTTCAAACCCCCATCGAGGATTTCGACTGGGACGCCTATGCAAATGGCGAGACAGCTGGTTCGAAGAGCCACGAGGAGCTTGTAAGCACCTACGACGAGTCTCTTAAGACAGCTAAAGACAATGAAGTGGTGACCGGCGTGGTTAAATCCATCACAAAACGCGAGGTTCGTGTCGACATAGGCATGAAATCGGACGCCATCATCCCCATCTCTGAGTTCCGCTACAACCCCGACCTCAAGGTCGGCGACGAGGTAGAGGTATTCATCGAGACGCTTGAGGACAAGAACGGCCAGCTCCGTCTTTCCCACAAGAAAGCCTGCCAGACACGCTCCTGGGACCGCGTCAACCAGGCTCTCGAGAACGACGAGGTCATCAAGGGTTACGTCAAGTCACGCACCAAGGGCGGCATGATCGTCGATGTCTTCGGCATCGAGGCCTTCCTCCCCGGCTCGCAGATCGACGTTCGCCCCATCCGCGACTACGATGTCTTCGTCGACAAGACTATGGAATTCAAGGTTGTCAAAATCAACCAGGAATATAAGAACGTCGTCGTTTCCCACAAGGCCCTCATCGAGGCTGAGCTCGAGGCCCAGAAGCGCGAGATCATCTCCAAGCTGGAGAAGGGTCAGGTGCTCGAGGGCAAGGTCAAGAACATCACTCCTTACGGTGTGTTCGTCGACCTCGGCGGCGTAGACGGTCTGGTGCACATCACCGACCTCTCCTGGGGACGCGTATCCGATCCCCGCGAGGTTGTCGAGCTTGACCAGGACATCAAGGTGGTCATCATCGACTTCAACGACGACAAGAAGCGCATCGCCCTCGGCGTCAAGCAGCTACTTCCCCATCCCTGGGACAGCCTCGACCCCAACCTCAAGGTTGGCGACCACATCCATGGCCGCGTAGTGGTTATGGCCGACTACGGTGCTTTCGTAGAGGTTCAGCCCGGTGTGGAGGGTCTCATCCACGTCAGCGAGATGTCATGGAGCCAGCACCTCCGCTCGGCACAGGATTTCCTCAAGGTCGGCGACGAGGTGGAGGCAGTGATCCTCACCCTCGACCGCGAGGACCGCAAGATGAGCCTCGGCATCAAGCAGCTTAAGAAAGATCCCTGGGAGGACATCGAGCAGAAATATGCCATCGGAAGCCGCCACATGGCCAAGGTGCGCAATTTCACCAACTTCGGCGTGTTCGTCGAGATCGAGGAGGGCGTAGACGGCCTCATCCACATCTCCGACCTCTCCTGGACCAAGAAGATCAAGCATCCTTCGGAGTTCACTTCCGTAGGCAGCGACATCGAGGTGCAGGTGCTGGAGATCGACAAGGGCAACCGTCGTCTCTCCCTCGGCCACAAGCAGCTTGAGGAGAATCCCTGGGATGTATTCGAGACTATCTTCACGGTAGGCTCCATCCACGAGGGCACAATCACCGAGATGATGGACAAGGGCGCTGTGATCTCCCTGCCTTACGGCGTAGAGGGCTTCGCCACTCCCAAACATCTCGTGAAGGAAGACGGCTCGCAGGCCAAGCTTGACGAGAAGCTCAACTTCAAGGTGATTGAGTTTAACAAAGACAGCAAGCGCATCATCCTTTCCCACAGCCGCATAGCTGAAGACGCCAACAAGGCTGAGGCACGCGCCCAGCGCGCCGCCACAAAGAAGCCGCGTCGCGAGGAGGAGCCCGTAGCGGCAGCTCCCGCAATCGAGAAGACCACTCTCGGCGACCTCGGCGCTCTCCAGGCTCTCAAGGAGCAGATGCAGAAAGAGGAAGGCAAGTAAGCAAGAGAGCGTGGCTGACGCCGCGCCTTGAAAAAACACCTCCGGAGGGGGAACGGCAGAGCGCCGTTCCCCCTCCCCTTTACCCCCCAGCGGAGGCTCCGATATATTTTGATATTAAATTTTTTCACTTTTATTCCACATATATCGGAGCTTTTTATTAATTTTGCCAATATGCATGGCCTAAGACATATATTCACCGCCGTCACGCTCGCCTGCGCCCTGTTTCTCGGCGCGGAATGCGCCCTTGCCCGCTCCTGGGAATCAGTCAGAACGGAGAGGCAGGACGCAAAGTCGGTCGTGAAGCTATCGGAAATAGAAATCAAGGCCGCGCCTGCTCTGATTATCGTCACCACCGACCATCAGGTCAAGGTGCAGGTCTTCACAATCCTCGGGCGTCTCGTCTCATCCGAGACCGTCGCTCCGGGCACATCTCAGCTCGCCCTGCCCGCGCATGGCGTCTATATCGTAAAGGTTGGGGAGATCACCTGCAAGGTGGCTGTATGACCGGCTATGATCCACATCTAATCTAAATCAAAGATACCGACACATGAAAGAAACAGAAATTGACTGGAAAAACCTGTCGTTCGGATACCTTCCGACCGACTACAACGTGCGTTGCACATTCAAAGACGGAAAATGGGGACCCATCGAGGTTTCCGACTCCGAATACATTCCCATCCACATCTCCGCTTCCTGCCTCCACTACGGACAGGAATCGTTTGAGGGCCTGAAGGCCTTCCGCGGCAAAGACGGCAAGGTGCGCGTGTTCCGCATGCGTGAGAACGCAAGGCGTTTCATCAATTCCGCCCACGGCATCAAGATGGAGCCGATGCCCGAAGACCTATTCTGCGAGATGGTCAAGAAGGTAGTGAAGCTCAACGAGCGTTTCGTGCCCCCCTACGGCACTGGCGCATCCCTCTACATCCGTCCGCTTGAGATCGGAATCAGCCCGCTGCTCGGAGTGAAACCCGCCAAGGAATATATGGTGGTGATGCTCGTTTCGCCCGTAGGCCCCTACTTCAAGGATGGTTTCAAACCCACAAAGGTTTGCCTCTCCCGCGAATACGACCGTGTGGCTCCCAAGGGAACCGGCGCCATCAAGATCGGCGGCAACTACGCCGCATCCCTCGTGGCCGGTGAAAAAGCACATGAGCTCGGCTACTCCGTGATGCTCTATCTCGACCCCAAGGAGAAGAAATATCTCGACGAGTGTGGTGCAGCCAACTTCTTCGGCATAAAAGACAACACATACGTGACTCCGGCCAGCCCCTCCGTGCTTCCCTCAATCACCAACATGAGCCTCCGCCAGCTTGCCGAAGACCTCGGCATCAAGGTTGAGCAGCGTCACATCCCCATCGACGAGCTTCCCACATTCGAGGAGGTTGGTGCCTGCGGCACGGCTGCCGTGATATCACCCGTCGGTGAGATCGACGATCTTGACACAGGCGAGAAGTATGTCTTCGCAAAAGACGGCCAGGCAGGCCCCGTCTCCACCAGACTCTACAACAAGCTCCGCGGCATCCAGCTCGGCGAGGAGCCTGACACCCACGGATGGTGCGACATCATTGAGTTTGACTGATAATTATCCTTTTTTAGGGGGGACAGGTGCCTCATGGCCTGTCCTCCCTCCTTTTTCCCTCCCACGCCAGCACCTTGTCTGAATCTGATATCTAAATCTTGAATCTACCATGAACCCCTACAAAATCATTTATAACTATTATCCCGCGGGAACCTTGCGCGACATCCTCGTGACCCATTCCAAATGCGTGGCCTCCAAGGCCCTTGACATCGCCGACTCCCTGGAGCTCGAAATAGACCGCGATTTCGTATTCGAGGTAGCCATGCTCCACGACATAGGCATATTCCGCACCGACGCGCCCTCGATCCACTGCTACGGCTCGCTCCCCTACATCTGCCACGGAATAGAGGGACGCCAGATTCTCGACGAAGAGGGTTATCCACGCCATGCCCTTGTCTGCGAACGCCACACGGGCGCCGGAATAACCGTCGGCGACATAACGACCCAGAACCTGCCTCTGCCGCGCCGCGACATGTGTCCGGTCTCGCTCGAGGAGAAACTGATATGCTACGCCGACAAGTTCTTTTCCAAATCACGCAATCTCACCGAGGAGAAACCGGTGGAGAAAATCATCGCCCAGATGGAGGCCCACGGAGCCGACACCCTGGAGCGCTTCATGCAGATGCACCGCCTCTTCTGCCCTGAATGTGTCGCCGTAAGATGAGCCTTTGAGCCCTTATACATTCTTTAACTTCAAGTTTAGTCTCTAAAGTTTCTTCTATGTCGCGGATTTTGCCTAAATTTGCACTCCGAAGCCGCTTTCAGGCAGCTCAACAAAGAATGTTATCTTGAGACGATTACTCTTATATATACTGATAGCCGTCGGACTCTGCATTGTCCTGACCAATGCGGCGCAGCAATCGGCGTCCCCGCGCAGAGCGCCGGGGGAGGCTGACGCGTCCTCCCCCGACTCGGTGTCGGCATCGCTTGAGGCTGATGCCGACTCATTGTCCGCAATCCTGGACTCGATTGCCGCGGACTCGCTCTCAACCGACTCCCTCGCCATCGACTCAACAGCCGTGCAGACACAACGAAACGACTCCCTGGCTCCAGACACGACCAGGCGCTCTCTGCTTTCACGTATCAACCGCGAGAAGGTAGACCTCGACGGAGCCGTGACTTTCAACGCCAAAGACTCGCTCGTGATGATAGGCCAGAACAATGCCTTCCTCTACGGCGACGGAAACGTCGAATACCAGTCGTTCAAACTCAACTCCGCCGAGATCCGCATGGAACTCGATTCCTCCACCGTCTACGCCACCGGTATGGTAGACTCAACCGGGACTCTGACAGGAAATCCCATCTTCCAGGACAAGGGGGATGAATACGAGTCGAAATCCATGAAATACAATTTCAAGACAGAACGGGGCTTCATCACCGATGTCATAACGGAGCAGGGGGAAGGCTATCTCGTGGGAAGCGCCGCAAAGAAAATGGACGACGGCTCATTCTTCTTCGAGAACGGAAAATACACCACCTGCGACGACCACGAGCATCCCCACTTCTATTTCAACATCACCCGGGGAAAGATGCGCCCGCAGAAGGATATCGTCACCGGCCCGGGATATATGGTGCTCGCCGACGTCCCCCTGCCGCTGGCCCTTCCGTTCGGATTCTTCCCCTTCACCAAAGACTACTCCTCCGGCATAATCTTCCCGACTTTCGGCGAGGACTACAACCGTGGCTTCTACCTGCGCGACGGAGGATATTACTTCGCGATTTCCGACTATGTCGACCTCGCGCTGACGGGAGAAATATATACAAAGGGCTCGTGGGGACTCTCCGGACACTCCACATATTCCAAGAGATACAAATTCCGCGGCTCATTCGACATCTCCTTCCTCAACACCATATACGGCGAGAAGGGATCGCCCGACTACCAGAAACAACGCAACTTCCAGCTCATCTGGAGCCATTCGCAGGATGCCAAGGCGAATCCCAACATGAATTTCTCGGCGTCGGTCAACTTCACCACGTCGGGCTACACCCGCAACGACCTCAATTCATACTACAACAGCTCGTTTACGGAAAACACCAAGTCTTCGACCGTCAACATGACCTACCGCTTCCCGGGAACGAAATGGAGCCTCTCCACAACGGCAAGCATCGCCCAGCGCACACAGGACTCCACTCTGTCGGTGTCTTTCCCCAACGTCAACGTGACTATGTCGCAGACCGCACCGTTCAAGCGCAAGCGGTCAGTAGGCGGCGAGAGATGGTATGAGAAGATACGCCTCTCCTACTCCGGACAGTTCCAGAACTCCCTTACCGCCAAGCAGGACCAGTTTTTCCAGAAAAGCCTCATCCGCGACTGGCGCAACGGCATCCGGCATTCAATCCCCATCTCGGCCACTTTCTCCCTCTTCAAATACATCAACATCTCCCCGTCGATCTCAATCAACGACCGAATGTATTCCTCCAAGATACTGCGCCAGTGGGACACGCAGGCATCAAAGGAGATTTGCGACACCACCTACGGTTTCTACAATATCTTCGATTTCACGGCTTCCGTCTCGCTCGATACAAAACTGTACGGTTTCTACAAGCCGCTCAAGTTCATGGGCGACAAGATACAGATGGTGCGCCACGTCCTCACCCCGACCATCTCGTTCTGGGGAGCGCCTGACTTCGGTGCCCCGGGATGGGGCGTCTTCGGACGCTACGACTATGTTGACGCTCAGGGGATGCGCCAGCAACGTAAATACAATTATTTCTCCCATGGCGTGTTCGGCTCGCCCTCTGCCGGACGCTCAGGAGTGTTGTCAGTCAATCTCGCCAACAACCTCGAGATGAAGGTGAAGAGCGACGAAGACTCCACAGGAGTAAAGAAAATATCCCTTATCGAGAACCTGACCCTCTCGCAGAGCTATAACTTCGCGGCAGACTCCCTCAACTGGAGTAACCTCAACACATCGATTATGCTCCGGCTGGTGAAGAATTTCAATCTCAACCTGTCAGCCACGTGGGATCCGTACACCTACGCCCTGTCGCCGTCGGGCTCGCCGGTGAGGGTCAACAAGACTCGCCTGCAGGCCGGTAAGGGCTGGGTGAAACTCGCGTCAACCGGCACATCCTTCTCCTATACCTTCAACAACGACACTTTCAAGCGCAAGAAGAAAAACGAAAACGGCAACAGGGGGAACAATGACTCCGATTATCCGGAGGATGAGAATGAGAATACGGAGGATGCAAACGATTTCGCAGCCCAGGCGGCAGACCGCCGCCGACGCAACCGAAGGGACGAGGGACCGAACGCGGACGCCGACGGATATGCGAAATGGGAATGTCCCTGGAGCCTGACGTTCAATTATTCCGTGAACTACGGTTACGGCGACTTCAACAAGAAGAAGATGGACTATAACGGCAAATGGACCCAGAACCTGTCTGTCTCCGGAAACATACGTCCGACCAAGAACTGGAATTTCTCCTTCTCGGCGTCCTACAACTTCGACCTGCATAAGATAGCCTACATGAACTGCAGCATATCGCGCGACCTCCACTGCTTCACCATGTCGGCATCGTTCGTGCCCTTCGGCCCCTACAAGTCATACAACTTCCACATCTCCGTCAAGTCATCGCTCCTCAAAGACCTCAAATACGACAAGCGCTCCTCAACCCGCAACGGCATCCAGTGGTATTGACAAACGATGAGTGACAAACGATAAACGATAAGTAGCTCATTACTAACGCGAAGCCGTTTACGCCCGGGGCTGTGCCCCGATCCCCCAAAAATATAACGGGAGCCGGATCTCAATAAATCCGGCTCCCGCTGTTTGATCAGATAAAACCTGCGGCTTATCTCACATTCACTTTACGGACCGCGCCGCTCTCATAGCTCACCAAGTAAATGCCAGGCTCAAGGGTGCGTCTGTCCACCTCCACGCCTGAAAGCGTGTAGACAGCCTTTACCTCGTCGCCGACTGACTCTATGCTTTCAACTCCGGTGAGAGTCTCCTTTACGGCAACTCTCGCCTCTACTCCGGGAGCCGTGATCACAAGGTCGCCATCGACAATTACTTCCGCCATATTATGAGTCAAAGTGATGACTGTCTTGTTATAACGGCCCTCTGCCTTGCTGACATATGAACCAGTAGGACAATCGAAGCTAAGCTCCGAGGCATCATAGTAGCTGTCGAGAGTTATATCCACCGACCCGGTGGCCGTAATCTCTACCTTCTCTTCGTTTGCCTTCAGCCAGGGATAGAATCCGTCGAGATTGATGCAGAATGCGTTCATCATCTCGCCATACTCTCCCTCGAAGTTTGCCAACGGCACGAACGTATGCCCCTGCCCGAGTTCCGACGAGCTGACCTCGAGGTCGAGGAAGCCGAGGCAATAGTTGGGATTCGGGATGATGGACTGCATCGGGAGGAAATCGGGGCAGGCATCGCTGTCGAAACCGGAGAATTTCACAACATAGGCTGGATTGCTGTTGTCAAGAACCACGGGGGCGTCAAACTTGAAAGGAATGACATAGTGACCCTCGAAAACCTTCATGTCAGTGCCCTTGCAGACGGCTGATACCATCGGCTGCTCGGAGGGGATGAACTCGTCGTTGACCGTATATATGCCCAGCGTGAACTCAGCGTCATCGTTGATTTCTCCTCGGGCGTTGAACCATGCGCCGTCAACCACCATCGGTGAATCCGTGGCATAGATAAAGTTCATCAGTCCGGTAACCTTCGCATAATCGTCGCCGGAGGGTTCGCCGTCGAAGAAATGGTCGGTCCACCAAGCCTGGGTGTTGGCATTGTGGCCGAAGAGCGGCATCGCCATGTCGCCGGCTGCCTCATAGTCTATCCTCACGCCGCCGATATTGTCGTTCTGTATGGCGAAAGGAAGCAGTCCCACATGTATTTCCGAACCATCGTTGAATACGAAATCTCCGGCTCCGCCAGCCTGGAAATAATTATAAGGAGCCTTGTATACCCCGTCGCTGAAGCCCGGAGCGCACACAGTGAGCGTAGGCATATAGAAAAGATTGTTGCGGGTGGTGAAATCGCTCGTATAGTCGGGATGATATGTCACCTCAAGATCTGTCTCCTCGCTCGTAACCTCTTCCGAGGTATCGGGGTCAAAGTATGTCCACGAGTAAGTGGTCTCCACCTCGTTTTCCGACATATTCATCCAGTAGATGGGAGAAAAAACCGGATAAAGGGCCGATGAGAATCCGGCATAGCTCCATGTCTCGCTGTCGGAAAGTCCGAAGAACTGAGTGGTGAAGGGAAGGTCATAGAGGGCGTTGAGCTGCGGAGCCGCCACCTTCACAGCGTCAACGAACATGGTGTCGCCATCCTGGCCGACATAGCGGAATGCGACCTGCAGGCGGCCTCCGGCAAATCCGTCGAGCGGAAGATTCTCCTTCTCCATGGTTGCAGGTGTCGCCTCAAGCAGCTCCATCAGGGAGAGGTCCATATATTTCGATGCCAGGTCGAACACCCTGATCCATTCGCTGTTATCCTCGTCGTTGATTGCGCGGACGTAGACCTCAAGGTTGGCGGCTATTTCCTTCTCTCCGATGAACTCCATCGTCTCCCAGTCGACATTGTTCATGTTGAAGAGAAATGCAGGCTGCCCCCACCAGTAGAATGAGAGCTCGTTACCCTCCTTCGACTCTATCACGGGAGAGATCATCCACTCGTCCTGAGGTATGTCGGAAGAGAAGCTCACACCCATATAGAAATCTCCGTCGGCCGGACCCGGAACGGGAAGCGAGGGATTGAGCATACTCACACTCCAGGTCTGTGTCGGATCAAGGCCTTCGCCACCATAAGACTCGCGTGTCCAGCCCTTAGGCATCCAGCTCAGATCGGTGCCGTCGCTCCCCTCGAAGCTCTCGAAGAATACGGTCTCCGAGTCATTGGAGGAGGCGTTGAATACGTTGCGCGTCATGGGACGCACATCCTTGCGCAGTTTCCCGACCCTTTCGAGTCGGTTAGGCAAAGTCTTTACTACTCTCATTCCGGCGTTCTTATCCATCGCGCTCTCCTTCGTGGGCACGGTGATCTTCATTGTCCGGGAATTTCCGGCATAGTCCATGCGGACTGTCTGCGGAGTCGCCCCCACTGCTGTGGCACTGACACTCAGCATGGCCAGATAAAGTAATCCTCTTGTCATGTTT
>DKYZ01000058.1 GCA_002493515.1 Porphyromonadaceae bacterium UBA7087 | reverse complement strand
CGCCCTGACCCAGCCGTGGACGTCATATCCGATGGTGCGTCTAGCCCCGGTGCCGAGACGTCCGGCCACAGGTCCGCGCGACGAATAGGTGCCTTCACGGAGCAGACGCATGGTGTTGTAGCTGAAACCTTCCCCGCGGACGGTGTCGATGCGGGATTCCATACCGGCCATACCGGTCGCGGCGGTCGGTACACTTCCGTATGGCTCAAAGCTGTGGCGCATGCTCTCCTCGCGAATAAAACGGACCGTATCCGGTGACAGCGCGTACCACCGCCGTATGCCCTCCACAGTTTCGGAAAACAGCGAGTCTCCGTAAATCACATAATCGGGATTATTTCCTTTAGTATACTCCGCGTCCGAGAGATTCCACACACTCCCTTCTGTCTCGGGGATTCTGTCAAGCGGACGGGCTTCTAGGCGCAGCACATACTGCGGAGAGGCGCTTGGCGCCAACAGCATAAATATGGGTAATATGAGGAGCGGACGTTTCATCGAAAGAGGCTGTTTTGGAAGTTATTGACTTGATTTTGCAAATTTATGGCCTTTAGCCGGAATATGCAAATATATTTTTATGTTTGAAAACAGTGTTGTAGAACATGAATTTATGATATGCATGTCAGAGGAATATCCGCGATGAAAGACAATCCCAACCTTCAGTGACAAACGATGAGTGATTAGTGATGATTAGTGATGTACGACGATTAGTGATGAACTACAGTTCTGGGCTTTAGGCCTATATATAAAATTTCGAGCTTGGGTGCCAGACCTGGAGGGCCTGGCATAGATGCTTAATATCGATATCCGACACTTGAATAAGATGCGTGTTGCTGACTGACTTTTGCCTCCAATTCAGAAAATTTTGTAACTTTGCGCTATGGAAGCGTCAGAATTCGACATTCGCGAAAGCGGCAAAGAGAAAGAGAAGGATATCGAGAAGGCCCTCAGGCCTTTGTGTTTCGATGACTTCGCGGGACAGAACAAGATCATCGCCAACCTCCGCATCTTCGTCCAGGCGGCAAAGATGCGCGGCGAGGCCCTCGACCACACCCTGCTCCACGGCCCCCCGGGACTGGGAAAGACCACCCTGTCAAACATCGTGGCCAACGAGCTCGGCGTGGGCTTCAAGGTCACGTCTGGACCCGTGCTCGACAAACCCGGCGACCTGGCCGGAATACTAATGTCGCTGGAACCCCACGACGTCCTCTTCATCGACGAGATCCACCGTCTGCACCCAATCGTGGAGGAATATCTCTACTCCGCCATGGAAGACTACCGTATCGACATACTTCTCGACAAAGGCCCGGGGGCGAAAAGCGTGCAGCTCACCATCTCTCCCTTCACACTCGTGGGAGCCACCACCCGCAGCGGCCTGCTCACCTCCCCCCTGCGTGCCCGCTTCGGCATAAACTGCCACCTGGAGTATTACGACCATGAGACACTGTGCGGCATCGTGAAACGCTCCGCCCGGCTTCTCGGCAGCGGCATCTCCGAGGAGGCCGCCCTTGAGATAGCACTGCGCAGCCGCGGCACACCGCGTGTGGCAAACGCCCTGCTGCGCCGAGTCAGGGATTTCGCAATGGTGAAAGGCAACGGCTTCATCGACCTTGACATAGCCCGCCATTCCCTGGAGGCCCTCAACATCGACCGGTACGGACTCGACGAGATAGACAACCGCATCCTGCTCTGCATCATCGACAAATTCAAGGGAGGCCCCGTAGGCCTCACCACCATCGCCACCGCCCTCGGAGAGGACGCCGGCACTATCGAGGAGGTCTACGAGCCTTTCCTTATAAAGGAGGGCTTCATAAAGCGCACTCCGCGCGGGCGCGAGGTCACCGACCTGGCCTACACCCACCTCCACCGCAGCCGCATCTCCCGTCCCGGCTCTCTCTTCGACAGCGAGCAGTAAACATTCAATATTCTCAATTCTTAATTCCAAACCACCCAGTGTCCGGTATAAAATCCCTGGCCAAAGACACCGCCGTCTACGGCCTCAGCAGCATAGTGGGGCGTTTCCTCAACTGGTGTCTCGTCCCGCTCTACGTCTACATATTCCCATCGGCGGAATACGGCGTGGTGAGCTATCTCTACAGCTTCACCGCCGTCGCGCTCGTAATCCTCAACTACGGCATGGAGACCGGCTTCTTCCGCTACGCCAACAAGGAGAGCGATCCCGAGCGCGTCTACACCACCACCCTGCTCACCGTAGGCTCCACCTCCCTGCTCTTCATCATATTGTTCTCCCTGCTGCTCCATCCCGTCGCCACAGCCCTCCTTCTGCCCGACAACAGCCTGTATGTATGGCTTCTGGGCGTGACAGTGGCTGTCGACGCCTTCTCCAACATCCCTTTCGCCTACCTGCGTTTCAGGAACAAGGCGTTCCGCTTCGCCGGCATCAAACTGCTCAACGTATTCGTCAACATAGCCCTCAACCTCTTCTTTCTCCTCCTCTGCCCGAAGATATGGCAGAGCGCCCCGGAGGCCATAGCCTGGTTTTACGAGGCGCCCGGCGGCGAGGCGTTCGGCATAGGATGGATCTTCGTGGCCAACCTGCTCTCCACCCTCATCGTGCTGCTCTGCCTGCTGCCCCAGCTTACCGGACGCCGGTATGCCTTCAGCGGCACGCTGCTGAAAAGAATGCTGGGCTACAGCTGGCCGCTGCTAATCCTCGGCGTGGCCGGAATCCTGAGCCAGAACATGGGTCAGATCCTCATCCCCTACATCTTCCAGGGCCACGAGGAGGAGGCGCGCTCCATGGTGGGAATCTACGGCGCCAACATAAAGATCGCGATAGTGATGGTGATGTTCACCCAGGCGTTCCGTTATGCCTACGAGCCATTCATCTTCTCCCAGGCCCGTGCCGAGGGGGAGGACAAGAGCCGCGCCTATTGCGACGCCATGAAATATTTCGTCATCTTCGGTCTGCTGATATTCCTCGGGGTGATGTATTTCCTGCCCGTGCTGCGCTATTTCATCTCCCCCTCCTACTGGAGCGGACTGCAGGTGGTGCCGGTGATGATGGCCGCCGAGCTCTTCTTCGGCGTCTTCTTCAACCTCTCGCTGTGGTATAAGCTCACCGACCGCACCCAGTGGGGAATGTATTTCTCCCTGCTCTGCTTCGCGTTGATGCTGGGCCTCAACTTCTGGCTCGTCAGGGCGATCGGCATTCCCGACGGCTACATGGGAGCCGCATGGGCCGCGTTCATCAGCTATTTCACGGTGATGGTGGTGTCATATTTCGTCGGCAGGCACTACTATCCGCTCCCCTACCAGGTAGGCCGCATCGGGGGATACGTGCTCTTCGCTGCCGCGCTCTACTGGGCCGGAAACCTCGTGGAATGGCCCGACCGCATGTGGCTCACCTATATCCTGCGGGCCATCATGCTCGCCGTGTATGTCGGGGCGGTAGGATGTCTGGAAAACGTGCCTCTGCTCAGCCCGGCCCTGAGGCGCCTGCTCCGCAGATAGAGGCATCCGGACTCACAACTACATGATTTACAGGTATAAAGACGGCACTTTTTCACAAAAGTGCCGTCTCCTCTATAACCAAAATTCAAGTACAAATTCTTTGACAAAACCGCCAGGGGCTCTCCGAGCGCCGTTGACGGCCGGCCTTGCGGCTCTCGCGAGCCCTGGGGTCTGTCACATAAAAGCAATTTTTCGATAGTTTCACAACTTTTCTAATGAAGTAATCGCTTTTATAAGCAGTTATCAATTTATATATAGTAGTGTCATTTGGTTGTAGTTATTATTATTTGAATAATTGGCATACACCCCCCTTTTCCCCGGGGAGGATAGGGCTCCGGTCCAACCCCAATGTTTCCGGACCGGAAATTTTTTGCAAAAATAATCAATAAAAAATGGATAGTATAATTATAAAAGTTAAATTTTATGCAGCCAAATGTTAAAATGCTTAATTTTTGCACTAAAATTTCCCTTTACACAGCAACGGCACCCGTTCATTACCATGAATAAGCGGATGCCGTTACTGTATATTTTGCTTGTTGATTGCCTATGCAATCGTTTGAAATCCTACCGTGGGTCAGCGTGGATGCACCTTTGTTTTTGAATTTATATTCAAATTGCCAGGTTTGCCCGCATATTCGATGTCGCCGCTGCCATGGGCCGCCCCCTCCAGGCTCACCACCGCGTTACACTCGATGTCGCCGCTGCCGTTGCTCGTGGCCTTGACATGGTCGGCCACCAGTTTGGCTGCCCCTATGTCGCCGCTGCCGTTGCTCGTAAGCGACAGGTTGCCGCAGCGTCCCTTGAGGTCGATGTCGCCGCTGCCGTTGGTGACACACTTCACGTCCTGCGAGTTGGTGATGATCACGTCGATGTCGCCGCTGCCGAGGCTCGTCAGCGACACTGATGCCGATTTCACCGACTTCACCTCCACATCGCCGCTCCCCTTGGTGGAGACCATGAGCGTCCGGCTGTCAACGTCCATCACGTCCACGTCGCCGCTGCCTCCGGTCATGACCACCACTCCCTGGGAAATCAGTCCGCCGGCCTTCAGGTCGCCGCTGCCGTAGGAATTGAGCGTGATGTCGCCGCTGCCCTTCACGTCGCCCACGAGCGTGATGTCGCCGCTGCCGTTGGTGGTAAAGGTAGTGGCCGAGGGTGACGATACCTTCACCACACACGGCTTTTTGTCGAAGTCGATGTTGACGTTGCGTTTTTTGTCGCTGCCCACGGTCAGTTCGCCGTTGACCAGCGTCACCTTAATATAAGGCACCACATTGTCGGAGGCGTATATCTCCACCCTCTGCGGCCCCTGCACATACTCGACGTCGAACATCGATGTGGCCGACACGGAATTGATTTTCCCTTTCACCACAACCTCCTTCGTGATCACGTTGGAACTTGCCTTGACTTTCCTGGCGGGCAAGCCGAAGCCTGCCGTACTCCCGGCGCATCCCATCGCCATAAAGGCCATCGACACACCCAAAACACTGATAATCTTTTTCATACGTATATATCTGTTTTATTTGCAACTCGGTTGAAAATACAAAATTAGCAATATATCTCGTTCTTTATACGATTGACATATCTTTTTTGTGACAATTTTTTTCTTCATATGAGATTCATCCTCCCATATATCCCTCTTTTCATCGCCGTAATCCCGTTTCAAGCCAAATCCGGGACAGTTCAGTCTACCGACACGATTTCCGGATATGACCTTGAGGAGTTTGTGGTGAGCAAGCGGAAGCCCGGCACTTTCGGCCTCTCCGGCCCGGAAACCGGTTTCCAGCTTAACCGCACGGAGCTTTTCAGGGCAGCCTGCTGCAATCTGGGCGAGAGCTTCACCACCAATCCCTCGGTAGACGTGGATTATGCCGACCCCGCCACCGGTGCCAAGCAGATAAAGCTTCTCGGACTGTCGGGCTCATACGTGCAGATGATGACGGAGAATCTGCCTGCATTCCGCGGAGCCGCAATGCCGTATGCCTTCCGCTACGTCCCGGGACCCTGGATGAAAAGCATACGTGTCTCAAAGGGAAGCAGCACCGTCAAGAACGGATATGAGGCAATCACCGGACAGATCGACATAGAATATCTCAAGCCGCAGGACGAGAAGGCTTTCAATCTTAACGCCTATATCGACAGCGAGCTGCGAGTGGAGCTGAACGCCGACGCCAACTTCCATCTCACTCCACATCTCAACACGGAAATCCTTGCCCATGCGGAAGACCGCTTCCTTAACCATGACGGCAACCACGACGGCTTCACCGACATGCCCGACATCAGACAGATAAACCTCCAGAACCGCTGGAACTATTTCGGCGAACGCTACATCTTCCACGGAGGCATCAGCGCGCTCGCCGAAGAGAGCCGGGCCGGCCAGACGGGAAAGCACGCTCCGGAGAATCCCTTCCTCATCAACCTCGACACACACCGCTACGAGGGATATATGAAACACGCATTCATTCTCAACCGCGAGCGAAACACCAACATAGCGCTCGCCGGCAACATGACGATGCACGAGCTGGATGCCTACTACGGCACTAAGCTTTATTACGTCAACGAGAAGAGCGCCTATGCGCAGCTCATGTTCGAGAGTGATTTGACGGAGAAACACAATCTTTCCGTCGGAGCGAGCCTCAATTACGACTATCTGGGACAAAGGGTGAAGAGCGATCCTCTGCCCGGAGACCCCCGACGCATAAACGAGCGGGAGACAACTCCTGGCGCATATCTTCAGTATACGTTCAAACTCGACCGAAGCCTCACTGCCATGGCGGGAATACGTGCCGACCACAGTTCGGTCTACGGTTGGTTCGTCACCCCGCGCTTCAACCTGCGGTATTCCCCCTGGCAGCCCCTTACGCTGAAGGCATCGGCGGGAAAGGGCTACCGCACGGTGCATCCCTGGGCGGAATACAATTATCTGATGGCAAGCGGAAGGGAATTGCTCACCGAGCAGCTTGAGCAGGAGGAGGCCTGGAACTATGGTCTGAGCGCCGAACTGTCCCTTCCGTTGGGAGCGCAGACACTCGGTATCTCGGCTGAATATTTCCATACCGATTTCAGACAACAGGCTGTGGTGGACTATGACAGCCGTCCCGGCATACTCTCCATAAGCAACCTGAGCGGAAAGTCACGCTCAGACGTATGGCAGGTCAGCGTGGATTTCAAATCCTCCTTCGGTCTGGATGCGACAGCAGCCTGGCGCCTCAACGATGTGAAGACCACCTACGGAGGGAAATATATGGAGAAGGCCCTGACCTCAAGATATAAGGTGCTTCTCACTCTCTCCTACAAGACCCCGCTGGAGCTTTGGCAGTTTGACGCAACATTCGTGGTCAACGGAGGAGGCCGTATGCCTGCCCCCTACCGCCTCGACGACGGGGAGATGAGCTGGGGAGAGCGTTTTTCCGCCTTTCCGTCGCTCAATATCCAGGCCACGCGATGGTTCCGCCACTTCTCTATCTACGCGGGGGGAGAGAATCTCACTAATTTCCGTCATAAAAATCCTGTGGTGAATGCCTCCGACCCCTGGAGCCCGAAGTTTGATCCTACCGTGGTATGGGGACCGGTCAGCGGTGCGATGGCCTACATTGGCATCCGCTTCAATCTCTGACCGACTATCTTGTGATAAATCAATTTAAAAACATAATATATATGAGACGTAAAATTATAGTGTTCGCAGCTCTTGCAACGGCACTCGCCGTCCAGGCGAAGGATATCCGGAAAGTGACTGTCACCACTGAGCCGCAGATGCACTGCGCCAACTGCGAGAAGAAAATCAAGAATTTCTTCAAGTTCGAGAAGGGTATCAAGAAGATCGAGACCGACATTCCGCAGCAGCACGTCACCATCACCTACGATGCCGACAAGACCACCGAACAGACAATCATCGACTCCTTCTCGAAAATTGAATATCAGGTGAGGAAAGTGGAGGATGAAAAAAACGATAAACGATGAGTGATTAGTGATTAGTGATTAGTGATTAACGGGATGATGTCGCGTTAATCACTAATCGTTTATAGCTTATAATTGATACATCGTCCTCGTCCACCAGCCTGAACGTGCAATTGTCTCGCATAGCGAGACCTGTCGGCTGGCAGGCTCTGAGACGGGACGTCTCCGGCCCCGGGACGCAGCTAGTGATTCGGTTGCTGGCGGGTTTATACGCCGCAGGCGGAGCGGGCCGGCGGCCCGCTGTATCGACAGCACGTGCTGTCGCGCTCTTTGTAAATCAGTGGACTGGGTTCATGCAGTCTATCTCACCACGAACTTGCGGCGTGCCACGGTCGCGCCGTCAGCCTCCGCCACGGCGACGTATACGCCTGGCGTCAAGGCAGCGGTCGATACCGACACACTGCCGGTGCCGCTCACGCGCGACATAACCTTGCCGGATATGTCGAGCAGGGAAAGCGAGATACCCGTTCCGTCGGGATTCTCAGCGAATACAGCCTCGCCGCCATAATTCAACGACAGGGAGGATTTGTCATAGACCTTTTCGACAGAAACCGTCTCGGGGTCTATGTCAAGGCCACGGTAGATGATGTCGCCCTCGGCGTTGTAGACGCGGTTAAGGTCACAATCCACAGTACCGATATGAGTCCTCATGTCGCAATATAGAAACGGCAGAAATCCATGCTTCACAAACCCGATACCCTCGATGATACTTAGATTATCAAGCGTTGTCACATTCTGGATGGTGCATTCCTCGCCATCTATCTCTATGGTATCGGTGGTTTTTACGTCGAACTGATAGTTCATCACATCAAACGGTATTTCATTCCAATACCATAGTCCGATCCATGAGTCATACGATTCCCCCTGTTTCTTGTTGAAATCGTATACCAGAAATTCATTGGGCATGAATTCATCATTGCTGATGTAATCAAGATCCTTGTTAAGCATATAGACACGTCCGTCCTCCTCACGCATCAGGTAGATCCTGTTATTGTCGTTGGGAAGGTCCTCACGAGCTGCAAATACCACGTCATCCTTCTCTTTGTCATATTCCATTGTCCAACGTACCAGGTCTCCGGTGTGAACGAGCCTATGATACATATGATCTCCATGCTCCTCGGTACCGTCGAATTTCACGCGGAACAATTGGTGTCCCCACCAGCCGGGCGTCTCGAAGGTAGGAAGGTAGTCGTATTCGGAATAGACATACTCCCAGACCCGGTCCTCGCGCACCGTTCTTACACGGCCGCTGAAATCAGGATGAAGCAGCCACTCGTAGGAGGGAGAGCGGTATATTGTCCCGCCGTCGGGTTCAGTCACCGTAAGCAGATACTCTGATGTCATGTTTGGAGCCACGTCGAGGGTGTTGTCGGGGAAGATGCCGTTGTTAAGTCCACCGAGTGCCTCGGCGTACCTGGGGCTGAATTCATTGCCATCGGCATTACATATTCCGTACTTTTCATAGCTTCTGTCGAAATACACGACCGGCTCCAAATCCACCTTGAACAGTCCCTCCTTCATATATTCCGTGTTATGGAAAGAGTCGGAAGGGAAAGCATCGCCGTTGGCGAGCGAGAAATCCATTATGAGGGCTTCCCTTATTCCCGAGGTGTCGTCGGTGGTGAAATTCATGTCATAGACTGTTTCACCGTACTCATCCACAAGTATGAAGACCTGCCCATCCTTCTCCCGGAGATAGCACTCCTTCCTGTCGATGCTCTCCGATACATCTACGACGGTACCGCTCAGTCTGTCGTCAGGATAATCGCTTTTGCGGAATGTGACGAACTTTGAATAACTTTTGCCATTGAAATCCACCTCTCCGTCAAACGTTTTACAGACGGTGGTCAGGCATCTGTTGGCATTGACGACATGTGCGTATTCCCATACACGACCTTCGACGATAAACGGCTGGTAAGCCATAATCGGAAAGGAATACATGAATATTGTTGCCGTGATGCCCAGTGAGAGGGCGAGGATGGTTGTCTTGATTGTCTGTTTCATGATATGTCATTTTTTGGTGATGTCGCAAAGTTAGGCATATGGCTCCACCTGACCAAAGAAATTTGTGCGTTTTTTTGAAAAACCGCACATTTTCCGCACAACATCCGCACTTTTGCCCATACCCAACACGTTAATATCCAATATATTATGCAATCAGCCCCATTTTTAAGGCCGAACACTGCCTTAAATGAATATATTTACCATATTCCTGCGCATAAGCCGAATTTTATTACTATATTTGCAACCTGAAATGACATCAGAATATGAGTGCCGCATACAAATACACAAGACCCATTGTCATATTGGCGGTGATGGCGACGATGCTTCTCTCGCTGCCGGGCTGCTTATCAAAACGACAGTCCCCAGCCAGCCAGGAGCTGGATAGAATCGCCACATCTGTCTGTGAACATCCTGACTCCGCACTCGCCTCACTGGAAGCCATCGACTATAAGTCACTGTCCGAGTCTGACAGGCACTACCACGACTTCCTTACCATCAAGGCCCGCGACAAGGGATATGTGGAGCATACATCCGACAGCCTGATTCTGGATGTAATCGACTATTACAGCAGCAATGACGACCGTAACCTCTATCCCGAGGTCCTTTATTACGGAGGAAGGGTCTACAGCGATCTCGGCGACTATCCTACCTCTCTGTCATATTTCCAGAAAGCACTGGATAACCTTCCGGATACTGTTTCATTGAGTGT
>DKYZ01000128.1:18074-21267 GCA_002493515.1 Porphyromonadaceae bacterium UBA7087 | reverse complement strand
AGCCTGAGATTGTAAGGTAGCCGGTCTGGAAAAGAAGGGCGACCGGTGTCTTCAGATAGCTGTCGGACGAGGTCATCGACGAGGCGTCCAGCTTCTCTTTGTTCAGATTCCAGAGCCTGAAGTCATCCTTACGCAGCCTGTCGGTGAGGAAAGTCGGGGTGCCTGTGGCGTACCAGTATGAACCAATCTTACCCTCTGCAAAAGCGGAGAAGAGGCTGTAGGGATTGTAGATGTCCTCGCAGTTCTCCGAGAACCGGTAGCCGTCGTAGTTGCGTTTGAGCTCCGCCACTGTCTCCCCGAAGCTCCAGCCTTTTTTCTGTGCGATGCGCCCTATGCCGTGACGGCAGCAGGCGAGCATCTCGCGCTCCGTGATGCCGCATATCGAGCTGTAGTCGTCGGTAAGGGTTAGGTCGAAGAGGTTGTTGATGTCGCTGAAGATGCTCATGCGAGAGAAGCGGCTCACCCCGGTGATGAGCGCGAAGCGGATGTAGCGGTCCTGCCGCTTGAGGTTGGAGTAGATAGGCTTGAGGATATTTCGGAAACGGTCATGGGCCTCCGTGTCGTCAAGATTGGCCACCAACGGCTTGTCATACTCGTCTATTAGGATAACGGCCTGACGCCCGGTCTTCTCCACTGACCGCTCTATAAGTCCGGCAAAACGTGTCGCGAAATTCTTCTCAGAACTGTCACTGCCGTAAATCTTCTCCCATCTGGCAAACTGGAACTCCAGTGTTTCTTCCAGCCCCTCGACGCTGTCGCCGTTGAAGCCGACGAGATTGAGGTGGAAGACAGGATGAGGCGCCCAGTCATGCTCGTATCTCTCTATGGCGAGGCCCCCGAACAGCTCGCGCCTCCCTTCGAAATATGCCTGTATGGTGCTGAGCAGCAGACTCTTCCCGAACCGTCGCGGACGGCTCAGAAAATAATATTGGCCGTTTGTTATGAGTCGGTGGATCAGCTCGGTCTTGTCGACATATACGTATCCCTGCTCTCTAAGTTTCTCAAACGTCTCTATCCCTACCGGGAATTTCTTATCATCCATAGTCTATCTTTTTTGCAAATATACATAAAATCTCTGAGAGTTTTTATGTAACTTTGCGATTTGTAACGATATTAGTAGAAACAGAATGAATAAATCAGCAAGAGAATGGGCGAAATGCCATATAGACGACCATCATTTCAAATCGGATATCTATTACGCGCGATTGGAGAACAGGCTTATGAACGTCCTGACGGACGCCAAGCGGCGTTTCACTATCCTTGCGAATCCTGCCGTGAGGAGGGGAATCTCATTCCTATGTGCTGCATATCTTGAGGATACTGTGAGCGGATTCGGTATCTTCCAGACTTTCCGGAATATATATGAAAGCAGAAACGGTAGCAAATGGGGTGAGGGAAACGAGGATTATCTTGACGATGAGGTCAATTTAGAGGATATCAGTTTTCTCATAAGTCATTCATTGTATGATACATCAGCAAGTGATGAGGCTTCCGCTCAGATAATCGCGGTATCCGGTATTCTCTTTCCTATTCTCACCCAGGCCTGGGAAAGCGCCCCGGAGTGTAGCGAGATGCGTGCCGTTATCAGTTCCCTGATTTCAGGAGATCGCTATGATGACGCCGTTTCCCTGATGATATGGTTTTTCACGCGTTGTTATCTCACACGTGTGGAGGATGCCGAAAGAGACCTCGAGAACTCCGCCACAGAATATAGTCGGGAGACCGGCCTTCCTTACCGTCAGCTGCTTTTCACTCTGAAATGTAACGGAGCCTCGGAATGTCTTCTCTCGGTAATGAAACTGCGTCCTGCCGAGTTCCTGGCAGCTCTGGCCGCCACATATGGCTGCGAGCGGATGCAGAGTCATCTTGAGTCGTCGGTATATATTCCGACATCGGTATTCGAGATTTTGGAAGTCTCGCAAGGCAGCATCCATGCCAGGTGCATACAGACCGAGGAGATTGCCCCGGGTGCCGAAGGGGTGGTGTTCGAGATTTCACGCGATTCCTTCCATCTCACCCGCGATGTTACGCCGGGTATGTATTTCACAGGCGCACTTATGCGTTATGCCGACTGCTGGAATCTCAACGGCATGGCCATATTCAACACGGAAAATCCCCTGGAATCACGGTGACCGTAATCCGGGGGATGTGTGGATGGGCCGTACCCTGAGGGCGGCTGTCAATCCTTGCCGAGGGCGTCCTTATTGAGTCTGTCGTAAGGGGCGTTACGGTTTATCTCCTTCACATCGTCCATGTCCTCGATTTCCCCGCGCAGCGTATTCTTTATCTCCTGGACGGCATTGGCGTCGAGCACCGGGTAATCTGAATATTGGTCGCGGTGCTCCCAGCTGATTTCAGTTACGTGTGGGGTGGTGTAATAGGCGAAAGTCTTTCCGGGAAACTCTTTTTCCAGGCAATCGTTGAGTTCTTTCTCCACCGGGGCAAGGGGATTGGGATGAACGTATGGGTTGGTCGAGTTGTCCTCGAACTCCAGCCGGTATTGCTTCGAGTCGCCGAAGCGGACGATTAACAATCTTTTTTTGTTTTCCATAATTCTGACTAATGTTGTTGGGTTGCAGATTTCTGAAACAAACGACTTCATATAATAGAAGGGCGCACGGCGTTCAGACCGTGCGCCCATGTATTTAACGTCGCTGTCTTTCTACTTGTTCAGACGTTGAAGCGGAAATGCATTATGTCGCCGTCGCAGACCACGTATTCCTTGCCTTCCACCGACATCTTTCCGGCCTCCTTCACTGCCGTTTCCGAGCCGAGAGTGACGAAATCGTCATATTTTATCACCTCGGCGCGGATGAATCCCTTTTCGAAATCGGTGTGTATGATTCCGGCCGCCTGCGGTGCCTTGGTTCCCTTTAGGAATGTCCAGGCGCGACATTCGTCGGGGCCTGCCGTGAAGTAGGTCTGGAGGTTGAGAAGGGAGTATGCGGCGCGGATTAGTCTGTCGACGCCTGATTCTTCAAGGCCAATCTCCTCAAGAAACTCCTTGCGCTCCTCCGCTGTCTCCAGTTCCGCGATTTCGCTCTCCGTTGCGGCAGCCACTATCATTATGCCGGAGTCATCGTCTTTAAGAGCTTCCCTCACCTCCTCCACATAGTGGTTGCCGGAGGCTGCCGAGGCGTCGTCGACATTGCAGACATAGAGTACAGGCTTGTTGGTGAGCAGGAACAGGTCG
>DKYZ01000128.1:0-17800 GCA_002493515.1 Porphyromonadaceae bacterium UBA7087 | reverse complement strand
ACAGGCTTGTTGGTGAGCAGGAACAGGTCGTGGGCGAAACGCTGCTCGTCCTTGCCGTCGAATTTCACGCTGCGCGCCGGTTTACCGGCCTCCAGGGCCTCTTTGTATGCCTGGAGGACGTCGGCCTGCAGCCGGGCTGTCTTGTCACCTCCGGTCTGGGCGGCCTTGAGGGTTTTTGCCAGTCTGCTCTCGACGGTCTCGAGGTCTTTGAGCTGGAGCTCGTAGTTGATTATCTCCATGTCGCGCACAGGGTCTACCGTGGAGTCGACGTGCGTGATGTTGTCGTCGTCGAAACAGCGCAACACGTGAAGGATGGCGTCCGTCTCACGGATATTTGCGAGGAACTTGTTGCCAAGCCCCTCCCCTTTCGAGGCTCCCTTTACGAGGCCGGCGATGTCTACGATCTCGACCGTGGCCGGCACAACAGAGCGGGGTTTGCACATCTCCACAAGTTTGTCGAGACGGCTGTCAGGCACGGTTATCATGCCCACGTTGGGCTCTATGGTGCAGAAAGGAAAGTTGGCTGACTGGGCCTTGGCGCTGCTCAGACAGTTGAAGAGTGTCGACTTCCCGACGTTGGGAAGACCGACTATACCGCATTTTAATGACATATCTTTCTTAATTTTTCTGCAAAATTAAGAAATTTCCGCCAATTAGCAGTTATTTTGCCTTATCAACACGATTTTTCAACGTCCGTCAGGTTTTTCCAGCAATTACCAGGGGGCTCCTTTCACGGGACGATAGAGGTAGGTGACGGTGCGGTCGATGTTGTTGTCATACCATGAGAGCCAGAGCACGCGGCCCGTGCTGTCGCTGAACCAGTAGGACATCGTCACTGGCGAGCTGTATTCATACTGAAGGTTTATCTGATAACGCGACGACGGGGAGTCGGATTCCTGACAGTAGTATTTCATGCGTTCGGAGTAGGGTTCTCCTTTACGGTAATAGTAATAATATCCACGGCCGTCGCCGAGAAAGTCGAGGTAGTTGGTGTCGTAACGGCCCACATCTATTCCGTCAGCCTGCACAAGCTGCCAGATTCCCTCAAGACGGCTGTCATAAAATGCGTTGCCCCAGCCGGACGGCCCGTCATACCATTCATCCTCCACATCACATGATGTGAATGCAAGCGAGCAGATCGCCAGAAGCATCCCGCTTCCTATGGTCGATAACAAGTAACGTGTCTTCATATTCTTAAAGTTTTGATTATTAATCACTTATAGTTTATCGCTTATCGTTAATCACTTATAGTCGCTAAAACTCCGTGAAGCAATATGGAAGCATCGAGGCAATCGACGGAAAAACCATGACCCTTTCCCTTCCGTACAGAATCACTTCGGTAGGTGCGTCGGTATTCTCATATTCGAGCAGAGCCTGCCGGCAGGCGCCACACGGGCTAATGGGCAATGCTTGAAACGAGCGGTCATAATCTTTCTCCGAAACATAAGGTCCCGGAACGTTTCGTGCCGCGACGGCTAATTTGACAAATTTTGCTCCCGGATATCTTGCCGAGGCATAGAAAGCGGCAGTGCGCTCCGCGCACGTTCCCGACGGATAGGCCGCGTTCTCCTGGTTGGCTCCGGTGACAATCTCTCCGTTGTCAAGCAGTATGGCCGCCCCTACCGCGAACCGTGAATACGGGGAGTGGGACCCCATGGATGCTCGCCGGGCCATTTCCACAAGATTGCGGTCTGACTCGGACAGTTCCGAAAGTTGGCATTCCCTTATTTTTATTTCTATTTTCCTCTCTGTCATACTTCTTTAACAATTGAGACAGCGAATTTATTATAAAAAAACGGAATGGCTGAGTGAGCCTAAGTGTTCATGCGCCTCAGCACATCCTCCATAGTCTCCCCCTCGGCGAGATTGAGCTTCTGCCGAAGTCTCCATCGCGCCTGCCTCACGGACTCCGGCTTTATCATCATCAGCCGCCCAATCTTCTTGTTGTCAAGTCCCATCAGGATGTAGCAGGCTATCTTGTCGTAGCTGTCGGCAAGCTCCCCGCAGCGGGCATGCAGCCTGTCGATGAATTGCGGATGCACGATATCGAGCATATCTGAGACCACATTGTCGGTATCCCGCTCCGACAGATGTGTTTTTATGGTCGATTCAAGTTTCCTCGCGTTGGCATCGGCGATGGTCCCCTCCCTACGCATTTCCGACAGTTCGTCGCTCAAGACGCTCAACACATTGTCGTTCTGCTGTATGGCCAATGCTGACGCCGACATCTTCCGTTTCGTTTTCTCAAGTGTGATCTCGGTCTCCATGGCCTTTATCTTCTGTCTGAGTTGCCTTCTGTTGAGTATGAACAGAGTGAACCCTACCGCCGCTACACTCAGCAGCATGACAATTGCGATAAGCAGATTCCGACGGTATAATTCACGGCTGTGACGCGCTTCCGCAAGTCCGTACTCCCGCAGTGCGCTCATTTTTATAATCTCAATATCCCTGTTGACCCTTTCGATAGAATCAAACAGATTGTCGGATGTCACCCTGTATAGATACGCGCTGTCGTTTCTTCCGACCAGATACATTGCCCGGCTGCGGTTTTGGTAAATCTCGGCCTGCAGATACAGATCCGGTATGAGCGTACATTCCCGCAAGGCTGCGTCGCTGTAATACAGGGCGGAATCAAGTCTCACCGGCTGGCGTAGCCAGTAGTCGGCCTTAAGATTCAGGATGTATCCCCGCAGATGCTCCTGCTTGCTGCTTTTATTTATGATAGTCTGTGCTCTGTCGAGAAATTCCAATTTCCCCGAGGAATAATAAAGATGTCTCAGAATAAGCACGTGGGTCGCCTTGTCCTCCTCTATCACAGGATGCCGGTCGAGGTAACGGAATATTGAGTCGGCCTCGTTTCTCCGTCCCAGTCCTCTCAGAAGCAACGCCTTGTTGATTTTGTTTTTTACGGTGAATTTGGTAAAACCCAGAATCGAGTTCAGACTGTCGGCTCGGTCAAGAAACATCAGCGCTTTCTGCGATTCCCTGAGTTGCCGGAGCAGATTGCCCATATTTATCGAGACCATGGCTTCGGTGGCGATGTCGGATGAAGAGCGTGCGAAGTCGAGGCATTCATTGTATGTCCGGTATTCTTCCGCGCCATCAATGGCCGGGTCGTTGGAAGCCTTGTGGAATTTAAAGCGATGGTAGTCGTAAGGGTTGGCGGAGGAGTCGTTGAGTTCAAGCGCCCTGTCGAGATATATCCGGCATGAGTCAAGGTCGCCTGTTCTGGAATGATATTTGGCTTTCCAATAGCATATGCGTGATTCCAAAAGCGGCCTCCTACCCCCATTGGCGTGCGCTGCAATACGGCACAGACGGTCTATGCCTCGCCTGATGCTGTCGATTGGAGCGTATTCGTTGAAGTCCCATTCCAGCCTGATGGTGACGGAATCGAAATCGGGGTTTCCCGAAGACTCCCATTGATAGGGAGCGAGCTTTTCTTTCGACGTGCATCCAGAGAGCAGGAAAATGATAAATATGATGAACCAGTGAGATTTCATAACTATTCATTTCAAAGGGCGTGCAGACTTGCGGATGCCCAAATCAGATGCAAATATAATGATAAAAAAGCTTTTTTACGTTCTTGGGATGGGCAGTAGACGCTTAGTAGACGCATTAAAGTTGCGGATTATGGGGTTTTTATAATAAATTTGCCACCGGAATCCGGAACTCGGCAAATCGCCGTATTAAATCGGAATGATTAAAAGATATAAAGATATGATGAGATTTTACAGAAAACTGATTGCTTTGATGGTTTCCTTTTTCCCGTTGGCAGGGTCGGCTGAAAACGTATGGTATGGCTATTATGACGGTGAGGAGCAGCTTTCGGAGTTTGGGACCGGATTAGGGGAGGCATATGACTGCGCGGCTTTCTTTGCGGGAGACATAGGGGTGGCGAGTGGCAAGGCCATCTCTAAAGTTCGGTTCACGTTACAAGGCACTCGTGACATGACAGGGCTCCGGGTCTGGCTTTCGACAAAGCTTCCCAAATCGGCCGCTGACTCAGACCTCGGTGTGTATGATGTAGATATCTCGACTGTGGCGGATGGCCTTCCGGTCGAGGTGGGGCTTCCGCAGCAATGCTGGGTTCCGGAAAGCGGTATATATGTGGGCTATTCATTCCAGACCACCGATCCGTTTCCGCTGCTGACTACCCGTAGCGAGACCACCGTGCCAGACGAATTTTATATGAAGACCACGACGTCATATCCAGAATGGATTGACTTCAGCCAATATAAATATGGCAATCTTGCCATGGAGATATTGCTGGAGGGCGACACCTACGCGAATGCCGTCCAGGTTATTTCCGTCCCAGAGATTGTATCGTTTCCCGGCAGTGATGTGGTCATTCCGGTCAGGATGGTCAATTATGGCACAGAGGGTGTTTCCGAGATTGAATATACGCTTGTTGAGGATGGCGGTGAGCCACAGGTCGTAACCCGGAAGCTTGACCGGAATGTGGCTCAGCCCAAGGAGGAATTCATTGTGAATCTTGATTTCCCAGCCCTGGATGGAATGGGAATATCATATAAGGATCTGACAGTGACAAAGGTGAACGGATGTCGGAACGAGATGGAGGAATATGCCCATGGCCGTGGAGCCCTGATAACAATCTTGAAGAATGCGCCGAGGACGACAGTCATGGAGGAGTTCACAGGCACATGGTGCGGTTGGTGTCCCAGGGGGATAGCCGGAATGGAGGCATTGTCGTCTGATTTCGGGGGGAATTTCATCGGCATCGCTATCCATGGGGGAGACGACCCGATGGTGATAGATGATTATTCGGAGATTCTATCCTCAGTGGAAAACTTTCCGAGCTGTCGCCTCGACAGGGAGGTTTCGGGAGACCCGTTTTTCGGATCCACCTACGGCCTGGGAAGCGAGCCGAGCTACGGGATACGCTCAGATGTGGAGACTCAGTTGCAGAAAATGACTCCGGCGGCAGTCATGCTCGCGTCGGAATGGACAGACGGCGACAGAACCGGTATTCGCGTGTCTTCCGCCGTAAAGCTCCAGTATCCCCGGCAGGATGCTCCCGATTATGGAATTTCCTATGTGATATGTGCCGACGGACTTAGAGGCGAGGGGAATTCATGGTGGCAGAACAATGACTTCAGCCTACCCATGGCCCAGGGTTATAAGGACGACCCCTACCTCGGGCGTTTTACGGAGGCAGGTTCCAGAATCCGAGATATCGCATATGACGATGTCGCTATCGCGGCCTACGGGATTGACAATGGACTTGATATGTCTCCGGTTTCCTCATGGGACGACGGCAATTGGGTGGATGTCGATTCAAGGGCGTTAGATATTTCCGGCAACGGACTTGTGCAGGATAAGGAGCGTCTGAGTGTCGTGGCCATGATAGTGGACAGACATTCAGGCAGGATAGTCAACGCAGTGAAGGCCCGGGTCGGCGAGCGCAACAGCAGCGACGTCTCTTCGGTCGAGGGCACGGAGCCTGCGGTGGCCGAGGCTGTATATGATCTTTCGGGGCGCAGGGTCGCAAGACCTTCGTCGGGCATATTTATCGTGAGATATTCGGATGGTAGAATCAGGAAAATAATGTCAAACTAAACAATAGAGATTATGACAAAATTTTTATCAGCAGCATTGATGGCAGTGGCATTCGGTGGTGTCTGCCAGGCCGGCGGCGGTTCAGTGGAGCCGAAGACGGGGACACCCGCCCGGGTGGCCGCATCCGTGAGAGAGAATCAGATTGAGGTGTCTGACAACCAGATCTGGTATGGCTACTACAAGGGCAACGAGCCGATAGCCGGAATGGGCGTCGGGTTTCCCGACATGGAGCAGATGGTCAATAATGCGATGTTTATCGACGGCAAAGACCCCATGTATCATGGCAAGACCATCAAGGGACTCCGTTTCCGCATACAGGGAGCGGGAGACATCGACGACATAAGCGGCTGGCTGTCGCAGGAACTGAATGTCCCTGCCGACGAGAATCTTCTTGTCTCCGTGAAGGTGCCCACGGAATCGGTTGTCGATACCGTATGGACCGAGGTCGCTCTCCCCGAAGGGATTGCAATCCCGGAGGAGGGGTTGTACGCGGGATATTCACTGCATACCAACTCAAAGCTCCGCACTTCGCAATTTCCCGGTTTCGTGACAAGCGACCGCATTGCTCCCGACGGCGCGTTGTATAACTTCGAGACCGCGTTCATGAGCGGCTGGCAGTCTTATGGCGACCGCATGGGGAAGCTGTGCTACCAGGTGCTTCTCGAAGGTGATTTCTACGACAATGGCGTTGCTGTGGCTGATTTCGGAAAACATTATGTCGTGCTTGGATCCGAGATTAATGTCAGTGTGGCGGCCACCAATATGGGCAGGCTTGGCGTCTCGGACATCGATTATGTCATAGTCACCGACGGAGAGCGCGGAGAGGAGAGGCATCTCGAGCTCAAGGAGCGTTTCGATCTGTTCGGGGGCTCGTTCACTTTGGAGATACCTATGCCTGCCGATGCCGAGACACGTCTTGCTTCCAAGGAGATAGTCATCACGAAAGTCAACGGTGTCGCCAATGAGTCTGAGGAATCCGTGGCAAAGGGTTCGCTTGTGACGCTTCTTTCGGAAGTGGAGCGTGTATGTGTCGCCGAGACATATACCGGCACCTGGTGCGGATGGTGCCCGCGGGCGCTTGTCGGAAATGCCAGGCTGAAGGAAGTGTTCGGCGACCGTTTTGTATCGGTTGAGGCTCATGTCGGGATGAGTGAGTATCTCGACCCGATGGAGATACCGGCCTATTCCCAGATCAAGGACGACCGAGTGGGATACCCGACGTCATATTTCAACCGTGAGCTTCACGGCGATCCCTATACAGGTCTATCCCGCGAGGAGGCGTTTCTGGCGCCTGAGGCGGTGGAGATGATTCTTCAGAGTGTGGCAGAGGGAACGATAGACGTGACCGCCGTATGGGGCAATGAAGATAAGACAAGGATAAGCGTAAGCTCCGCCACGAAGCTCATGTATGACACAGACGACGTACACTACGGCATAGCATACGTGGTGAAGGGGGACGGCCTCTCCGGAGAGGGTGAGGAATGGGAGCAGACCAACTTCTTCTCATATTTCGCGGAGGATGCCGAATATGCTCCCGATACGGAACTTGGCAAGGATTTCGACTTCTATCTTCACAGTCCTGAACAGATAAAGGATATGGTCTACAACGATGTCGCGGTCGCCGCGTTCGGGCTTGAGACCGGACTCCCCAATTCGGTGGCGTCGCCTGCCGTCGCCGGAGTGGCGTCGTCATTCGATTATACCATTTCGATTGCGAACAACAGCCTTGTAGCCGATAAGGACAGACTCTATGTTGTAGCCATGCTTCTTGACACGGAATCAGGACGCATCGTTAATGCGGCGGAATGCAAGGTTACGGAGTCGGTTTCGGTAGATGGAATCGGTATTGACAATACGCGCGTGGAGACCGGAAGATTCGATCTTACGGGCAAGCGTGTGACTCCGTCTTATAAGGGTGTGGTGATCGTAACCTATTCCGACGGCACTCTCGGCAAGGTAATGGCGAGATAAGCTGTTTAGGCAATCGCCTGTCTGAAAGCGTCCCCATGTTGGTAAAAACATGGGGACGCTTTAGTCTGGCGTAGATTCATCTTATCGTGGCCGGATTTCAATTCCGGTATTCTACCCGACATTTGTCGAGGAGGAGCCTGAAGTCGTTCCGGGCCGTCAGGCAGGCGTCGGTCAGATACCCTTTGATGGCAGGCCAGTCACGGCAGTGTTCAAGGAGGGTGAGTCGGGTCCTTCCAACAGCGTGGAGGCCACAATGGCGGGAATCGGCATCGTAGATGCCGACGTCAATGCCGGGAAGGCGATATACTACGATACTCTCGGCCGCAGACTTGAGTCTCCGGCAGAAGGGGTGACAATAGTAGTCGATGAAAACGGCAGCCGCAGGATGATGACGAAGTAATGACATTCCGGAGGCACTCCGGAGCAATGTGGCAGTAAATTATTCAGCCTGAGACAACGTACACAGTCGTCTCAGGCTGAAATTTCTGTTTTCGGGTTGTCAGTTTTTAGCCTTGATGTATTCGTCGATGGCCTTGGCAGCACGGCGTCCAGCTCCCATGGCCAGGATTACTGTGGCAGCACCGGTCACGGCGTCACCTCCGGCGAACACACCCTCGCGTGAGGTATGTCCCTCCTCGTCGGCCACGATACATCCCTTGCGGTTGGTGTCAAGTCCCTTCGTGGTGGACTTGATAAGCGGGTTGGGACTCGTGCCCAAAGCCATTACAACCACGTCGCAGTCAATCGTGAAGTTGCTTCCGGCTTTCTCCACCGGACGGCGGCGTCCGCTCTCGTCAGGCTCGCCAAGCTCCATCTCCACGCACTCGATGCCCGTGACCCAGCCCTTCTCGTCGCCTGCGACACGCACAGGATTGGTGAGCATACGGAACTCGATGCCCTCCTCCTTGGCATGATGCACCTCCTCCTTGCGGGCCGGGAGCTCGGCCTCGCTGCGGCGGTAGACAATCACGGCCTCCGCGCCGAGACGCTTGGCAGTGCGCACGGCGTCCATAGCCACATTTCCGCCCCCGACAACCACTACCTTGCGGCCTGTGTAAATGGGGGTGTCGAACTCCTCGTCGTAGGCATGCATCAGGTTGGCGCGGGTAAGGAACTCATTCGCGGAGAAGACGCCGTTGAGGTTCTCCCCCTCGATGCCCATGAAGCGCGGAAGTCCGGCTCCCGAGCCTACGAACACAGCATCATATCCCTCCTTGTCCAGAAGGTCGTCTACGGTCATGGTATGGCCGATTATGACATCCGTCTCGATATCGACGCCGAGTCTCTTTACCGACTCCACCTCCTTGGCCACGATGCGGTCTTTGGGCAGACGGAACTCCGGGATGCCGTATACAAGCACGCCGCCCACCTTATGCAGGGCCTCGAAAATCTTCACCTCATAGCCCATGCGTGCCAGGTCCGAGGCGCAGGCGAGTCCCGAGGGACCCGAACCGATCACGGCCACTTTGTGTCCGTTCCTCTCGACGGCGGGGGCATCCCCCTCCCCGGCATGCTCTATCGCCCAGTCGCCGACGAAGCGTTCAAGCTTGCCTATGGCCACAGGCTCTGACTTGATTCCAAGCACACATGAGCCCTCGCACTGGCTCTCCTGCGGGCAGACACGTCCGCAGACGCTCGGCAGCGAGCTGTCGTGTGATATCACCTCCGCCGCTCCGGCGAAATCCCCTTTTGCGACGTGGCTTATGAAAGCCGGTATGTTGACATGCACGGGACATGCCCCCATGCAGCGCGGCACTTTGCAGTTGAGACATCTCGACGCCTCTTTCAGTGCCTCCTCGGCATCATAGCCGTAGCATACTTCCTCGAAGTTGGCGGCTCTCTTCACCGGATCCTGCTCGCGGACCGGCACTCTCGGTATCCTCTCAGCCATGGCATTTGCATTTATCGTTGTCTGAATGTGTCTTGTTGTGGTCGCGGTACATGTTCTGGCGTCTCATGGCCTCGTCGAAATCCACCTTATGGCCGTCGAACTCCGGCCCCTCCACGCAAGTGAAGCGTGTCTGTCCGTCTACCGTCACGCGGCAGGCGCCGCACATGCCGGTGCCGTCCACCATCAGAGCGTTGAGCGACACCATCGTCGGAATGTTCCATTCCTTCGTGGCCAAGGCGGCGAATTTCATCATGATCATGGGGCCGATGATGACGCAGCGGTCATACTGCTTCCCCTGGTTCTCTATAAGGTCTTTCATCAGGCCTGTCACCATTCCGTGGAAGCCTTCGGAGCCGTCGTCGGTGCAGAGATAGACGTTGGCTACCTGCTTCATCTCATCTACGTATGTGAAGATGTCCTTCGTCTTGGCTCCGATTATCACATCGGCTGTCACGCCGTGTTCCTTGAGCCATTTGGCCTGGGGATAGACGGGAGCGGTTCCCACGCCTCCTGCCACGAAGAGCACACGCTGCTTCTCAAGCTCCTCCTGGGGAAGGTCGAGAAGGTCGGAGGGGCGTCCGAGCGGGCCGGCGAAGTCGGCGAATGCGTCACCTTCGTTAAGACTGTTGATTTTCTTGGACGACAGACCGATGGTCTGTGTCACAATTGTCACTGTTCCCGCCTCTGGGTCGTAGTCGCAGATTGTCAGGGGGATACGCTCCCCATGCTCGTCGACTCGCACAATGACAAACTGGCCCGGCTTGGCTGATGAGGCCACTCGCGGCGCCTTGACCTTCATCTCCGTGATATTCGGGGAAAGGTCGCGTTTGCTTACTATCTCAAACATATGTCAGGTTATCGGTTTAGTCTGGTTCATGGTGTCGGAGAGAGGCGTGCGTCGCCTGGCTCTCCCCTTTCGCTGCAAAAGTAACCTTATTTTCCCTTATTGCCAAATGAGACGCCGATTTTATTTGATGCCTTACCTCATGTAATGATTTTATTCCGTCGTATTGTCGGCGAGAGCCGCCTTGCGGAATGCGGCGGGCGACATGCCTATCTGCTGCCGGAACGCACTGTAGAATGTCTGTATGGTCAGAAAACCTATCTCTGCGGAGAGTTCCTTGAGCGGTATGGAATTATTGGGGTCTGAGAGTACGCGCACCGCCTCGCGTACTCGGCATGAGTTCATATACTGGGAATACCCCATGCCGGTCCTGGCTTTGAGCACTTCGGTGAAATACGTGCGGTTGCAGCCTGCCATTCCGGCAAAGGCCTCGCGTGTGATACTCGTGTCGCGCCACACCTGCTCCTTGTCCGTAAGGTTCCGTATGCGGTCGAAAATCTCGTCGCTCCTCTCATCCGACAGTCCTCCCGCTGTCACGGATCCTTCCGCTGGCTCGTCCTCGTTCTTATCAGCATCCCCTTCATCAGGAGTCCCTGCGTCGCCCCCTTCAATATCCTTTGTCTGCAGTTCATGGATGCGGTTTTCCAGTTCGGTGATTATAGCGTCGCGCCTGGCAATGCTCTTGTCGAGAATGTCCTGCCTGTCGATAAACTCACGGTTCTGCCTCACGATATCCTTGTAAAACCTGTTGCGGCGCCTGTGCCATAGATAGTATCCGAGAGCTATGGCAACCACGAATACAACAATTGCCGAAATTACGAATACCATTGACCGTATGCGCATGCGCTGCTCGCTGATCTCACGGTCTTTCGCCGCTACTTCATATTCTATCCTGTAGCGTTTCATGAGGTCGAGGCTTTTTGTCTGCTCCAGTGAATCACGGAACGCCTCATATTCCGTAGCCCGGGCATATGCTTCCTTATGGTTGCCGAGCGCCTCCATGTTTGAGGCCCTTAACCGCAATAGCCTGCCGTAGTCGGTGGGGCTGAGATGCCAACGGCTCGGAAGGGCCATCTCGGTCCAATGCTCCGACTCCCTGAATCTGCCGAGACCACTGAGAATCTCCGCGTACAGGATCTGGAAATCAGGGTAGTTTTCCGGGCGGGCGTACCTGATATAGCGTTCGGCATCCTTCAGTCTTCCCTTGTTATAGAAGAACTTGGCATATATCATCTCGATCGCTCCCGGATATTCCTTCTCCATAAGCCTCATTGCGCCGATGTAGGGGCTCAGCTCCGACGTGTCGTTCACAATCGAGGAGTAATATGAGGCGCAGTGCAGCCCTGCAGTGAATTTCAGCAGGGGTTCGTTAAACCTCATGGCATAGTCGAACAGGTTTCTGTCATAGCGTATCCCGATTGTGTCTCCGCTCATGCGGCATGCCTCCGACATGTTCATTTCCGCAGGAATGCTGTAGAATCGTTTCTTCAGACGCGATGCTATCTCGATGGAGCGTGAGAACCAGTATTGCGCTGTCGCGGGGCTATAGGATTCCGCAAGTTCCCAGACACCACGCTGGTTGTATACCATTGAGCGCAAGGTGTCGTTGTCGGTCGCGTCGGCAATCTTCTCGGCTATGTCAAGATGTCTGAGGCGTAACTTCTTTTCAGTCTCGGAGAGTCCGAATTTGAACGATGACAGGTAGAAATGGGCTTTCCCTTCATAGACTTTATTACTCTTGCTCCGCGCCTTGTCGAGAAGAAGGTTTGCTATTGAGTCGAGATTGTCTTTGGCATAGGTGCTCATCGACAGGGTCGCCTCGCTGTCGAGCCTTTTCAGATCGGGGTCGGATTCTTTGCCGGTGCAGGAGACAAGTATGGACACAATCAGGACCGAAAGTGTGAATATGACTGCTGTTATGTTGTCTTTAGGTATAGGCATGTGGCAAAGGTAATGATTTTTTCTGAAAAAAAGAGCCTCCGGAAACCGCTCCGGAGGCTCTTTTAAGATTCTGTTCGGTTTTTACGTCGGCATGTCAGGAATTTTTATCTGATGATTACCTTGGAAGCTTTCGTCCCCTTACGCTTGATATAGATGCCCTTGTCGGGATTTATCACGCGGAATCCCTGGAGGGTATAATACTCGGCGTCTGCATCGACAGCTTCCTCGATCTCATCGATGCCTGTCATTGCGACATAGGCGGTATTGGAATCCAGACCACGTAAGATAGTGCCGTTTCTGTTAATCACGGGCGTGATATTGTAGCATGTGGTATCCTCGGGCTTGAAGAGGTCAGAGTAGGTGGCGGAACCGCCACTTACTGAGGCCTTCACATTCTCGGCCACAAGGCTGCCGTCGCGGTAAATGTCATAGCCTTCGATAACCGGGCTTTCCTCAACTGGCTCATAACGTATGTCGTCAAGAAGCACGAAGAAGCTTTCATCAGAATTGCCCTTGTAGCGAATGGCGAAATATTTTGCATCTTCAGGAAGAGTAAACTCATATTTCTTCCATCCTGGTGTCAAAAGTCTATATTCCTCCAATGTAGTGAAATCCTCCGGATCGTCGCTGCCGTTTGAGTAAAGCACGTCCACATATTCAAGATAGCCGGCTACGCCGCATGACAGGTAGAAGCTGAACTGTGAGCCCTCCTTGATTTCCGGAGAAATGATCCATCTGTTGGAGACGAGGCCTGCACCTACATAGACAGTGAAAGGAGTGAACGCTATCAGGAATTTGTCACCGTCAGCTGCGGTAAGGAAATTGTTTTCCAGGCCGGTAGACTCCATCAATTCAGTCATCTCGCTTTCGCTCATCACCTGCCATGCCTTGCTTTCAATCTGCCATGGGAAGTTGAAGTTTCCGAAGTAGCTTGTCTTCTCTCCATCGAGATTGACGAATCTGAAATCTCCTATTCTTTCTCCATAGCTGAAAGGAGCAAAGCTCTCAAAGCTCTCGTGTCCCGGCTCCAATTCCGGTTCTGTCCAGGACAGCGTCACGTCCTGGCCAGTCAATTCTGCATTAAGGTCAGTGACAACAATGGTTTTTCCTTTCGCCACGGTTGCGATTGCAGTCATCGAGTCATTGGCCGGGTTCATGTCCGAACCGACGACCTTTACTGTCAGGTTCACCTCCCCTGTGGTTTCGGCGTCAGGAGTCCAGTCAGCCTTGTATGAGGCCTCTCCGAGTTCCGCAAGTTTGTCCGTGCCGTCTACACGGGTCATGGGTATGGTCTTGACTGTCTTCTCTCCGCTGATTACCAGAAGCTCTAATTCAGGAGCTGGGGTGGTATTGAGGCCAGCATTCTCTGTCGTTGCTGTGATTTCGTATGATTCGCCTACCAAAGGGAATGTCGGTGCGGTCATTTCCGTTACGGCCATGTCTTCTGAGACGAAAGTCTGAATCTTATATTGTGCGAATGCGACTGTGGTCTGTTCAGAACCGAAGAACTCGCTGTCAATGATTATCTCGACCCATTTCTGGTTATCGAATTTCGACGGAATATGGAAACGCATTTTCTTCCATTCCGGACTCTCTGTCCCGGTGTAGGTGCCAATCAGTTCCGGTTCTATTCCATATGCCTTGGCGTAAAGCTTTATCTCCCCTTTTCCGGATACTGCATATAGAGGAATTTCTATCCCCGGGGATGAAATGCCTGTTGTTGAGAATGCCGGGAGGATGATACGTGCCTTCACACCCTCATTTCCTGATGCGCAATATGCACCGAGACCGTAAGGTGAAGATTCGTCAATCCAGTAAGGATAAGCTTTGCTTATGTAACCCCATTGGCTTGAATAGGAATCATCCGGTTGGCTGTTTACTGTTCCGTAATACTTTTCAGTGTTAGTCTCAGAGAAGGTCTCTCCCATTGGAAGAAGGTAAGGCGTACCCACTGTTCCGGCAACTGTCAGGATCGTGCCACAGTTCCCTTTTTCATTTTGCGCCACAATTCCGACCTGAGCCAAAGCGATTCCTTCGGGGACTTCAAAATTGGCGTCAAATTCGTTCACATTCCCGAGTTCCTTTGCAATCTCCCACTGGTATTTCTCTTCGTTAAACAGGCAGAGGGCATAGGTCACTTTCTCCGGATCCACATAACCACCGTTGGCGCCGGTTGTCGGATCCTCCCACTCTATATGTATTCCCTTGAAATCCTCTGTATGTCCCGATTTGAACTCGCTTATCGGATTGGGAACGTCAAGGCCGGTAAATACCGATGTCTTTGCTTCGAGTCCTTCATTTTCGTTGGATACGATGACACTGATTTCATTAACGCCTTCCATAGTGGCGACTTCCACATTCTGCTCAGAGCCGGGAACTCCCGATACAGTCTTGGTCTCAACCTCTGTCTTGACCGTCACGGTAAGGCTCTTATCCTTCAGCTCGCCCCCGGCGGCATTGAGCGTGGGCATGGTGAAGCTTACATTTGCCTTCAAGGCGCCCTTAGGCAACGCTTCCGCCGTAAGTCCCGTCGGAGCTGCGGGTGTGGAAACCGGTCTGTCGGATATTTTCACAGAGATATTACGGATGTTTACTCGATACCCATCCCTGCTTGTCTCTGTCAGGAATGCAATGTAGCTTGTTCCGGGTTCGGGGAGGCAATATGCAGTCAGTCTTGTCCACTCGACGTTTTTAAGGCCGTCCCATTTCTTGATAATTGTCGTGTTGGCCGGTTCTTGTGTGTTGGCGTAGCCTACCGACAGATTCTCGGAGTTCTCTTCGTAACCTCCGGCCATCATATCGAACGATATTTCCAGAAGAGTGTCTGACTCCGGAATGGTAATGGCAGGCATATAGAGCCACTCCAGTCTCGGTCCGTCATAGTCATTGGTAGAGCAGGAGAAGTATCTTCCGTCAACATTGTCACCGGTGGAATGCCATGCAAGATATTCGTTTCGTCCGGAGATTATTTTCACCAGCTCACCCTCGGCCTCGGTAGGCGCAATTGTGAACGGCAAGGGGAAGGGATTGCCATATTTTATGTCGTTTGAGAAGCCTTTGTCGGAGGCATGGCCGTGGTTGACGGCCTCTACCTGGGCGACATATTTACGGAAAACTTCCTCTGGCATCGTGAATGAGTAGGAGCATTCCCTGATTGGCTCGTTATTGATTTGTTCGCCGTTAAGATATACATTATAAGTCAGGTTGGCTGAGTCGAGATAGCCATCATGTACAGTTCCATCAGGTGCATCCCAGGTGAGTACGCCCTCTTTCAGTTCTATGTTACCGGGGGCGAGCGGCGTGTCATAGCCTACATAGAGGCTTTTGTCGACCATTGCGCTTTCCAGTTCACCGGAGATTGCCGAGAATGAGAATTTTCTCATACCGTCCTCGATGTTTTCAAACTTTACCTCAAGTGCGGCACCTGGCTGGCCGGAAACTTCTGAATATTTCTCTCCGTCAACGTATGCCGCAAGCGTAAGGTCTCCGTTAATGGCGGAGCCGTCGAATGTTTTTGTCGGAAGCTTCACAGAAGCAGTGCCGGAAGTCGAGCCTTCACTGAAATCGACTGATATTATCTCTGCGGCAACCGGTGTCCCGGCTTCAAGGAGTCTATCGGGTGTGATCAGAATGCGGTATTGTAGAGTATTTTCGAGCGTTGCCTGCTTCTCCAATACGGGATTCTCGGGATCAATAGTATAAAGGTCGGACATGGAATCCGAACCGGGCACTACGAGTACAAACTCCTTGTCAAGCGGACTGTAAGTCATACCGTGGACGCTGGTATTGACCGGAAGATTGAATTTTGTAATCTCGTTAAGTGTGCCGGCTGTCGTGTCGAGTGTTATGAAACGCGCGTCTGGGGTGACACCGTATATCTTCTTGTCAACAGGATTATACGAGAACCCTACACAGATATCCTCGATGGGAACATTGTCGTTGATTACATTGAATTCCCATGTGTCGGGGTTGACTGTCTGGAGCTGGTAACCGGATGCATCGGCATTGAGAGTATAGGCATATACTTTGTCGTTCTCCTCATCATACGCGCATGTCAGGACATAGGTAGAGAAATCCGTCAGGTCAAGATCATCTCCATATTGAGTGTAGTCAGAAATCTGTCCGTCAAGTGTGAATGAGCCGTGGCCCCATACGAGCCAGTAGAGGATCATCTCGCTGTGGAAGCCGTAGACCTTTCCGTCTCGCCAGAAACCGACAGTAAATGGAAAGTCAGGCTCGTCGGTCCATCCGTCGTCAACCCAGTCCGGGTCATGGTATTCCCATTTCAGTCTCTGAGTGCCGTCGAGGTCGAGCTCATACCAGCCTCGTGTCGCCGCAGGCTCTGCATATGGATCGGTTGTCCTCCATCCCTGTATTCTGGAGCCGGAGGTATTGACCTTGTCAGCCCCTTTGTGTGCAGGCGACAATTTAGGGAGGTGTGAGAATCTTGCTGTCGTGGAGAGGGGCTGTCTGCCTTGTGCATTTTCCCCTATCCAGGGGTGGACGGCGCGGATGGTCTCAAGCTGTTTCTGTGTGAGCCGTATTCCCCCTTCGGGCGGGGTGCCACCGGCTTTCCGGGGCCCGGTTGCGAACGTCGTTCCAATCGTCAGGCCGATCAGGAATGTGGCCAATTGTAGTCTTTTCATCATAGTTGGTGGTTGGTTTGAAATGTTGTATTGTGCAAAGTTAGCTAACTATGTCCCTGATGCAAAAATTCCGGCTTAACGGATTGACAAATTGCTTATCTGTTAAAATAAGGATATGGCAACAACTTGTATTCCAAGTGATTACAAGTTGTTACCGTTTAGTTGAGAGATTAGGATAAAATCTCGTTTTCGTCAGAAGTTGTAGCCGAGGGTGAGGCGCACGATGTTCTGGTGGAAGATGGCGGGATTATCCTTGAGCATGTTGCACATGCCGATGCTGCCGCTGACACCTACGTAGTAGTGGCGCGAGATGTTGACGCCGGCCCCGATTCTCCAGAGGCAGTCGAAGCGGGACTCGTCGTCATGTTTGTAGAGCGACTCCGACCTCGTGTTTCTGTCGGGGCCATTCTCCGGGGTCTGATACTTGCGGCCCCAGAAGGCCACGTCAAGCTCCGGACCGGTGAACACGGCCAGCGACACCTTCGGCGAGAAGTCGAAGTGATAGCCGAGCTGGAGCGGTAGCCTGGCGCCGAACTTGCGGGTCGAGCCGCTGACATCCAGCCAGGTATCCGGGCTCCACCCCCAGGAGGTTTTAAGCTTGTAGGTGTTGTAGTAGAGGTCGAGCTCAGGCTCGAAATAGAAGTTGGCCACTATCGGCAGGTGGAACATGGCTCCGAGGGAAACTCCGGCACCCGGATCGTGGGTAGAGCCGTTATATCCTAAAAGATCCTTTATGTCCACATCCGTAGGGCATGACAGGTCAAACGAGGCACGCAGTCCGAAATAGGACCTGTTGTCCGGATTGTCCACAACCGTGGACTGTGCTGAGAGAGGGAGGATGCCGGCGGCAAGTGAGCCGGCGGTCATTGCCATGGCAAGCAATTTTCTTTTCATGATTCTTTTAATTGAAGTTGTTTCCACTAATTG
>DKYZ01000017.1:1053-7402 GCA_002493515.1 Porphyromonadaceae bacterium UBA7087 | reverse complement strand
GTTTTCCGAAAGACGCAGCGGCTCCCTGACCTCCGCCACATTATATACGGGAATGGTCACGCCGGCATCCTTAAGCCACAGGAAACTCTCTTTATACCGCTCGAATTTTGCATGTTCGTTGAGACGCTTCAATATGAACCGTTTGTTTTTCGCGTCCAGCTCGGAAGGTATGATGTCGAATATCTCCCGAATCTTCAGTTTATCGCGTTCTGAATACTTGGAGATGTCGAGCCGATAAAGATTCACTATATCAAGCTGGACATCCAGAACCCTTCTGAGATTGTTTGTCTCAAGATACTCAACTACGGCCGCCGGCATCCCCCCGACCACAAGGTAAAGCCTGAATACCTCAAGCATCCGGCCATGTATCACCTCATCCACCGGTTTTACGCTCTCCCAACACTCCCTGAGCCGGGATATCAGATCGGCAGATATTCCCAGATTGAGCATGAACTCCTCAATGTCCAGGGGATACAACTCCCTGATTCCCACATATCCTACAGGGAGCGACCTTATGTCGCGCATCTCGACCCCGAGAAGCGAGCCGCTCATTATATATGAATACGTACCATCGTCAACAAGAAACTTTATCGCCGTAATCAACTCCGGACATTCCTGCACCTCGTCAAAAAAGATCAACGTCTCTCCGGGAATAAGATCTGACCTCACAAACGCGGATATGCGCAAAAGCAGTTCCGAAACCCCGTTATAGTTTCGGAAAATTTCCTTCGCCTCGGGATTGTCGATGAAATTTATCTCGGCATAAGCCTTGTAATTCTTCCCGAAACGCCTGACCGCATACGTCTTGCCGGTCTGTCGGGCACCTGTCAGCATCAATGCCTTCTTAGGCGTCTTATAGAAATCCTTTATCGTACTATCTATTTTTCTATATAACTCCTTCATTTAATGCGCTTTATATAACTACGACAATTTTTATGCCGCTTTTCCAACGCAAATTTAGTGCATTATTGCCACTTTTCCAACAAGAAAAACGGCAAAAATGCCGCTTTTCCAACTTTTCTCACTGGCTGCGGCGGCCCCAGAGGAGCTTCTCGCGCATGATGCCGGCGAAATCGTCGTGAAGACGACGCATATTTTTTATCTCTACAACTCTATATATCAGAATTTTGTTATATCTTTGTAATCTAATAACGATAACAGAGGAGTACAAACATGGCAAGACCAATCAAAGAGACCCCGGTATTAAGGGGTAGGGACGCTGAAAATTTCGCCAAAAGATTGGCAAATCCCGTTCCCGTCAGCAAGGCTGAGAAGGAAGCAGCCAAAAAGGCGTATGAGGCGTTTAAAGCCATAAGCACATTCCCGATGTAGTTATGGACTTTGACAAACTCATCTTTCGGCAGATAGATGCCGATACCAAAATAAAGTCATTCGATTGCGGTGATGCCGATTTGAATGACTTTTTAATTTCCGACGCCGTCAATTACTACAAGTCAATGATGGCGTTGACTTATCTGCTTGAGGACAACGAAGCGGACAAGACCGTCGCATACTACAGCCTACTCAACGACAAGATTGTTTTCGATCCCGATGAAAAGAAATTGTGGAATCGGTTAAACCGCCGTGTCTCCAACTCCAAAAGGCGCAAAGAGTATCCGGCAGTCAAAATCGGTCGTCTTGCTATATCAAAAGATTACGCAGGGAAACAGATAGGTCGGACAATCCTACTGCAAATCAAGCATATCTTCGCCACCATGCGTCGTAGCGCCTGCCGCTTCATCACGTTCGACGCATATGCTGCTGCAGTCCCCTTTTACGAAAAGTGCGGCTTTATGTTCTTATCCGAGAAAGACAAACATTCTCCCACACGGGCTATGTATTTCGACCTTATAAATTTCCCGGATTAACATACTATTTACATATTCTCACTGGCTGCGGCGTCCCCAGAGGAGTTTCTCGCGCATGATGTCGGCGAAATCGTCGTGGAGACGACGCACTACCAGGGCATGGAACGCGGCCCGGGAGATTGTTAGCACGGAGCCGTCGGCCACGACGAAGGAATGGCCGTCAAGGCTAACACGGCTCACGCCGGTGCGCGATGAGGTACGCAGACGTATCGTCGAGCTTCCGTCGACCACCAAGGGACGCAATGTCAGGGAATGCGGCGCGATCGGCGTCATGGCAATCGTCTCCAGGGTAGGCTGCATTATCGGTCCCCCGGCACTGAGATTATAGGCCGTACTGCCCGTGGGCGTAGCCACAATCAGTCCGTCGGCACGGTAATCGGCCAGATATATACCGTCGATCTGAGCCTCCACACTTATCATCGAGGCTGACTCATCCTTGAGAACCGCCACCTCGTTGAGGGCATAAGGCCATACGTCGGGGGGCACACAGGAATCTGACACACAAAGGACCATGCGTCGCTCTACCGTCCCCTCGCCTCTTGCCAAAGCTTCCGTCATGCATTCCATATCCGCGATACTGTAGCTTGCCAGAAACCCGAGATGACCCGTATTGAGACCCAGTATCGGCAACTCCCGGGTCCCGACCCACTGCGCCGCACGCAGAAAAGTGCCGTCACCGCCGATGCTGATCACAGCCCCGCAATCATCCGGGAACCTATCCACAGACTCAGCACCGCAAAGCGAAACCCCACCCCTCTCCAGATAGGCGGCAAAACGTCCGTCGACATACACCCTCAGCCCATATACGGAAAGAAGCCGCAGAAGCCTCCCGATTTCCGGCAGATAGCCGTCCTGCGAAGTATTGCCGTAAATCGCGACGACCTTCGACGGCTCCAGCGGCACGACCGTGGCAGCCGGCATCGTGGTCCGAGCGCAGCGAGGACTCTCCATATCATTCTCCATGCCATTCTCCATATCTCACACACTAAGAAGCGTCTGCAAAGCCAGCAGACGGTCGTAGGCCACGATCGCGTCGACATTCGACGAGCCATGCGCCTCCGTCACCTTGAAATCATACCGCTCCAGGTTATGGACCGCCGAGGATGGATCCGACTGCCTTACACGCAGCGTCACCACCACATTGCCGTTGTCGCCCGGAGCCGTCATGAGGTCAAGCAGATGCGCGTCGCTGTCCTCCACGGCGTGCGCGAGCATCGAGGCGGAGTAATCCTCCGGCCGACATTCCACCGTGATGACGCTGCAGTCGTCGCGAGGCGCGGTAAGCGATGCGAACCCGCGCAGCATCGCGGGAGCGTCGATAAGCCCCACGGGAGATGTCCCGTCATAGACGTCCACGCAGTAGTCCTTGGCCTGGAGCACCTTCGGGAGGACATCGATCAGATGTGTCTGAGTGTCGACGTGCTCCGTTGCCGGCGGACATCCCGAACCGGGACGCGGAATCATTATATCTTTTGCTGTCATATGAGTCTGTTTTAGCTGTCAGTGTGCTCCCCCGGATGATTTTCCTTAGCCGCATCCCCAACATATGGGGGAATAAAATTGGAAACACACGCAAAAATGTTTACTTTTGCATCCTGAAACCGTTCCTCACCTCCCGGCGTCGCTCCAGACGCCCCGGGCCGGGAAGGCTTCTTGTAATTATAACGTAAAAAAGAGACTGAAAATACATCGTCCCGCCCGTATAACCGCAAATTTTATGCCGTTTTTACGCCAGGACGACAACAACCACAAAAAAGGAGACAGAAAATGACTCATCTAAGCGTCAATATCAATAAAGTGGCGACGTTGCGCAATGCGCGGGGCGAGAACATGCCCGACGTCGTGGAGTTCGCAAAAGCCTGCGAGAGATTCGGCGCGCAGGGAATAACGGTGCATCCCCGCCCCGACGAGCGCCATATAAAAAGAGCCGATGTGTTCGCGTTGCGTCCGGTTGTCACCACGGAGCTCAACATCGAGGGCTATCCCACGGATGATTTCCTCGACCTGGTGGTGCGTGTGCATGCCGACCAGGTGACGCTTGTGCCCGACAGCCCCGACGCCCTCACGTCGTCGGCCGGATGGGATGTGGCCGCCAACGCGGAGTTCCTTGAGAAGGTGGTGAGCCGTCTGCGCCATGCCGGCATACGGAGCTCGATATTCGTGGAGGCTGACCCGCTGCAGGTGCGCCGTGCCGCCGAACTGGGCAGCGACCGTGTGGAGCTCTACACCAAGCCATATGCCGACGCACGCCCCGAAGACCGTGAGGCGGCAGTGATTCCCTTCATCGCCGCATCGGAGGAGGCCCGCAAGTCGGGCATCGGCCTTAACGCCGGCCACGACCTCAACCTCGACAACCTCGCCTTCTTCCACAGCAGTCTTCCGCTTCTCGACGAGGTAAGCATCGGCCACGCCCTGATCTCCGACTGCCTCTACCTCGGCCTGGAGGAGACGATCCACCGATATCTAAGGTGTCTCAGATGATTCCGGGCATCCGGCGACCATCTGTCGTGACACGCCTATTTAACCGCTCATAACTTAATTTATTTCAATAGTGGAAAAACTATCGTTCTGGTCGCTCGTCATGGACGGCGGCTACATCATGATTCCTCTGGCTCTGCTATTAGTGGTCAGCATATACATATTCATCGAGCGCTGCATAGCCCTTCACCGGGCCTCGAAATATGACGACACCTTCATGAAGCGCATCCGCGACTATATAATGGAGGGGGACATCGAGAACGCCGTGAACCTCTGCCGCAAGACCGACACACCCTATTCGCGCCTCATCCTCAAGGGTGTGAACCGCATAGGGCGACCGATGAACGATGTGCTCGTGGCCATCGAGAACACCGGCAACATCGAGGTGGCCTCCATGGAGAAGGGTTTCACATGGCTCTCCACCACGGCTGCGGGAGCCCCAATGCTCGGATTCCTCGGCACCGTAGTCGGAATGATCGAGGCCTTCTACGCCCTGGCGAGCGCCGGGACAAGCGCCAACATCACCGTGCTCTCCTCCGGCATCTACCAGGCCCTGGTGACCACGGTAGCCGGTCTGGTGGTCGGCATCGTGGCCCTGTTCGCCTACAATTATCTCGTGTCGCGCGTCAACCGCATCATGAACTCCCTGGAGGCCAAGACCATGGAGTTCATGGATCTGCTCAACGAGCCGGCGTGAACTCAATGCTGAATGCTTAATGCGTAATGCTTAATTAATTTGCGCAGAATTAAGCATTAAGCATTTCTAATTCCGAATTTACAAAAGATGGCACTGAAACGCAATTTCAACACTCTCGACACCTTCTCCATGTCGTCGATGACCGACGTCATTTTCCTGCTGCTCATATTCTTCATGGTGACCTCCACCCTGATTTTCCCGGCGGCCATCGACGTCAATCTCCCCGAGAGCGGCGAGCAGACCACGCTCAAGCCAGTCACGGAAGTATATATCGACGTCAGCGGGAAATATTATCTGGTGGCAGACCGCAATGATTCTGTCGCCGAGAACAATACCCCGCGCGAGGTGGGGCGCGAGGAGCTTCTCGCCAATCTCATGCTGCTGCGCCAGCAGGACTCCACACGTGCCGTGGCTCTCTATGCCGACACGGCCATCAACTACGGCCGGGTGATCGACGTGCTCGACCTGGCTGCACGCAATCATCTCAAGCTCGTGCTCGCCGCCCGTGCCCCGCAACGCAGTCCGGCAAAGGAGGCTGCCGCGTCAACGTCATCTGAAGGGGAGGCACGCCGATGAGCCGGAGCCAGCAGAGAAAAGACCGCACGGTGGCCGCATTGCTAACGGCCCTTGTCGTCGCGCTGATTCTGGTGACGCTCTTTTTCGGAGGCATCACCTGGGACCGCGCGGCCCTTGCCGAATCCTCCACCCCGGAGATCATGAGCGAGGAGGAGGAACTCTTCATAGAGCCGGAGCTCGTGGACCTCGGGGAGGAGACAGCCGAGACTGTCGACAAGCCCGCGCCGGCGATAAAGGGTGAGCCGGATCCCGCGCCGGAAGACCGGGCGGAGATCATTGAGCCGGGCGAGAACCCCAAGCCCGCGCCTCCGAAACCGAAGGTGGTGACACAGAAGAAACCGAGTCCTGTTAAGGAGAAGGAGCCGTCGCAGACCGACCGCGACCGCCAGAAAGCCACATCGTCGATGGCGAACAAGTTCTCGGTGAAGAACGGTGCGCCGGAAGGGAAAGGTGAAGGCACCGGAGCCGGAGGCGACGGTGTCGGAATCAAGGGCAACGCCAGAGGCCGCACATTCATCAGCTGCCCCAAACCCGACGTCTACCTGCGCCATAAGACCGTAGTCACGGTATCCGTAGTCATCGATGCCGAGGGCAAAGTGATCTCCGCCTCCGCCTCCGGCAGCGCCGAGGCCCGCATACGCCGCCGCTGCGAGCAGGCGGCCCGTGGCGCCCGCTGGACCCCCAAAAAGGGAGCCGCCGAAACGCGCGGCACCATCACCTTCACCATCAC
>DKYZ01000017.1:0-779 GCA_002493515.1 Porphyromonadaceae bacterium UBA7087 | reverse complement strand
CGGCACCATCACCTTCACCATCACGCCCCGCTGATGTCTTTCCTTACAAGATACTTATACGCAGCGGCAATCCTGATCCTGGCCGTCATGCTCCCAACCGCCACCGGAACTCCCGCCTCGACTTCCGATGGAGGCAACACCCTCAAGTCGCTCCCACCAGAGAGGCTCAGGGAGCTTGGAACCATGTATATGCGTGACGGCAGCCACCCCGACAGCGCCCTGATGGTGTTTACACTCCTGGTAGCCAGCCATGAGCAGAATAGTGACGCTGATGACGTAAGCCTCGCCATTGATGATTATAACGGCTTGTGTTACACATACTTCTTTCATTATTACGATTATCCCTCGGCCAACGAGATATTGCAGAAATCCATAGAGGGACAGCGGCAAATGTCCGTGGCTGAGGCTACCCAAAATCGTCGATACACGGTACATGAAGAACGGCAGGTCGGACACACCGCGCAGCATGGAGCGGAAGCCTTTGAGTTTTGAGTTCAATGATTCGGATGAAGCGTTAATGTGTCTTTTTTCAAAATAGTTTGAGACCTCGTCGATTCGAGACCCGATTGTATCGGCTGCTGTTTTCAAGGCATCGAAGTTGGTCTGCTGCACATCGTCACACCACTTCTGAAGTTCCGACTTCCCGGTGATTAATGTGCTTTTTTTATTCTTAAAAATGTTTCTGAGTCTGTTTGCAAGATTGTAGGCAGCAAGAATATCTGGAAATTTGTCAAAGAGTATTTTTGCGCGTTTCTTGGATCTGAAGAGAACTACCGCTT
>DKYZ01000085.1 GCA_002493515.1 Porphyromonadaceae bacterium UBA7087 | reverse complement strand
ACACACTCAGTGAAACACTACCGGTGTTATCGGTCGAGGAAGGTTTTCACCTCCGCAACAACTGCCGGAACAGTGTAGCCGAATTTATCCTCGAGAACCTTGGCGGGAGCCGAGGCACCGAAACGCTCCATTCCGACTACCTTCCAGTCACCCTTCATCACGGGATAGAGCGTGGCGGGAAGTCCGGAAGTGAGTCCGAAGATCCTTACGCCGTCGGGAAGGACGCTGTCACGGTATTCCTTGTCCTGGGCTGCGAAGAGTCCGAGCGAAGGAACCGAGAGCACACCGGCTTTCACACCCTCCTTGGCCAGCTCCTCGGAAGCATGCACGAGAAGGGAGACATCGCTTCCGTTGCCGACAAGCATCACATCCGGATTCTCGGCCTCCACGACTACGTATCCACCCCTTTCAGCCTTCTCGGCCTGCTTGCGGCGGTCGTCGCCGGGGAGATCCTCAAGATCCTGACGGGAGAAAATCAGCACCGTCGGACTGTTCTGATTATACATGGCAAGCTTGTAGGCCTCCACTGTCTCAGCCGAGTCGGCGGGACGAAGCACCAGAGCCGCCTGATGACCCTTGAAGTTGGTCATCTGCTCAAGCAGGCGCACCTGCGCCTCCTGCTCGATAGGCTCGTGGGTCGGACCATCCTCCCCTACCCGGAACGAATCATGACTGAAGATATATTTCACCGGCAGCTCCATAAGGGCAGCCATACGGAGGGCAGGCTTGATATAGTCGCTGAACACAAAGAATGTGGCACACGCGCCGATGCATCCGCCGTGGAGCGCGATACCATTGATAAGACATGCCATGGTCAGCTCGGCAACACCGGCCTGAAGGAAGGCACCGCTGAAATCCTCACGCGTGAGCGCGTGGGTCTTCTTCAGGAAACCGTCGGTCTTGTCGCTGTTGGCGAGGTCGGCACTCGAGACAATCATGTTGCCGACATGCTCAGCCAGGAAACCGAGCACCATGGCCGAAGCGTTGCGCGTAGCCATATTGGGCTTGAACTGGATACTGTTCCAATCAAGCTCGGGAAGACGGCCGGCGATGTAGTCACCCAAGGTCTTGTAAAGCTCCGGATTCTCCTCCGCCCACTTCTGCTGCGCGGCCTTGCGCTCCGCAACAATCCTCTTCAGCTCCTCGTAGCGCTTGGCATAAAGCTCGGCCACATCATCATATATTCTCCAGGGATTTGCCGGATCGGCACCCAGATTGCGGAGTGTGGCGTCGATATCGGCACCGGCCTTCGACAGCGGCTGGCCGTGGGTGCTGACAGCACCCTCAAGCGAAGAGCCGTCGGCCTTGACGGCCTTGCGTGCCATTATCGTCTTGCCTATGATGAGCGTAGGACGCTTCTTCTCCCTGTCGGCCGTGGCGAGCGCGCCGGCGATAGCAATCGGGTCGGTGGCATCTATCTCAATCACATTCCAGCCCCATGCACGGTATTTGGCAGCCGTATCCTCGTCAGTGACCTCGTCAACCTTAGTAGAGAGCTGCACATCGTTGCTGTCGTAGAACATCACGAGGTTGTGAAGGCCGAGCTTGCCGGCGATGCGGCCGGCTCCCTGCGAGATCTCCTCCTGCACACCGCCGTCGGAGATATATGCATAGGTCTTGTGCGACCACACCTCGCCGAAACGAGCGGCCAGGAAACGCTCCGCGATAGCGCAGCCTACAGCCATCACGTGGCCCTGTCCGAGCGGGCCGGAACTGTTCTCCACGCCGCGCTCCACGTCAAGCTCCGGATGACCCGGAGTGACGCTGCCCCACTGGCGGAACTGCTGCAGCTCCTCCATTGAATACTTGCCCGTCAGGGCAAGCACACCATAGAGCATCGGCGACATATGGCCCGGATCCAGGAAGAAACGGTCGCGCGAGATCCAGCGCGGATCCTCGGGGTCATATACCATGACGCTCGAGTAAAGCACATTCACAAAATCGGCGCCGCCCATGGCTCCGCCGGGATGACCCGACTTCGCTTTCTCCACCATCTCAGCGATGAGCACGCGAAGATTGTCTGCACCGTGATTCATTACGTCTGTGTTCATATGTGTCTTATGTGATTTATGTATCTTATGTGTCTTATGTGAGTTTTATACCAGCTCCTCCTCTTCGAGGCCGACGGGTATATCCTTGTTGACATTCTTGCATCCGATGAGGCCATAGAACAGAAGATAGCCAAGCATTCCTACTACAAGCCAGTAGGAAGTCATGTATCCCGACACGCCGGCGATCCAGTTCTGGATCAGAGGCATCACGCCGCCGCCTACCACCATCATCATGAATATGCCGGAGGCCTGCGCCGTATATTTGCCGAGACCCTCGACGGCGAGGTTGAAGATTCCGCCCCACATCACAGAGGTGCAGAGTCCGCAAAGGATAAGGAACAGCGCGCTGACAGGAGCCTCGGCACCGCCCGAATATATGATCTCGGGAACGTGGAACGTGACAGTCTTGGGAGTGACTATGGCAAGCACCACAAGGATGATTCCGACAGCCGAAACCGTTATCAGCTGAGCCTTGGTCGAGACCTTGCCGCTGATGATCGACGAGCAGAAACGGCCGATAAGCATGAGAAGCCAGTAGACGGCCACAATGGCGCCGGCGATCTTCGATGCCTCTCCGGCCACGCCGGCTCCGCCCTGTCCCTGGTCGGAAAGATAGAAGTTGAGGGTTCCGGGGATACCGATCTCAATGCCGACATAAAGGAAGATTCCTATGACGCCGAACACCAGGTGACGGAAATTCCAGGGGCTGTGGGAGTATTTCACTTTCCTGCCGCCTTTCACCAGGTTGGGCTCAGGTATCGACACGAAGCTGATTATGACAAAGGCAGCCACGAAAACGCCCATGGCAATCCAGAGAAGCGGAGCCACGTCGCCCATGGAGGTAGAGGGGCTGAGGGCGCCGATGAGCGCGCCTACGAAGAACGGAGTGAGCGTTCCGGAAAGAGAGTTGAGCGAGCCGCCAGTCTGGATGAGCTGGTTGCCCTTGTTGCCGCCGCCGCCGAGAAGGTTGAGCATGGGGTTGACAACCGTATTGAGCATACATACGCAGAAACCGCAGATAAACGCGCCGAGCAGGTATATGAAGAAGTTCAGAGGCACGGCGAATGTCTTGACAGACTCGGCACCCTCGGAGGTCACCACGTTGGAGGTCATCTCGAAAAGGGTGACGTCAGAGCCGACGATACTCGACAGCCACTGCACGAACAGGCCGATCACGCCCACGGCCATGGCCCAGAGCGCGGTCTTCTTGTAGCCGATCCTGACAAGGAGGTTTCCTGCCGGGATACCCATGAAGAGGTAGGCAAGGAAGTTCATCATATTGCCCATCATTCCGAGCATGGAGTTGCCCTCGAACTTATAGCCCCATATCGTGCCTATGGGAGCGGCCAGGTTAGTCACGAATGAAATCATCGCGAAAAGGAAGAACATCGCTATGATAGCGATGGTGTTTCCGCCAGACTTCACATTAGATTTTGATTCCATAGTTGGTTATGTTGTTAATTGTTGTGAAATAATTCCTTTTCCACATCCGGATATCAGTACTGACGCTCTCCGAAGATAGCCGTCCCGATACGGATTACGTTTGCTCCGTGGTCCACCGCCAGAGGCCAGTCGCCGCTCATTCCCATGGAGAGAAGGTCGAAGCCGCGAAGCCCGAGGCTCGCATCCTCCCTTATGGTGCGGTATAACTCCGCGATGCGGGAGAAATCCTCCGCCACACGCTCCCTGTCGTCGGTATTGGAGGCCATGCCCATCACTCCGCAGATATGCGTCGCCTTGAGGCTCTCGAATCTCCTTTCGCGGAAATATTCGAGCAGCTCCTCGGGATAGAATCCGAATTTAGTCTCCTCACGCGCCACATGCACCTGCATAAGCACCCGGCTCACGACCCCGGCACGCTCCGATTCCCTGTCGATAAGATCGAGCAGACGCTCGCTGTCGACGCTCTCTATGACGTCGCAGTGGCCTACAAGCTGACGCACCTTGTTGGTCTGGAGATGGCCAATGAAATGCCATTTTATATCTCCGGGCAGTTCCGGCTCCTTCCTGAGGAGCTCCTGCACCCGGCTCTCGCCGAAACATCTCTGGCCGGCCTCATAGGCCGCCATTACCGCCTGCGCGGGATGAAACTTCGACACCGCCACAAGCCTCACCCCTTCGGGAATTTGCCGGTCAAGCTCCCTGAGCCGGGATGCGATCCCGGCCGCGTCTACCGCCATATTGTCATTCTCCGCCATTACCCTCGCTTTTTTTGTCGCCCGAGAGATCGAGCGGATATACGTCCATCAGGGGAGTCTCCGCGATCGAGGCTATCTCGAAATCGGCCATGGTGCCCTTCATTCCCTCCTTGAACCGTGCGAGCGCCCCCTCAAGATCGGAACCCTGCACCAATATCATCGAGGTGGACTTCTTCTCGGCGCCGCTTTTCTCGTCGAGCGTGATGAAGCTCACCTTCACCATATAGTAGCGGTCGCCGGTCTCGTCGAAAAATATCTCGGATATCTTTGTCTTCTTTACCGCCGATATGGAGAACTCCCCCGATATGAAGGGGGTCATCTCCTCTATGATACGCGCCTCTGCCTCCGTAAAGGTAAGGGCATCAACCAGATAGGGTTCGTTTACTTTCTTGACTGCGCCGTTTTCCATCATCTTGTCGTAGCGCACCTTAGTTTCAAACCACAATGCCATGTCTGTTCTTGTTCTTTATAAATGTTAGCTGTCTAAATCGAGAAAAATATCGGGAGAGTCTTTCTATGGCGAAGCGTCGCGAGGCCCCGTCGCTCCAGGAAGGCGACAGGCGGACGCTTTTCAGTGGCAAAGATAATCATTTTTCACAAATCAGCCATTCATCGGGCGATAAAAAACGATGTGTTGTAAAACATATCTTATTTTCTGTAAAAAAATTCGGACATACAACTCTCAACCCAAAAAATTTGTTAAATTTGCAGTCACTTAAAATCTGTAGAGACATGATGCGCCCGATACGTTCCCTCCCGGCCCGGATATGGACTTTCTATTACGACGGTTTCCGCTCGATGACCGTCGGAAAGACTCTCTGGGCTATCATACTGATAAAGCTCTTTATCTTCTTCGTGGTGATAAAGATGCTCTTCTTCCCCAATCTCCTCCAGCGGGACTTCGACTCCGACGAAGAGCGAGCCGACCACGTCCGCCAGGAGCTAATCTCGCGCTGACTTCCTCAGAGCCGCCACTTATTCACTCGTAATCTATCAACTAAACCATAAGACAATGGATGATCTAATGACTGTAGTCGATTGGTCGCGCTGGCAATTCGCCCTCACCGCAATCTACCACTGGCTGTTCGTGCCCCTTACGCTCGGACTGTCGCTGATCGTGGCCGTGATGGAGACGATATATCTGCGCACCAAATCGGAAAAGTGGCTCGCGGCCACTAAGTTCTGGATGACGCTGTTCGGCATCAACTTCGCTATCGGAGTGGCCACAGGCCTTATCCTCGAGTTTGAGTTCGGAACCAACTGGAGCAACTACTCCTGGTTCGTAGGCGACATCTTCGGCGCCCCCCTGGCCATTGAAGGCCTGCTCGCCTTCTTCATGGAGGCCACTTTCGTGGCCGTGATGTTCTTCGGCTGGGGCAAGGTGAGCCCGAGGTTCCACCTCGCCTCCACCTGGCTGACGTGTATCGGAGCCTCCATCTCCGCCCTCTGGATCCTGGTGGCCAATGCCTGGATGCAATATCCCGTGGGCATGGAGTTCGACCCCGCCCAGATGCGCAACGTGATGGACAATTTCTGGGCGCTCTTCTCGGGCATCGCAGTCAATAAATTCTTCCATGCCACCCTGAGCGGCTGGGCCCTGGCCGGCATCTTCGTGATCGGCGTAAGCTCCTGGATGCTCCTTCGCAACCGCAACCGCGACTTCGCGATTCGCTCGATAAAGGTAGGCGGCTGGATAGGGCTCATCGGACTGCTGCTCACCATGTACACCGGCGACGGCTCCGCCGTTGAGGTGTCGAAACACCAGCCCATGAAGCTCGCCGCGATGGAGGGCCTTTACAATGGCAGCCACCGCCAGGGAATCGTGGGCATCGGCATGATCAACCCCGACAAGAAATGGAACGACGACCAGGAGGACATGAAGTGGGCTATCGAGATTCCCGGCGGCCTTTCATATCTGGCGCGCCGCGACTTCAACGCCTTCGTGCCCGGAGTGGCCGACATCATCGAGGGACGCGACTTCACAGCCGACGGACAGCCCGTCAACACCGTGAGCTACGCCGAGCGCATCGCCAGGGGCAAAATGGCCCACGAGGCTCTTCGCTCATACGACAAGGCACGCGCCGCCAACAACCCTGCGGCTATGGATTCGGCCAAGGCCGAGCTCAAGAAAAACTATGAGTATTTCGGCTATGGATATTTCGACAGCGTCGACGAGGCCATACCCCCCATCGCCATGACATTCTATTCCTTCCACATAATGGTGGCCCTTGGCGGATATTTCCTTCTGCTCTATGTCGTGGTGCTTTTCGGAGTCTACTATAAGCAGTGGTTCGAGAAGGCACGCTGGCTGCAGTGGATAGCTCTCATATCGGTGCCCGTAATGTGGGTCTGCTCAGAGGCCGGATGGGTGGTTGCTGAAGTGGGACGCCAGCCCTGGACTGTGCAGGACCTTCTTCCTACGCGCGCCGCAATCTCGGAAATATCGTCGGCATCCGTAATCACCACATTCTGGATGTTCGCGGCCGTCTTCACAATCCTGCTCATAGCCGAGGTCAGCATCATGACGCGCCAGATAGGCAAGGGATCGAAACGTAATTTAGAAATCGATAACGCACATTAAGCCATGACATTAGAATATCTTCAGAATTATTGGTGGATCCTCATCTCCGTGCTCGGAGGGATCCTGGTGTTCATGCTCTTCGTGCAGGGTGGCCAGTCGATGATACTCGGCACGTCCGACCCGGTGCGCAAAAGCATGATAGTAAACAGCATGGGGCGCAAATGGGAACTGACGTTCACCACGCTGGTGGTCTTCGGAGGCGCCTTCTTCGCATCCTTCCCCCTGTTCTATTCCACAAGTTTCGGCGGCGCCTACTGGCTCTGGATCCTGATTCTGTTCAGCTTCATAGTGCAGGCGGTGAGCTACGAATACCGGAGCAAGAAGGGCAACGTCTACGGCACACGCACTTATGACGCGTTCCTTTTCATCAACGGCCTCGTGGGATGCATCCTTCTCGGAGTAGCCGTGTCGATGTTCTTCTTCGGAGCCCAGTTCACCGTAAGCCGGGGCAATCTGCTCGACACCGGCTCTCCCGTGATATCGCAATGGGCATCTACCCATGGCTTCGAGGCGATCTTCAACTGGAAAAACCTTATCCTCGGCGTGGCAGTCTTCTTCCTGGCGAGGATGCAGGCCGCCCTCTACATGATGAACAGCATAACCGACGACACGGCGTTCTTTACCCTCCTGAAGCAGAAGGCGCTCGTCAACGGCGGCATCTTCGTGGTCTTCTTCCTCTGGTTTCTCGCCATGCTTCTGACGGCCACCGGCTACACGACGTCGCTCAACGAGAACTACAGCGTCACCGTCTCCGAGACCCCCTACAAGTATTTCCACAACTACACCCATCTGTGGTGGGCCGGAGTGACCCTGCTCCTGGGCGTGGTGCTCGTGCTCTACGGGCTGCTGAAGACCGTGATGTCGACCCATTACACCAAAGGCATCTGGTTTACCGGCATCGGGACATTCCTTGCCGTCATATCGCTCTTCTGGGTGGCCGGATTCAATCACACTCCCTTCTATCCGTCGCTGATCGACCCGGCAAGCAGCCTCACCATCAGGAACGCCTCCTCGTCGGAGTTCACCCTCACGGCAATGAGCTACGTCTCGATAATCGTGCCGTTCGTGCTTGCATATATTGTGTATGTATGGCACTCGATGGACCGCCGCAAGATGACGCCCGGGGAAATAGAGACCACATCCCACAAGTATTGACCGGACCGCCCCCGTCAAGGGGCGGCCCAAAACCGATAAGTTTTGAAACAGGAGCAATCGAATCAAGACATACCGCCGAAGCGAAAAGCTGCCAATATCTATTGGCAGCTTTTCGCCACATTTTTCAAGATAGGAGCCTTCACTTTCGGAGGCGGCTGGGCCATGATATCCATAATCGAGCGCGAGATCGTAGACAAACACCACTGGATAGAACGCGACGATTTCCTTGACCTGCTCGCCATTTCCCAGTCGCTGCCAGGCATCCTGGCGGTGAACATAGCCACGTCGGTAGGCGATAAGATCAAAGGGGGAAAAGGAAGCGTGGTGGCGTCGCTGGGGACAATACTCCCCTCTTTCCTCATCATCCTGGCGATAGCCATATTCCTGACGCCCGACATGATAAAGAACAACCGCGTGATTTCCTCCATATTCATGGGCATACGTCCGGCAGTGGTGGCCCTCATCATCGCGCCGGTGATCACATCGGCCAAGGCCGCCAGGCTCACATGGGCCACGATGTGGATACCGTTCACCGTGGCCCTGATGATATCGCTCGACCTGGGCACAGTCTCCAGCCCTATCCTTTATATCGTGCTGGGAGCCGTTATCGGCTTCCTCTACTGGTGGATTCCCCAACATAAGAAAAAATCATGAATATCTACTGGCAACTTATCTGGGCCTATATCAAGATAGGCGTCTTCGGATTCGGAGGAGGCTATGCCATGCTCTCTCTCGTGGAGAAGGCCGTAGTGGAGCCCGGATGGATATCCGAGACAATGTTCACGGATATCGTGGCGATATCTCAGATGACGCCCGGCCCCATAGGCATCAACTCCGCCACATACATCGGCTACGTGGCTCCGGGCAGCGTTGACCCTGCGTTCTCCGGCGTGTTCTGGGGCTTGCTCGGCTCATGCCTGGCCACCCTGGCCGTATCGCTTCCATCCTTCTTCCTGGTGTTATACAGCTCCCACTTCATACGCCGCCATCAGGAAAGCGGGGCCATCAAGGCCATATTCTCGGGTCTGCGCCCTGTGGTGGTAGGGCTGATTGCCTCGGCGGCAATAATGCTTATGAACGCCGCCAACTTCAATCCCAACCACGTCACCTGGCAGCTCTGGACCAACATCGCCATATGCGCCGCGGCTTTCTGCCTGGTGTTCTTCACGTTCAGATGGAAGGGACGCCCCATAAAGATTCACCCGATACTGGTTATTATCTTAGCCGGACTGACCGGCTTTATCATATATGGACTCTGACAACAACAAACATGACGAAGACTCCCTTTACCGGGAGTCGCTTGATTTTCTTTTCAGCCAGCTGCCAATGTTCTCACGTGTGGGAGCTGCAGCCTATAAACCAGGACTCGACACGAGCCTGAGGCTCGATGAATATTTCAGCCATCCCCACCGCCGCTACCGCACCATACACGTGGCGGGCACCAACGGCAAAGGGAGCGTGTCGCATTCCCTCGCCTCCATCCTCCAGGCCCACGGATACCGCACGGGACTCTACACCTCCCCCCATCTCGTGGACTTCCGCGAGAGAATGAGGGTAGACGGGGAGATGATTCCCAGATCCGAGGTCATAGATTTCGTAAGGGAATGGCGCGGATGCGGCTACGACGGCCACCCGTCGTTCTTCGAGCTCACGATGATGATGGCCTTCCGCTGGTTTGCCCGAATGGAGGTCGATGTGGCGGTCATCGAGGTCGGTATGGGGGGGAGGCTCGACTCCACCAACATCATCACTCCCGAGGCCTGCGTCATCACCAACATCTCTCCCGACCATACACAATTTCTCGGTGCCACGCTTCCGGAGATCGCGAGGGAGAAGGCCGGAATCATCAAACCCGGCATTCCCGTCACAATCGGCGAGGCACAGGGGGAGATAAGGAAAGTCTTCGAGTCGACGGCGGAGAGCGTCGGGGCGCCCATAGTCTTCGCCGAAGACAGCCCCAGGCTGATAAAGGCGGAGGAGACGGAGAATCTGGCTGGATGGAGATGCACCGACGCCGACGGACTGGAGTTCACCGTGCCATTGGCCGGCGACTATCAGAAACGCAACATCAACACGGTGTTGACAGCTGTCGGAATGCTGCGCCGCAACGGGTATGATATCAATGATTCCGACATAACGGAAGGTCTTGGCAACGTCACGTCCCACACCGGTCTCCGGGGAAGATGGACAGTGATTTCCGACTCCCCGCTCACCATCGCCGACACCGGCCACAACGAGGCCGGACTCGGCTACAACATCGCCCAGCTGCGCAGGCTCATGTCGCGGCGTAGCGGAGGAAAACTGAGGATGGTGATAGGTTTCGTGGCCGACAAGGCCATCGACAAGATTCTGGGGCTGCTTCCGAAGGAGGCCCTCTATTACGTGACAAACGCCGACATACCGCGCGCGCTGAAGGCCGACATTCTGCTGAGGAAGATGACCGACGCCGGATTTGAGGCACGCCAATATCCCGACCCGAAGAGAGCGGCCAGGCAGGCTCTGGAGGATTCCGCCCCCTCCGACATAATCTACATAGGAGGCTCGACATTCATAGTGGCCGACTATCTGAAATGATACCGACCGGCACGCTGCGTAACGACAGACCCGGAACCAAATCACATGGTTCCGGATCTTTTCGTCTTATGCGTGGTCTCGACTCACGCTATTCGGCATTATCTCTGTTTTTAACCCTTGAATGGCTTTTCGACTGGCTGCTGCTTATGTCGCTCTCCTCCTTGAGGTCGATCTCCTTGCCGTCGTCATCCACCACCTTATATTGCAGATAGGCAAGCGACTCGTCTGCCACGATTTTCATCCCGCGCCCGTATCTGCGGCGCCATTTGCCATACAGGGAGAACATTCCCTTCTTTATATAGGCGTCTACGTATGGATGGAGATACATCACGAATTTCTTGACCTTCAGATGGTTCACCAGATAATCGAGCTTCTCGTCGAGCTTGTCGGTGAAAAGAAGCGAGGGCTGTATCTCCCCCTTGCCGTAGCATGAGGGGCATGTCTCGCTCGTGGCGATGTCGAGGGCGGGGCGCACACGCTGGCGGGTGATCTGCATGAGTCCGAATTTGCTCAGGGGGAGGATATTGTGGCGCGCACGGTCGTTGGCCATTACCTCCCTCATGTGGTCGTAGAGTGTCTGACGGTGTTCCGCCTTGTTCATATCGATGAAGTCGATGACGATGATGCCGCCCATGTCGCGCAGACGCAGCTGCCGGGCGATCTCGTCGGCGGCCTTCAGGTTGACGTCGAGCGCGTTCGACTCCTGGTCGGGGCTCGCCTTGCTCCGGTTACCGGAGTTGACGTCGATCACATGGAGGGCCTCCGTATGCTCGATGATGATGTAGGCACCGCTCTTGAACGATACTGTCTTGCCGAAGCTGCTTTTTATCTGCCTCGTGATGTTGAAATTGTCGAAGATGGGCACCTCCTTGGTGTAGAGCTTCACAATCTCCTTGTTCTCGGGAGAGATCAGATTCACATAGTTCTGGATCTGGGCAAATGTCTCCGCTTCGTTGACGTAGATGTTTTCGAAATTCGGACTGAAGATGTCGCGTATCACGCTCACCGCGCGCGAGTCTTCCTCATAGATGAGCGCAGGCGGCTGGCTGCGCTGCATCTTGGCGATGGAGTCTTCCCAGCATTTCACGAGCGTGCGCATCTCGTTATTGAGCTCGGCCACACGCTTGTTCTCGGCCGATGTCCTGACAATCACGCTGAAGCCCTTGGGCTTGATACTGCCTATGAGCTGACGCAGACGTATCTTCTCCTCGGTCGACTTGATTTTCTGGGAAATCGAGATTTTGTCGCCGAAAGGCATCAGCACCATATAGCGCCCTGTGAAGGATATCTCGGTGGTGAGACGCGGGCCCTTGGAAGAGATGGGCTCCTTGGCTATCTGCACCAGCAGGAGCTGCCCGGGCTGGATCACGTTCTGTATCGTGCCCTGCTTGGGAATGTCGGGCTCGAACTTGAATTTGGAAATGTTGGGCACCTTTTTCTTGTCGGCCAGGGCGTCGCGCAGGAATGCGGCGTATGAGTTGAACTGGGCGCCAAGATCAAGATAATGCAGAAAAGCGTCTTTGTCGTAGCCTACATCGAGGAAGGCGGCGTTGAGACCGGGCATGATCTTCTTCACCTTCGCCAGATAAAGGTCGCCGACAGCGTAGGCTATGTTGCGGCTCTCCTTCTGGAGCGATACCAGACGGGAGTCCTCAAGCAGGGCTATCGAGATTTCCTTTTGCTGAACGTCTACTACTAATTCACTTTTCATTTGGCTAAAATAATTAAAAAAAAGAACAAACAGCCATGGGACAGATAGCGTGTCAAGACCGCTTCCCATTCTCGTTTGTTCTTTAGACTGTCTGTCGGGTCATATCCGGGCGCCGCTTGGCGGCGACCCGCTTATTTCTTCTTATGACGGTTCTTTCTCAGTCTTTTCTTGCGTTTGTGCGTAGCCATCTTGTGGCCTTTTCTTTTCTTTCCGCTTGGCATAATGATTTATTGTTTAATTGTTTTGCGATATGTGTCAATATTGCTTCTCTCTCACTTCACCTCCTCGAGGAATACCTTGGAAGGCTTGAACGCGGGCACTCGGTGCTCCGGGATCCGGATCGTAGTGTTCTTGGAAATGTTTCTTGCCGTCTTCTCCTTGCGGGTCTTGACTATGAAGCTGCCGAAGCCCCTGAGGTATACGTTCTGGCCGTTGGCCATCGATTCCTTAACTACATCCATGAATTTCTCCACTGTAGCCAGAACCGCTGCCTTCTCAAGGCCGGTGCTTCTCGATATTTCCGTTACAATATCAGCTTTTGTCATCGTTTATATTATTGTTTTTGATTGATTCTCACTAATATATGCCTCACTGGAAAAGCCCATGGAAGGGTCGTTCCCGGTTTGGCGGTGCAAATATCGTAATTTTTTTTCAATCTGTAAAAGTTTAGGGCGAAAAATCCTAATAATCAGCCATATTTTCTTGAAATCCGCCCTTTCGGCTGCCCTCACGCTCCTCCCGCGACGTCCTGCATCCCCTCCTGCCCGGGACACCGGGCCTCGGCTCCATCCACTCCTGCGAGACGTCGCCGCAGCTCTTCCGCACGCGACGCCCGCACCTCAAGCAGAAGGCGGCAGACGTTGTCGAACTCCCGCTCCACTACCTCCAGCCCTTCACCCTTGACGATTTTCATCACTCCGTCGGCACACATATATGGAAACACCACCTCTATGCGCTCCGTCTCATACATCTCGCGGGTGCCGGCATCCTCCAGGGCCTGGCGCGCGGTCTCACGGTAGGCTGCTATAAGGCCCGGGGTGCCGAGCTTGATGCCGCCGAAATATCTCACCGCCACCACCACGACATCCGTAAGTCCCAGGCTGCGGATCTGGCCGAGCATGGGTTTGCCGGCCGTGCCGGAAGGCTCCCCGTTGTCGTTGAGCTGCCACACGTCCCCCTTGGGCCCCAGGGCATACGCCCAGCAGACATGGCGGGAGTCGTGATACTCGTTCTGATACAGTTTTATATATTCGCGGGCTTCCGTCTCGTCGCATACATGATGGGCGAATCCAAGGAAACGGCTCATCTTCTCCGTCACCTTCGACTCTCCGTCCGACGCCACGGTATAATATATGTCGCTCATGATTCGGTCCGGGGTTGTGTTCTGTTCCTTTGCGGGATGTATTATTAAAAGAGGAGGAGATGGCTCCGGGCCATTCCTCCTCGTCTATCAACGCGGCGGGGAATGCTTTTGGTATATGCCGTCCCCCGTTTCCGCTCCTTATCTTATCCGAAGTAATTCATTATATCCTGGTTGGCGAGTGTATAGTGCAGCATGGCTGAGGCCACGTTCTCGGCGTCGGAGTTTCCCTTCGTCACGGCCACGATAGTGAGCGCCCAGTCGAGCGCGTTCGACGGTCCGTTGCCGAGCACGAACTTGGAGTCGGTCACCACGGGACGGTCAACCACTTTGGCGCCCCTCATCTTGCTCTCGAATCCGGGATAGCATGTCGCCTCGTGGCCCTCGAGGAGCCCGAGCTCGCCGAGCACTACTGCCGGAGCGGCGCAGATGGCCGCTATGCGCCCTTCCGGCGACTGGGCCTGACGCTTCAGCAGACCCTGGAGGGGAGCGAAGTCATGGAGATTCTGCGCTCCGGGCATTCCGCCAGGCAGTATCAGCCATTCGGGATTGGTAAACAATGTGTTGTCGTAGATCACGTCGGCCGTTACGGTGACGCCATGGGCGCCTGTTACCTGGAGCGAGGATGTGATCGATACTGTCTTGACGCGCATTCCGGCCCTGCGAAGCACGTCTACGGCTGTAAGGGCTTCAATCTCTTCAAAGCCGTCGGCGAGAAATATAAAGGAGTCGTTCATAAGAATAATTTTTGATGCAAGTAATTTAGGTGACGTAAAATTACACATTATTTCCCAATATCCATTATATTTGCACAAGTTTTTTACAATTATTAAGCCTTTTATTATGCAAAACAGCTTCATATCCCTCTTTTTCTCCGTGAAAACATTTCTTTTCGGCATACTTCTGGTCTCTTTGTCGCTTCTCGCTTCGTGTGGCGGCTCGGAAGGATACCGCAATGTGGAGGGTATGGTTTGGAATACTCTCTATCATGTCTCCTACCGCGGTCCGGCGGCTTTGGCCGACTCGCTTCCGGCTGTTTTCCAGCGCGTGGGAGGTTCTCTCTCTGTTTTCGAGGAGAGTTCCGTGGTCTCCCGCGTCAACGCCTCCGACTCGGTGGAGGTGGATTCTCCCTTCATCGCCGTCTATAATAAATCGCGAGAGATAAACAGGCTCAGCCACGGGATGTTCGACCCAACTGTCTCTCCGCTGGTGAGCGCCTGGGGGTTTGGCCCGGGTCACAGGCCGACGGCCGATACCCTGGCCATCGACAGCATAATGCGCTTTGTCGGCATCGCCAAGACGCGACTTGACGGCCACCGCATAATCAAGGATGACCCGAGGATACAGTTCAATTTCTCGGCCATCGCAAAGGGCTACGGTTGTGACCAGGCGGGAGAGATGTTTCTTCGCAACGGTGTCACGGATTTCCTGGTGGAGGTAGGTGGCGAGATTGTGGCCCGGGGAAAGAACCCGCGCGGAGGCGACTGGGCCGTCTCCATCGACCGCCCTGTCGACGCCGGCGACTCGGTGGTGCATTCCTCGCAGTGTGTCATCAGACTCCGGGATGCAGCCGTGGCCACCTCGGGCAACTACCGCAACCATCACAGAAGCGGGTCGGGTAAATTCGGCCACACTATCTCGCCGGTGACGGGACGTCCTGTTCAGACGGATGTATTGAGCGCGACTGTTATCGCTCCGACATGCATGGAGGCGGATGCCCTCGCCACGGCCTGTATGGCCGGCGGCAGCCATCTCGCCAAAGAAATGTGCTTCATCAGAAGGACACCCATCCTCCTGGTCCTCTCCGACACGACGGTCTGGATGTCCGAGAGCTTCAAGGCCCTGGTCATGGAGTAGGAAACCAGGCACACGGCCGCGACCCGGGACGTCCAGAGACTGGATACTGTTTCTTTTCCACTATAAATCATGATTTATCAGGAATTTTTTATTAACTTTGCGCTCGCATACACCTCGCAGTCCTAACTGACGGACTTTGGTTCGACAGAACTGACCGTAGGACAAGGATATGCGGGCGGGTCGGCAGAACTTTTGGAGCAACCTGTTCTATCGATTTATCTCTGAACATAGTGCCCCTAAAAAGACATAATGGAAGCGTTTACTCGACGCTCTTTCTTGGCTTTCTGAAACCTGGAAAATTTCAATCGTAGTCAGGAATGTGGCAAACAGTAGATGCCTGTGGATATGTATATACCGCCCAAAGTTGACGCGAAAGCGATCGGCTACGGGTGATTTACGCATATTCCGCGTGAGGTGTCTGCATTGTTTGCTCGTCCTACTACGATGGGCAATTCCAGGGCCTCAGAAAGCGGGACGGGCAGCAAGTACGGCTCTCACGCTTTTTTTATCAAAAATCTAATGCCGAAGAGGTGGGCCCGGAGGCAAAATTCTATTCTCTATATGGAGTTAAAATCTTTATTTATGTCTGCCTCCTTTGCGGCGTTTGCCGTATGTTCGGCGGCAGCACCTGTCGGGAATGTCCACCGCGTCTGTGGCACTCCCCATGACAATCAGACGGTCGTGCATGACATGCGAGCCTTCAACAGATCTGGCATCTTCAAGAAAATTGCCGTATCGCGTGCTGACGAGACCCGATACCCCGTAAATCTCAACTTCAAGTTACAGAACAGGGAGGAAATGGCCGGAGTGATGGCCTGGCGTGAATCAGAAGACGGCAAGATCCAGGTTTATGGCAATGAATATGACAGTGACTTCAACATGACGATGAGCCTGCCAACAGGCACGTTTCAAGTATTGGCATATGGATACTGTGAAGACGGCGACGGCCTTTTCTTGCTCTACAAAGACAACTATACTTTTGGAGAAGGTGACATATTGACGCTTGACACATCTGAAGCCACCAACCGTACCGATATCGAGACTATCGGTCCCGACGGAGAGTCTCTATGTATCGGTGAGGGAGGCAACTGCGAAAAAGGGAATGCACTCAACATGATGTTCTATGAAAGAGAACCCCTCTTCTCCGCAAATGTAGTGCTTTTTTCCGATGGTCAAAAATACGTACTCAGCAATAATCTGTCCTCCTCTCTTAACCTTGTCCGTTACCAACTTATGGTGAGCGGGTCCAAAGGAGTCATGAGCATGGCAATTCCAGTCGACTTAAATAAATCCAGGGTCGGCTCCACAGCCACCGGCTGGCAACAGACAAACGTAAATTTCAGCCACACTCCCCTCAACGACAAGATAGACAATATGTTGCAAGAGTTAGAGGGATCGCCTCACAACTATGGTTTCATCCAAAACATTCTTGTCAACACCGATGATATGTCTCTATGCGGCATACTCGGCCTCAGCATTTATGGAGAGGGTGCGCAGACGGCCACCGGACGCATCAGCATGTGGTCTCCCACAGACTATGTGCCTCCCGTGACTCCCATGCTCGCTCCCTCGGGGGATGTTTTGTTCGGTCCTGACAGCTGGGTGCAATCAATGCCAATAAGAATGGGAACAGACGGTCTCGTGCAGTCCGGCGTCAACATGGCTTTCGAAGGATATATGACAAGCGACTCAACCAATATATACTATAATGACGGCAACCCTGTTTTCTCCCCCTTGATACCGGAAGAAATTATGTTGGCCAACTGCGCGCCATCGTTAATAACGGCACCCTCCGTGACGGGCAGATTTCAATACTCGTTTACCGGTCGTTACGGAGAGAATATGAATATCGATGCCTGTGATATAAGCGACGGCATGAATCCCGAGATATTGGAACAGCTCGGAGGCAATCCCAACTCAGTTTTGGTCACTTTCAACGGAGAAACAGTCTGCGATAACCTTCGAGACCTCAATTCAGGCGACCCTTGGGATAAAGACGCAACATACACCGCCGTCATAAAAACTGACAATATACTAATCGACAAAGAAATAGCCGGACAAACCAGCGGAACCATACGCTATAATCCAGTCAAGAATTTCTCTCTTCCAACGGTCACAGCCCTTCAGCTACGCGACAGTGGAGGAAAAATCAGCGACCGTCTTAAAAGTGGTGCCGACGGAATTTTGTCGCTGTATGCTTCCGCTCTTACACTCAATGCTAATGAGAAACTTAGATATGGATTCTACGATTACAACCCGGTTAGCAATATAAAGGTTGAATATTCCCCCTATTCCCTTAGCCATACGTATGATGTCTGGGAAGAGATTTCCATGACCGCTCATCCATCAGCCGACTACACCCCCGGTTGGGGTAACTGCTATGAAGGGACTCTGGAGAATATCGACAAGCCGGCTCCCTACGGATGGTTCGCCCTACGCATCACACTCGAGACAGCTGACGGCGCCAGCCAACAACAGACAATCTCACCGGCATTCTGCATTTCCTCGCTATCAACCATCGAAAGCATAGCCGACAACAGGGATGAAGCCGATGATACCCGGACTGAGTACTTCACCCTCCAGGGCATACGCATCACAAATCCTATTGCCGGACAGATTTACATTAAGCGGCAAGGCAGCAAAGTTCAGAAATTCATAATGAGATAATTCACAATTCTCCATTTTACAGATGTGGGTGCATCGACCTGACCAAGCCGGTGCACCCGCATCTCATATTCAATTGGCTTTTCAGCGGAAGAGGCGGGGGGCGTGGAAAAGAAGGCCGAGGTTGATGCTGAAGTTCCAGTTGCGGGCCGAAAAGGAACCGGTTGCCTCCGGCGCTGACGCTCGCCGTAGCCTCCGGCTCAATCCACGGCTCACCGTATGGATAGTA
>DKYZ01000025.1 GCA_002493515.1 Porphyromonadaceae bacterium UBA7087 | reverse complement strand
GACATACCTCTCCGGGGTCACTTATAAAGACCACCAAAAGTGGAAAATCGCTGAAAATCAGACATTTTCAGCGATTTTTATTTTGTCCGAATCCTCAGAAATCGGCAAGATATATAAGAACCCGGACTTGAGTCTTGTGCCGGCTATGCGGTAGCATCGTCATGAGGCGTTGGAGGCAGTCGGGATGTAGCCGATGACAACACCGTGAGCTACTACGCCTCTATCCGCTTCCGCAGTGAAATTTTGTTGACTGAAATATCCTGAATCTCAATAATATTTCGTAACTTTACATCCATCATACCGCTGAATATATGGCAATTGATTTAGACTACATACAGAATTTGGCTGGAAGCCATGAAGGGGTCGATGTCGAGTTTAAGGAGACCACCGGACAGCTTGACCGTGGAATGGAAACGTTATGCGGTATGCTCAACGGTGAGGGTGGTATTTTTAACACTGAAAAAAAGGCTGAAATCAGACTATTATCGTTATTTTTTGCTGAAATGGGAGACAATTGGCTAGTCGCTTTATTGTAGAAAATTGAGGTAAGACGAGAAAAAAAGCTGCCCCGCAAAGGGGCAGCCTCAGTGATATTTGTGTGCGTGTATATGGGGATTTAGTCCGTCAGCTCGGAGGGGAGGATGGGCATGGCGCCGTTTTTGGTGCAGACGAAGGCGGATGTGCGCACCGCGATGGAATGGGCCTGTTCTACCGACTTACCCTTCAGGATGCTTGCGATGAAGGCCGCCGTGAAGGAGTCGCCGGCGCCTACAGTGTCGGCAACCTCCACTTTCGGTGTGGGCTGGAAAGAAACCTGTCCCGGTGTGAAGACGTAGCTGCCGTTGATGCCGCACGTCAGGATGAGCATCTTCAGGTTGTATTTGCCCAGAAGAATCCAGCATTTGTCCTGCAGGTCGATGCCGGGATAGCCGAACATGCGGCTCACCGTCACCAGTTCCTCGTCGTTGATCTTGAGGATATTGCACTTCCTCATCGAATTGCAGAGAATATCCTTGTTGTAGAATCCCTGGCGGAGATTGACGTCGAATACCACCAACGAGTCGTCACGCTTGGGCATCGTGTCGAGGAAGCGGTTGATGGTGTCGCGCGACACGACGTTGCGCTGTGCGAGGGAGCCGAAGCAGAACGCGCGGGTGACGCGTGCCAGCGACTCAAGCTGCGGAGTGAACGGGATGTTGTCCCAAGCCACATTCTCCTTTATGTCATACTGCGGGATTCCCGCCTGGTCTATCTCCACCTGTACGGTGCCGGTCGGGTAGGGCACCTTAGCAATCTGCTGGTTGAGGCCCTTTGAAGTGAGGTTCTCCACAATCTCGTTACCGAGAATGTCCATTCCGACTGCGCTCACCACACAGCTCGGAAGCCCGAACTGCGACACGTGATATGCGAAATTCGCCGGTGCGCCACCGATTTTCTTACCCTCGGGGAGGACATCCCAGAGAGCCTCACCCATTCCAACTATTACGTCTTTCATGATTTATCGTTTATTTTCTGATTTTAAAGGTATAATATAGAAGATATGCCACTCCGGCCGTCATCACGGCTACAGAGCCCCACTGTCCTACGGCGTCTGCCGCGAATCCCATAGCCAGCGGGAATATCGTCCCTCCGAAGAGTCCCATGATCATCAGTCCAGATACCTCGTTGCGCTCGTTAGGGGTATACAGCAGAGCCTGGGAGAAGACTATGGAGAAGATATTGGAGTTGCCGAAGCCTACCAGGCCAAGAGCCACATATATCGAGGACAATGTGTCACACGTGAACAGCATCGCCATGGCGGCAGCCATCATTATAACGCTTATGGCAAAGAATTTCCTGGGCGACATGGCGCGGAGGATGAAGGCGCCCAGGAAGCATCCCGCCGTGCGGAAGATGAAATATACGCTTGTGGCGAATCCGGCCTCCTCAAGAGGTAGTCCGAGACGCTCCATGATAATCTTTGGAGCTGTGGTGTTGGTGCCCACATCAATTCCCACATGGCACATGATGCCGAGGAAACACAGAAGTATGAAGGGGCGTCCGAGCAGACGCAGACACTCCATTACGCCTGAGGCTTTGTCGGGGCGTTCCTCATGGATGGGGGTGGCGCCCAGTGCCGCGACCGAGAGGATGCTTATTACGGCGTAGATCACGAAGAGCGCTCTCCATCCGAGTCCGAAGGTAGGGAAGTAGGTGGTGGCGCCCCAGGCGGCGAGCACGGGAGCCAGGAATGAGGCTATCGCCTTTACAAACTGGCCGAAGGTCAGCGTGGAGGCGAGTTTGTCGCCGCTTATCAGGTTTGACACCAGCGGGTTGAGCGAGGTCTGCATCACCGCGTTGCCGATGCCAAGCAGCGAGAAGGATATCAGCATCACGGCATAGCTGTCGCCGAAGACGGGTATCACGAGAGAGACGGCTGTGATCGCAAGGCTTATCAGCACTGTCATCTTGCGGCCGATACGGTTCATCAACATTCCGGTTGGCACCGAGAAGATCAGAAACCAGAAAAACACCAGCGAGGGGAAGAGGTTGGCCTGTGAGTCGGTCAGGCCGAGGTCTTTCTGCACGTAGTTGGAGGCGGTGCCTACCAGGTCGACGAATCCCATGGCGAAGAAACAGAGCATCACCGGGATTATCTGCATCAGGAAAGATTTGCGGTCGGCGGGTACGATTGCTTTTGCAGCTTCCATATCTATCTTAATATATGTCTGTTATAAATATATTTCAGGTTTTTGCGGGTCTGATTATTTTGTCTTGACGGAGAAAATCTTCAGATTGCTGATTTTCGCGTTGCCCGAGGATGCCACCGAGAGAGTGGAGTAGGGCTGTGTCGGGAACACAAGGTTTGTCATCACGAATCTGCCCTCGTTTCCGAAGAGCTCTATGCTCGAGCGGTCGATGAAGATCCGGAGTGATATTTTCCCGTTTTTCTCGTAAGTGGGTGATACCGTTATAGCCGGGAAACTCTCGCTGAAGTCCACTATTCCGCTTCGAGTGCGGTCGAAGGAGAATTGCGATGCCTTGCGGTCGTAGGTCATCACTACCTCGTCGCCCGCCTTGTTGGAAAGGGTTAAGGTGACGTTATCCGCCTTGGCGGCGTCTATGTCCATTAGGATCTCGCATACTCCGTCGTTCGCCTCCGGCAGGCGGAATGAGCGTGCCTTGGAGCCGGCATTGATTCTGGAAGCGCTCTCTGTGAGCTTGCCACGCATCCCGAGGAGCTCGGGCGAGGGAGCGCTCGATGCGTAGACCTCTCCGTCCGGGCCCCGGAAAAGCCCTATCTCACGCGGCAGGGTATTGGCGCTGCGGTATTGCATTGTGGGGACATCGGCCGCATATTGCCAGTTGCTCATCCATCCGATGGCGGTGCGTCGTCCGTCGGGAGCCCCGCTCCAGCTTACAAGCGCATAGTTGTCCTTGCCGTAGTCGAGCCATTTGGTGGGTATGCTGCCGTCCGGAAGGGTGTCGGCGGTGAATTTCTTTCCGTCCCAGTCGCCAACGAAATACTGCACGGCCGAGCCTCCGAACGGTCCGCCGGGGTTGATGTTGCAAATCAGTACCCATTTCTTCTCATCCGTTCCCTCCACCGGGAGCTCGAACAGGTCGGGACATTCCCAGACGCCGTCTTGTGCGCCTATTCCTTTGCCGAATGCGCTCTGGAGTGTCCATTCCTTAAGGTCGGGGGAGGTGAAGAATAGCATCTCGTGGTCAAGGGCGTGCGCCAGGACGAGATTCCATTCTCCGGTTCTCTCGTTCCAGAACATATTGGGGTCGCGCGCCTCGCTCTCCAGCGTTATCACGGGGTTTGCGGGATAGACGTTGAAAGTAATGCCGTTGTCAGAGCTATGCGCCATGCTCTGCATCTGGCTTGTGCCAGCCGATGTGTAGAGGGCGATTACCTCGTCCTTGCCCATTCCGGCGGTGTTGTTGGTGTCCACGACGCAGCTTCCGCTGAAAATCGAGCCCAGCCCGTCTGGCCGCAATGCCACCGGCTTATGTTCCCAGTTCACGAGGTCGGAGGAAGTGGAGTGTCCCCATGACATATTCTGCCATTTTGACCCGTAGGGATTATACTGGTAGTAAAGATGCCAGACACCGTCTTTATAGAACATGCCGTTGGGGTCGTTCATCCAGCCATATTGCGGGGTGTGGTGGAAAAGAGGACGGAAGCGGGTCTCGCGGTCTGTATAGTCAAGTTTGTCGGCAAGGGCGATTCCTTTCCAGCATACATCCTCCTTGGCCTCGCGCACGGAGCTCCGTCCTTGCGGCGTCACCACATCAAGAATGACATTTTTCCCTTTGTATGGGGTGAGGTCGAAAGGCACCGTGTAATCCGTCTTCGAGCTTGCCAGCCTCACGTATATTGTCTCGGCGATTTTGCCGTCGACAAGCACGTTGACACGGGCATCATCGTTTGCCTCCTGCACCGGGAGCATGATGTAGTTGCCCTCTCCTGTGACCCTCACCAGGGTATTGTTCACTCCGAGATGATTTATCTCTACCCCCTCCGAGGCGTTGGCCGCCGGGCAGAGGAGTGTCATGGCCCCTGCCGCCATGACTGTTTTCATTACTGTCGTTATAGCTTTCATTCCTTGTCTTGTTTTTTAATTTGTCGGTCTTGTGAACCTTCTGCACAATCTTTTTAACCTTGTATCCTACCGTCGAAACATCAACCTTATTACCAATATTCACCTGTATGGAATCTGCATTCTCATCCTTTTGGGGGTGTCAGGCGGAATCACATTGCAAAACTACAAAAAACAGACGCTCCGTGCCTATGAAAAATCGTGCCTATGATGTGAAATATGTTGCTTTCGACATTTTTTTATATGATTTGCAATTATTTTTATATGTTTTTGCTTAACTTTGCGGTGCTATCCATAAAAATGACTCCAGGCCATGAAAAGAATCTTCAGAACAGTTTTTATGATAACGGCTTGCTTTCTGCTGGCCGCCATGTGTGGCTGCCGCAGGGAGAAGACATATAGGATCGGGGTGTCGCAATGCAGCCAGGACGACTGGCGCAGCAAGATGAACGAGGAGATAAACCGTGAGATAATGTTCCACGAGGATGCCACTGTCGAGATACGCTCGGCCGACGACGACAACGCCAGGCAGATTGCTGACATACGTTATTTCGCCGACAACGGATTCGACATCATAATAGTCTCTCCCAACGAGGCTGCGGCTCTTACCCCCGTGATAAAGGAGGTATATGAAAAGGGGATTCCGGTGATAGTGTTTGACCGCAATATATTAGGAGACAGCTATACCGCCCGCATCGGGGTTGACGACATAGGGCTTGGACGTTCAGCCGCCCACTACGCGCTCTCGTTGGTAAGGCCTGGCTCAAAGGCTTTGGAGGTCTATGGATTGCGAGGCTCCACGCCTGCCGAGGACCGCCACAAGGGGTTTACAGAGGAGTTTGTCTCAGGCGGGGGAACGGTCGTGGCGAGCGAGGCTGCCGACTGGAACAAGGAGGACGCTGTTCCGCTGGTGGATTCCCTTCTGCGGCGGCATCCGGAAGTTAGACTCATTTTTGCCCATAACGACCGTATGGCGATCGGAGCTTCGGAAGTAGCGAGGAAAATGGGGCGCGACAGCATACGTATAATAGGCATAGATGCTGCTCCGTCGATCGGGATACAGGCTGTGGCCGACAGCGTGATTGACGCTACTTTCCTGTATCCAACCGAGGGTCACCGCCTCATTCGCACTGCCCTTTCCATACTCAAAGGGGAGAAATATGACAGGGAGACGATACTGCCCGTCTCTTCGGCGGTAGACCTCAGCAACGCCGACATCCTTCTCCTCCAGAACGAGGCTTTGAAGGAGGAGACCGGGAAGATGCGCCTTCTGAAAAACCGGATCGATGATTATTGGGCGCAGCATTCGTCACAGACATCGCTCTTTTACGCAAGTATCGCCATCATAATACTTCTTTTCGGGGTCATATTCCTTGTGCTGAGGATGTTCTGGCAGCATAAGAATCATCAGCAGCTGCTTCTCGAGCAGAACCGCATGCTCGAGCTTGAACGCGACAAGCAGAAGGAGCTGAATGAGAGGCTGGAGGAGGCCACGCAGTCGAAGCTGATGTTCTTCACCAACGTCTCCCACGACCTGCGCACTCCTCTCACCCTGATTGCCGAGCCGGTGGCCCAGCTCGCCTCCGCCTCCAATCTCACGGAGCAGCAGCACACTCTGATGAAAATCGCCGACAAGAACGTAAGGATTCTTCGCCGGCTTATAAACCAGATTCTGGATTTCCGTAAATATGAGAACGACAAGCTCACGCTTCATCTGAGCGAGATTGATTTCGGAAAAGCCGTAAGAGACTGGATGGAGTCGTTCTATTCCCTGGCGCATAAACGCGACATCAGGCTGTCGCTTGACGCCCCGTCCGACTGTGACGAGGCCTTTATCGCGGTCGATGCTGAAAAGATAGAGCGTGTGTTTTTCAATCTTCTCTCAAATGCCTTCAAGTATACTCCCGACAACGGAAGCATAACCGTGAGATACCGGCTTGAGGAGGATTCCCTTGTGCTGAGTGTCGCCGATACCGGAGAGGGTATCAGCGAGAGGGACCTCGGCAACATTTTCGACAGATTCTATCAGGTTGACCGTGTGCATCCGAAGGGATCCGGAATAGGGCTCTCCCTGTCAAAAGCGTTTGTGGAGCTTCATGGCGGGAGCATCGGTGTTGACAGCACCCTCAACAAGGGGTCTGTATTCACAGTCCGATTGCCTCTGAGGCATTTAAAGACTCCGGTGGCTGCGGCAGAGAAGCTGATATCCAGCGATGAGGTTGAGGCGGAGCTTGAGAAGATCGAGACGGAGGTGACGTTCAGCGACGACAAGCCGGTGGTGCTCGTTGTCGACGACAACCGCGACATTCAGCAGCTTGTCGGGACGCTTCTTGGCTCTTCCTATAATGTCCTGACGGCGTCTGACGGGGCAGAGGGCGTCAGGAAAGCGATTAAATATATTCCGGATCTGGTGGTTTGTGATGTTATGATGCCTGTTATGGACGGCATGGAGTGCTGCCGGAAAATAAAGGGGGAGGTCTCGACTTCCCATATTCCGGTGCTTATGCTTACAGCCTGTTCGATGGACGAACAGCGTATCCAGGGTTATGACAGCGGTGCCGACGGCTATCTGTCCAAGCCGTTCAGCGGCGCGGTGCTTCAGTCGCGTTGCGCGTCCCTGATAGCCAACCGCAAGCGCATACGTGAAATATGGGGCTCTGGCAATGCCTCCGGTCCTGTGTCGAAGGATGACGAGGGGAAGCGGAAGCCCAAGGCAGAGGCCGGCGATATCGACAATGAGTTCTACAACCGGTTTCTGGAGATTTTCAAAGAGGAAATGGGAAATATGGACGCGAGCGTCGACAGCATTGCTGCAAAAATGGGGCTTGAGCGTTCACAGTTCTATCGCAAGATCAAGGCTCTCACCAATTATTCACCGGTAGAGCTTATCCGCACCCTGAGGCTCAAGCATGCCCGCAACATGATATTGACCTCTGAGAAGACAATAAGCGAGATCGCGTATGCAGTGGGCTTCTCGACCCCGGCATATTTCACGAAGTGCTTCCGTGAGGCCTTCGGCGAGACTCCCACCGACCTTCGCTCCAAAACAGGAAGATAGGTATCATTCTATTATGTACTCGTTGATGGAGCGGGTCTCGGGGGAGAAGTTGACGCCTATCCTGAATATTTTGCGGGTGTCGGCGGCGAAGGGGGCGGCGTAGCGCTTGCGTTCTATCTGTTCGAGGGCCTCACGCGCGGATTTGTCGTATTTGAACTCGAATATGTAGATGAAGCGGTCGGTCTGCACCATGGCGTCGCAGCGGCCGTCGGAGGTGTGGTATTCGGCGCGGACGTAGAAGCCCATCAGCGTAAGCGTCAGGTATATCACGTTGTGGTAGTGTAGCTCGCAGTCGGATATGAGCTCGTAGGGATACCCGGCGAAAAGGGCGGAGAAGCGCTTCATGAACGCCTCCGGCTCACCGTTCCTGATATCTGCCACGAAACGAGTGAGGCTGAAGACTGTCTTACCGGCCCGCACTTTCGTGTATTCGGGCAGAATGAATTTCAGGAAGGCCTCCTTCACCTCACGGTTGGGATAGCCGAGGCGATATTCCCGGAACTCGCTGTCATAATCCTTGATTGTCAGGTATCCGCTCTGGAAGAGCACGGGCACGGGATCCTCGGAGATGAGGTCGACGCTCATGATGCGGTTCGCGTCCACCTCCTCCTTCTCGAGCTCGGTGAGGTCGATGGCGTTGTCGTGGATCTTGTCTGCCAGGAACGTGGGGGTCCCGGTGTCGAACCAGAAGTCGCCGATAACACTGTTCTTCAGGGCGCTGATAAGGCTGTAGGGGTTGTATACGTCGTCGAGGGACGCGCTGAAGTGGTAACCATCGTAATTCTTCTTCAGGATGGAGATCGCTCCCTCATGGTCCGTATGCAGCTTCTGCGCCAGAGCGTCAATTCCCGCTTTGAAGTTCGCCTCAAGCTCGTCCGGGGTGATTCCGCAGATGGTGGAGTAGCGGTCGTTGAGGGTTATGTCCTCGAGATTGTTGAGGTCTGAGAAAATGGATACCTTGCTGAATTTCGTGACTCCTGTGAGCATTGCGAACTGGATATCGGCATCACAGCTCTTGAGCACCCCGTAGAAACCCTTCAGCATCTTTCGGTAAGTGTCCTGGAGCTCCGGATTCTCCGAGGTTGCCAGCAGCGGCTTGTCGTATTCATCGACAAGAATCGCCACCTTACGGCCAGTCTGGGCGTAGGCGGCTTTGACCAGCTGTGCAAACCGGCTGGCAACCGAAAGGCCCTTTCGTTCCAGACCATATCTCTCTTCCAGATGACGAAGCTGCAGGCCGATGAGCTCGTTGAGATCTTTTTCCTCAGTATATTTACTCGCGTTCAGGTCAATATGTATCACCGGTCTTGGCTCCCAGTCATCGGCCAGGGATTCTATTGCCAGCCCCTTGAAAAGTTCGCGCCGCCCGAGGAAATAGGCCTCGATCGTGGATATGAGCAGGCTCTTCCCGAACCTTCTGGGCCGGCTCAGAAAATAGTATTTTCCGTTGGATACCAGGTCATGTACGTATCGGGTCTTGTCGACATAAAGCCACGTGTCGGTTCTCATCTCCTCGAAGCTCTGCACTCCGATAGGATATTTCATGGGCTCGTGAGGGCGTTCTGGATTTCTCATTTCAATTCGGTTTTGACATATAAACACTTTCAGTCTAACAAAGGTAATAAAAACAATCGGTTATGGCAATACATATATGCCCGGCCCCCACGGAAAGTTTGTATTAAATCGGTATTTCTTATGAAAAAATCGCTCTCAGCTATTAAAATTGATGTGATTGAGATAAAAAATGGTGCATCGGCACGATTTTTATAGCGGTCGCAACATCAGTTATATCTGTGATGTGTCTCAGTCGTTTAACTTTGCATCAGAAATTCTAACTAAACCCAGACATAATATGAAAAGAACAATCCTCAGCGCAATCATGCTTCTGCTTTCTACAGTAGCGATGCTTGCCAAAGACATCACCGTCAAGGGAACGGTGGTCTCGCGGATAGACGACGAGCCCCTGATAGGAGCCACCGTTCTCTGCGAGGTTACAAAGAAAGGAGTGGCCACCGACATTGACGGCGGATTTACACTCACTGTGCCCGAAGGCTCCCTGTTGAAAATCTCCTATGTGGGATACCAGACGACAGAGGTGAAGGCAGCTCCGCAGCTGACCGTGTATATGGATGAAGACACCGGCTTGCTTGACGAGCTCGTGGTGGTAGGTTACCAGACAGTGCGCAAGGCCGACCTTACCGGAGCCGTGTCGGTAATGGACATGAAAGACCCGCTGAGTGAGAACTCCGGCAACATCATGAGCTCCATGGCCGGTAAGCTTCCTGGAGTTAACGTAGTGCCGGATGCAGCCCCCGGCGGCACCGGCTCAATCCGTGTGCGCGGTATGTCGACAGCCAACTCGAGCAACGACCCGCTTTATATAATCGACGGAGTGCCCACCGACAACATCAACATCATCAATCCGAGCGACATCGAGACGATGCAGGTGCTCAAGGATGCCGCCTCGGCTTCCATCTACGGATCCAGGGCTGCCAACGGTGTGGTAATCATCACCACCAAACATGGCAAGGGAGACCACCTCGCCATCAACGTCAGCTATGCGCTCAGTGCCCAGACAGTTGCCAAGCACTATGACATGATGAACGCCGAGCAATGGGGTCGCGCATATTGGACAGCATCGCGAAACGCCGGAATGGCTCCCTCCATTCCGCTTTATGGAAGTGGCGAGACTCCACAGCTCGTGGAGTTCGTGAACGGCAATCCTAATTTCCCCACCACAGACACCGATTGGCAGGACGAGGTCTATCAGACAGCATGGACCAACAATCTCACAGCCTCCGTCACCAACAATTCTGAAAAAGGGAGTGTGCTCTTCTCGATGAACTATATCAACCAGACCGGAAACATCAAGACCTCCTTCTACCGCCGCTATTCGGCGCGTCTGAACTCCCGCTATGATTTCAACAAATATATCACAATAGGGGAGAACCTTGTGGTTGCCAACTGGAAGAACCGTGGCGTTGATGTCGCCGGCGACCGTGGCATCCCGTTCACGGCCATGAGCCAGCATCCTGCTTTGCCGGTACGGGGTCTCGACGGATCTTGGGCTCATCCCCTTGAGCTCATCGGTTCCGACCTGGCCAATCCCGTCCAGCTCATAGAGAACGCCAAGGATAATGACCTGAGCAACTGGCGTATACTCGGGAATGCGTATCTGGAGGTGAAACCCGTCGGGGGTCTTGTACTCAAGACCAATCTCGGCATAGAGCACAGCCAGTATTTCAACCAGACTCTCGGACGCCGTGTGAATCCCGGCGACGTCAACAGCATGAGTTCCGTCTACGGCCAGGGTGATACGTGGACCTGGACCAACACAGCCAATTATAACAAGACTTTTGCGGAGAAACACCATCTCATGGCCCTGATAGGAACCGAGGCAATAGGGTATACATTCAAGGATCTTTCGGCCTCGCGTGAGGACTATATGTTTGAGGACAGCGACTTCATGCAGATCGGTTCCGGTTCGGGCACTCGCAACAACGGAGGCGGCAAGACACAATGGAGCGTATTCTCGCTTTTCGGAAAGATTGACTATAATTTTGACGACCGCTACCTGGCATCGTTCACGATACGACGTGACGCCAACTCCCGTTTCGCAAAGGATAACCGTGCCGGTGTCTTCCCCGCGTTCTCTCTTGCATGGCGTCCCTCCGCAGAGCCTTTCTGGAAAGGAAACGAGGTGCTTACCGACCTGAAGATCCGCTATTCATGGGGACAGAACGGTAACGCCAACATTCCGCCGCTCTACCCCACATACTCCACCTACATCTACAACACGGGTAACGGTGCTTACGACATAACAGGCACCAACTCGCAGACCACTCCCGGCATCACGCTGGCAGCTTCCGGGAATCCAGACCTCAAGTGGGAGACCACCACGCAGAACAATATCGGTGTCGACCTCCAGTTCCTCAGCGGAGCCATAAATCTTACGGCCGATTATTACATAAAGAAGACCACCGATATGCTGACGATTCCTCCAGCTCTTGACGTGGCCGGAGAAAACGCCGCCATCTGGCTCAACACCGGCGAGATGAAGAACACCGGATGGGAGGTGTCGCTTGCATATACCAGCCCGAATTACGGCGACTTCTCCTGGAGCGGCTCGGTCAACGTGTCGCAGTATAAAAACAAGCTGCAGCGACTCAATTCCGTGCAGAAGTTCATCGGTGGCGACGTCCGTCTGATTCCCGGCGAGGCCATGGGCGTATACTACGGCTATGTATGCGACGGCATATTCCAGAACTCCACAGAGGTGGCCAACCATGCCTTCCAGCAGGGTGCGGCCCCGGGACGCCTCATATATCGCGACCTTGACGGCAACGGTGTCATCGATGACAACGACCGCTGCATAATAGGAAATCCCAATCCTGACCTCTCCCTGGGTCTGAACCTGACTTTCAGATATAAGGCCTTCAGCCTCGACATGTTCTTCGCCGGCGATTTCGGCCAGGATATCATCAACCATATGAAACGCCAGCTCTGCTCGATGAACTACGGCAACCTCACCACAAACCGTAGCGTGAAGGTGCTTGACGCCTGGACTCCGGAGAATACCGGCAGCGACATACCGGCCCTCTCCCTTACCGATGACAACAACGAGGCCCGCTTCTCAAGCTATTACGTTGAGAACGGTTCCTACATGAAGATGAAATATCTCAAACTCTCATATTCGCTTCCACAGAGAGTGGCCAAAGCCATCGGAGGACAGAGCATTGACGTCTTCGGACAGGTGGAAAATGTGTTCACCATGACAAAATACAAGGGTCTTGATCCCGAGATTCTCCCGGGTCAGTATGGCTCGCTCACCGACAGTGGCGCATACCCGAGACCCCGCACATACACGTTTGGAGTAAACATACAGTTCTAAACATCCTAAAACCGCACAAGAAATGAAAACCATAAACAGAATCATAAGAAACACTGCATACGGCGTCGCGCTTGCCTCCATGACTCTTTGCGCCGCATCGTGCGACGACATGCTCGATACGAAGCCCCAGGGTTCGTTCACCTCTGAGCAGATCGGGGAGGATGAGGCAATAGATATGATGACCTCCGCGTATGCCACATTACTCTGCCACTATTTCGGCAACAACGAGTCGTTCGCCGGCCCCATCAACAACTGGGTTATCGACCTGCGTTCAGATGATGCCCTGAAAGGTGGCGACGGTGTCACCATGGAGGGATACATGCATCAGCTTGAGATAGGCAATGTGCAGAGCGACAACGACGTGATAAACTTCAAATGGCGCAACAACTATTTCTCCATCTCGCGCTGCAACACTGCCATAAAGGCAATCCAGGGGGCATCCTCGCTGCCAGAGGCCACAAAGGCCTCGTTCGCGGCCGAGATGAAGACTCTTCGCGCATACTACTATTTCGACATGTTGCGTCTGTTCGCGAAGTTCCCCTACTTTGACGAGACGGTGGCCAATCCTTCGGAATGCAGGGCAGATGAATATACACGCGACCAGATAGCGGGCTTTATCCGCGCTGACCTGCGGGATGCCTACAAGGTGCTTCCCGAGACACAGGAGCAGGTAGGCCGTTTCAACAGATATGTGGCGGCGGCCATCCTGGCCCGTGTTGATCTTTTCCTTTCCGAGTGGGCCGAGGCCGAGGAATATGCCGGGTATGTGATTGCATCGGGTAAATATGAACTCTATCCCAACTTCCTCGACATGTCGAAACCGGAGTTCAACAATATGTATGAATCGGTGATGGCGGTCCAGTTCTCCTCTGCCAACTCTCCCGACCAGTTCAACTTCAACAACTGTCTCAACTGCACCTGGTCGGAGGGGAACCTCTACGGCAACGGCGACGATTTCTACCTGGCTTCCCAGGATCTTGTCAACGCCTTCCGCACGGATGCCAACGGTCTTCCCTATCTCGACGGCACCCAGAACTCGGAGAGTGTGACAAGCGCCGATTATGCCGGAAACGTCGACCCGCGTCTCGATTTCACGCTCGGACGCATCGGAATGCCCTGGCGCTCATACCAGTATAACGAGAAATGGTGTCGCAATCTGGAGCTTTACGGCCAGTATTCCGGCAAGAAGCCTTATCCGTCGCCAGATTCTCCATTCGTCAAACCGGGAATCGTGCCATGGGGAGCTTCCTCGCTCAACTATATCATAATCCGCTATGCCGATGTGATGCTTATGAAGGCCGAGGCTCTGATAGAGCAGAACAAAGACCTTGACCAGGCCCGTGACCTCATCAACCAGGTGCGTGCAAAGGCGGCGCGTTCGGTGGATTCCGGTTATACACCGGTGGATTGCAATCCGATGGTGGCCAATTATGCCGTAGGTCAGTATTCGGCCACGTCCTGGAACCAGGATTACGCACGCCGCGCAGTGCGTCACGAGCGCCGTGTGGAGCTTGCGATGGAGGGTCTGCGTTGGTTTGACCTCCTGCGCTGGGGCAACGCCGTGGATGTGGTCAATAGATACTATCAGTTCGAGGCTGGCTATCAGCCGTATTATTCCACAGCGAGCCTTTCGGCCGACGAGCTTTATTTCCCCATTCCCCTCAACCAGAAGGACAACGCGGGAGATCTGTATGACTGAGATTTATGAATTTTAAAAAAGAAGATAAGAAGATGAGAAATACAATCATATATGGGTTAGGCGCCATGACTCTGGCATTCGGAAGCATGTTGTGCTCTTGCGGCGATTTCGACCCGGAGGGATTCGAGGCTTTGCCCGACCTCCCTGTAGCGGAAGATGTAAGGGCCGAGGTTTCCGGCCACACCATCAATGTAAGCTGGCGGCTCCCGGCCAGCGAGAATATCACTGGCGTGCAGTTTATCAAGAATGCTGACACGAGAAATCCTATAGAACTTGGCCCCGATGCCACGTCATATGAGGTAAAGGGTCAGCCGATGGGTGAGGAGGGGCTCTTCACAGTGAAGATCTGTTATGCCGACAGATATGTGTCGGAGGGTGTGACGGCCACAGCCACATTGCCGGTGGAGACGCTCCCCGGGGTCACTTCCCTCAAAAGCGCGGTCTCGGGCCGCACCGTGACCCTGAGCTGGGCTCTCCCGTCAGGTTCCGGAATAACGGGCGTGCGTGTCTGTCGCGAAGGGGAGGCAGCTGTTGATCTCCCTGCCGGCACTCTCTCCTATGAGATGAAGGCCCAGCCCATGGATGTGGACCTGACTTACAGCGTGCAGGTGGTGTATGACGAATACTACCCTTCGGAGGCGGCGACTACTTCGGTCAAGGTGCCTTATATTCCGGCCAAGATGGCATATCTGCTTACGGTTCCAGACTGGAGAAACCTTCCGGATGACGATGAGCGGGCCGCTGCCGAGTGGTTCTCTCGCCAGGAGAACGCCGAGTTCATACAGCCCTCCCAGATTGCTTCGCTTGATGTAGATCTCTATCCCGTGATATGGATTGAGATAGACCGTGTGGGTCTTCCCTTGGGTTGGGAAAATCTTCCTGCCGAGGTGTCAGGAGAGGAGACTATAGCCGCTCTGAGGAGCTATACGGCCGCAGGAGGAAACCTCTATCTCTCTAATATGGCCACCCAGCTCACCGTTCCTCTTGGCATTGTGCCTGCTGATATGCCTCCTACGGTATACGGCAACGGCGACGGTGGCTCTGGCGATGATGTATGGGTGATCAATCCTTATCTCGGCTGGGATTTCCGCAACGGTTCTGACCAGGGTTTCTACGACCGCACGGCGCATGCCATATACAAAGGTCTGACCCTGGAGGATCCAAACGGTTATGGATATGAGAACCTTCCCCTTATCGGCCCCGGCCAGAGGGAAGACCACAATTGCCTCTGGGACTGCAATATCTACGGGCGCGGCTCCTATCCAGACGTTATCGCCAATTTCGAGGCAACTACCGGCTCTCTCGTGCTCGCCACCTGGGGACATGTACGCGACCATTGTGTGGCGGGACTGGTGGAGTTCTATGCCAACGCCAACCACGGACGCTGCATTGCCAATGGTCTCGCCGCCTATGAGTGGAATCAGAACTCCGGTGTGAATCCTTACCAGCACAATATCGAGCAGCTGACGAAAAATATTCTTGACTATCTGAAATAATCCACAATATTCCTACGTGATAGCTCCGGGTGCCGGCAACGACACCCGGAATTTTCAATAAAACCGATATTGATATGAGACATTTGGCAAAATATATTCCGCTTGCCGCCCTGATGGCGGCAGGTGGTGCGCACGCCGACCTGGTGGCGCATTTCGACATGGAGGCGGTCAACGGAGAGATAACCGAGACGATAAGTGGTTCGCGATATGCCGTGGAGGGTAATTTCGCACCGGAGAGCGTGGCGGGGGCAGTAGGGAAGGCTTTGCGTTTCGATGGATATACGTCGCACGTGCATGCCTCGCTTGACGACGTATTCAGAAACGGGACCAGTAAGATGACGGTCTCCATGTGGGTCGCGCTTCCATGCTATCCAGTAATCGAGATTGACAAGGACACGAAGGAACAAACCTCCATCGCGAGCTGTCTTGACGAGGAGGCGAAGACCGGTTTCGGATTCTTCCTCGGTTTCAACGGCGGCTATTCGTTCCGCATGTATGTAGGTGGCTGGCCTGTTGTGATAGAGGCCGACAGTCCTCTTCCCCCTTATCAGTGGAACCATCTTGTGGCCGTGGCTGATTGTGACGCCCGCACCGTCTCCCTTTACAACAACGGGGAGCTTGTAGGCTCAGGCAAGGCAAACGGGAGCATTTCGTTTGCGCCCGGTGCTTTCTATATGGGACAGGGACGCGAATCGCGTAAGTCTGGGCCGTTCGAGCTGATGTCTTTCAACGGTCTTATCGACGACATATCCATATGGGACAAGGCTCTTGATCTTTCTGCTTTTGCAGACGCTGTGCCGGAGAATGCTCCTTCGCTCGACATTCCCTCGTCACGTTTCGCTTCCGACCGGCTTCGCCCCCGGTTTCACGGCATGCCGGCCGCCGGATGGACAAACGAATGCCACGGTCTCATACATTCCGATGGCCGCTATCATCTCTTTTTCCAGAAGAATGGCGACGGCCCATATATGGCGCGCCTGCACTGGGGACATATCTCGAGCAAGAATCTGTATGACTGGCGGGAAGAGAAGATTGCCCTGGCCCCGGGCGACTGGTACGACATAAAGGGATGCTGGAGCGGCTGCGTGTTTTCCGATGATGAGGTGACCGGCGGAAAACCGGGAATCCTGTACACTGCTGTCGATTATGCCAAGGCGATGGTCGCGCAGGCCTCGGCAGAGAGCGACAGTCTTGTCAATTGGAGCAAATCCTCATCGAATCCGGTGATTTCCGGGCGACCCTCTGGGTTGTCGGATGATTTCCGTGATCCCTATTTCTTCCGCAACGCAGACAAGGCGTATGTGATTGTCGGCACGTCGAAAAACGGTGTCGGTGCCACGACCCTTCATCGTTATGACCCGGTGGCGAAAAGATGGAGCAATGACGGCGATATGTTCTTCTCAGGCACGTCCGCCGCGCAGGACGGCACATTCTGGGAGATGCCGAACATCACGCGTATGCCTGACGGCAAGTGGCTTTTCACTGCGACTCCGCTGAATACGCGTGAGGGGGTACGAACTCTTTACTGGACCGGGGATATAGATGTGGACGGCCATTTCAAACCTGACGCTCAGTCCGCTGCGCCGAGACTGGTGGATCTGGAGTCAAAAGAGGGTTTCGGTATGCTTTCCCCTACGGTATACGCGCATGATGGAAAAGTGCTGGCCTTGGGCATTGTGCCCGACAAGCTTCCCTCGCAGACCAACTGGCGTCTCGGCTGGGCCCATTGCTATTCTCTTCCGAGGGAATGGAGCCTCTCAGCCGGTGGGGAGCTGATTCAGAAGCCATATGAAGGATTGAAAGGGTTGCGCACGAATACCGTCTTCTCGCGTGAGGGCTTCGTTCTCGACGGCGACATGGCGCTTGACCCGGTGAAGGGAAATGCTCTTGAATTATACGGGGAGTTTGTTGCAGGCAACTCCTCCTTTGGTTTTGAATTGTTCAAGAACGGCAGCAATTCCGCAAAGGTATATTATGAGCCGTCCTCAGGCCAGATAGTGGCCGATTTCAGTAGTCTGCCCCGCATACCCAACGACGCTGGCATATATGACGGCGTCTACCGCTGCACGTTGCCGGAGCGTCCGGTTGCCGGAAGCGTTGTCAAACTGAATGTGTTTCTCGACCATTCCATTCTCGACATCTTTGTCAACGACCGCTGGGCCACCTCCATACGTGTTTTCCCTACCGATGACGCGGGAGCGGAAGTTGCGGCGTTTTCGGAAGGCGAGGTAAAGGTCGGAAGCCTAAGTGCCTGGATTCTTGATGTCGAGGCATCCGGCTCATCGGTAGAGACGGTAGATATGACAGGCACTGGTCTGGCTCCATCCTGTTTATATGACATGTCAGGCAGATCGTTCCCTCACGACATGACAGATTCCCTGAATCCCGGGATATATGTCGGTAATGGCGGAAAGATCCTTGTCCGTTAATACAGCCGCATATTATGCCAGGCAAGGAGGGTCTGGAAATTAATAGCCCGGCCATTAATGTCATGACCGGGCTGATTTTCAGTGAAGTATCACGATTTTGTTGCCGTGTCGCTTGTAGATACTGCCGTCTATATCTGATATTGATTCCAGATTGAGTCTGCGTCCGGAAGTATCATAGAACTCCAGCGCGGAAGAATCCTTGTCGTTGGAGATTACGTCAACTGACGTTCCTATACCTTTGATTTCGATTACATAACCGGATTTCATACCTTTCTCGTCAGTAAAAGAACCAAAGATGTACTCGGAATCTCCGTTTTCGGACATTGTTATGCCGTAGGGACGGTTGTTGAATCTGTCAAGATCCTCCAATTCGGCAGAGATTTCTCTGTTAAATGATTGTGAAAGAGTTGAAATCACTGTGTCGGAACCCTTTTCCCATACCCACGCATGATTGATTTCCTGACCCTGGTTCTGCGACTCATGGCAAGTCATTCTTCCGACTACCGTGCCGTTGTTGTCAATTCCTACCGGAATAAAGGTATAATCGCCTTCAGGATATAGCGTGGCGATGTATAGCTCATTGTTTCGGATATCATACCTGCCCGTCAGTTTCGTTCTCCCGTCAACAGGATTTACCACAGTTACGGCAACCGCTATCCAGTTACCGTCCTGGCTCATGGCGGTGGCGGTAAGCTCGTTAAATTCAATGCTACCGATTTCCTTCAGGTCATTGATTTTATTGTCACCGGCAGGATTGAAATCGAAGGAAGGATATTCGTTGTAGCCGCTGGTTTTGTCGAGGATTATGAAATTCCATCTTCCGTCTTCATATAGGATGTTGCCGAGAGCCCTTTTTCCGTCAGAGGAACATGCTGCCATCTCGACTGTGACGTATCCTGGTCTTTCTGTAATTTCTTCCGGAACATAGATCTCAATATCCAAACCCTCAGTCCATACGAAAGGGAATTTCCTGCCGCTGTTCTCCATATTTCCCACAGCTATGGAGCCGTCATCCGCAATATCGTTAAAGGAGATGACATTGTTCCGTTCGCAAGTTGTCAATTCCATGAATTTGCCTTCATGGAATGGAGAGAATGTTCCGTAAATTCCGTTGGAACATGAGATTGCAAGATCATATTGCGAGATTGCGATGCAGTTGCCTTGCGCGTTGTCGGCTGTAAAAGAGCCGCCCCAGCAATCAATTCGAGGGAATCCATCCGACGACTGCCCTCCGATAGTATAATCAGAGTCTTTCGTCGCAGCCAGGCATGTCACCTCCGACATATCTGAAAGATACTTAATTGTGATATCTTCCGCGTAGACTTGAAAAATACCGACGAAGATGAGTATTGGTAAAATAAATGCTTTCATTTAATCAAGTGTTAAATCAGTCTAGGTATTTATTGTATTTATATCCGTAAGACATTACGAGGTTCTTATATCTTCTGTTGTCCGGACCCATGCTTTCCGAGCTCTCGTCATAATGGTAAAAACCGTCATTCCGACCTCCATTACCCCAGGCACAGTGCAAATAATATGTTCTTTTAGAACGGTCCTTTATATCTGCTGTCGATTCTGTAGCCGCATATCCGTCCATTATCCACATATAATATTTGTTTCTGATTGTATCAAATCCGTATACCAGTATCAGGTTGTCCCTGGCATAATTCATCTCACAAGCGGCAATCCATGATATAAATTCAGTAGTTCCAGACGACCCCAGCGCACGCCCATAGCCGAAATGTCTCATGGTCGTCAATACATTCATAAACTGGCATGATGAATATGACTTTCCGTATTCAATATTCATATTATCCTGTTCCCCAATGCTTTTGAAGAGATGTGCCACATCGGAATCTTTTGTTCCGGCAATCATGCCATCCCAGTCATAAGACTTTCCCTTGTATGATTTAGGCTGCTTATGATAGGATAAGAACATACCGATAGCCACAGCGGCACTCCCTGCTCTTCCCGGCTCTCCCGTTGACGGTATAAGGCAGTATTGATTGAAAGGTGAGGTTTCCTTCCATCTTTTGCGGACATTGTCATGCAATAGAGGTCCTCTTTCAATTCTCAACCTATCAAAAATCTGTAAGGGAAAAGAGTCCCTGGGGACATAAGGCTTATAATCTCCGTTTATTTCTGGCAGTGTGTTCATATATGCCCTGAGACCCTCCGATTCAATAGTGTCTCGAAGTGACAGGGAGCCTTCATCTGAAAAAGCGTAGACAGGAAGAAGCCTTCTATCTGCCGACAGCAATGCAAAACCTCCATCGTTCTCATAGTTGACGATATAATAACCATAAGATCCTGCATTCTCGCTGCTCCGGGTGTTTTGTCCGAAGAACTCAACCGACTTCACATTTCGTGACGATCTGGTTTTAGAACCGAAAGCTGAAGCTAAGATTCGGTCTGCATTCTCGATGGCCTCGTCGAGAGGCACAAAGTTGGGGTCTTCGATTTCCGTCGCGTCTGTTTGTGGCGGCATCGGGTCGTCT
>DKYZ01000110.1:3439-6498 GCA_002493515.1 Porphyromonadaceae bacterium UBA7087 | reverse complement strand
CTGGGCCATTGCCTGCCCTGCGAACAGGGCAAACATGGCAGCGATTATGAATATCGCTTTTTTCATCGTTTACTGTATTGAAAGTTCGTCAATCACATTTGCGCGTACAATATCCGCGTTCTCCACGACAAAGGTCTGGTGACGGCCTCCTTCCTTTTCGGCGACCTCGACCACGAGCTGCTTGTCGTCGGGAATGGTGAATTTCTCCAAGGCGAACACAGTTCTTTCCGATGACTTGCCTGGGACTGCCACGACATAGTTCTGGGCGCGGAGCGGTTCAAGCACCTGCTCCTGCATGGCCGTTCTCCTCACCACTTTCTTGTCCACGACTTTGAATGACACATATTCGATGTCAAACGGAATATTGCTGGTGTTCTTGATTTCGGTGTGGAAATACAGCAGCCCGTTGTTGGCATAGATTGATTTCAGGAGGAACTGCACCCCGAAACGCTTAGAGCCGATATGCTTTATCTCGCGCTTATTTTGTTTGTATATGCTTTTCATAATCAGCTTGACAAGCATCGGACTCTCGCTACCGAGGCGTTCAAGATAGATTTCCTGCGCGTTGTTGGGACGGTTGACCGCCTCGCCGTCGTGGATGAAGTCTGTCATCTCGATGTTCAGCAACAGCGGTTCCTTGGCGAATTTCACGTTAAAGGTGAAAAAGCATCCGTCATCGGTGATGACCGATAGATTTGTCTCCGACTTGAACGACTTGGAGGCGGACTTGACGCGCAACACGTTTTTCGCGCCGTCAGCGAGTCCGGCCACGATGTCCTCCCCCCCGAGGTCCACATAGACTATCTCCGAGGGGAAGATAATGTGCGTGGTCTTCTGGTAGCATACCTCCAGCGCGTGGGGCGGTATCATTCGGTCAAATCCGACCTTGCGGGTAAGACCGCTGAACTTGTCGCCGTCGGTGTAGTTCTCACCGTACACGTTTATGTCGTGTTCAACGACTGCCTCAGTGTCAGGCGACACATGGTTATCGGTGTTTTTGACCGGCTTTGTGTTTTTGGCAAACGCCGGGGTTGCCATGCCTATTACGGCAATGGCCGAGAGGATGATATTTCTTGCCTTCATATCTGTCTGGTTGTTGTGGTTATACATCTTCGGGCTGGTGGAGCATCACACGGTATCCGGCTTTGAGATGCACCTTGACCGTGCGCATTTTTTTCGTGAGGTACTGCGACACTCCGTTGATAAGCCCCCTGCCCACGTCGGAGGCTATCTGCGCTCCGGTGTTTGTGGAAATATTGATTGAACTGCCCATAGTGGACCCCATGTTGGCACCGATTTCATGCAGGGCGTCGGACTCCATAGAGCCGGGAATGTTGATGCCCTCCTGTCCGTCGGAGTCATAGACCTGCAACTCCACCTCGTATATCGAGCCTTGGCACTCGACGGACGAGATTTCAATCTCCAGTCTCTCGCCCTGAATACGGGCAGCCCCGACGATTGCGGTGTTGCGTGGTACAAGGCGTTTGCCTATCCACATGGCTTCGGAGGTACGGAGTCTCACGCTCTCGCCGTCAGCCACGCTCTGGTTTCCGGCCACCACTGCGGCTATGGTGTTCTTGTTCACCGTTCTCGACGTACCGACCGCAGTCGTCAGCCGTCGGGTGGCATTGGAGGCATTGAGCGAGGAAACGACATCGCGGCTGACCTGTGACACCGGCATGACATTCCTTTTGCCCTTTTCTTCCTCTATGGCCGGAGGTGGCGGGTAATTTCCGCCGTTGCCGTTGCCCATATATTTTGCCGCCAGCTGGTATGACCGCTCCAGCATCGCCATCTCGTCGGGCTGGGCTGAATTTTGCCGTGCCGCCTCGTTCTGCGCCTCCAGTTCCGCGATGCGCTCGTTGAGTGCGTCAATCTCCGCGTCGGGGGTCTCCTCCTCGACAAAGAAATTGTTGAGTGACTCCTGCACCTCGCGGTAGCTCTGCGCCGACTGCTCGATCGGAGTGGCGGCAGAGTCCGTGGCAGCCCTCTCCGGTATAGAGTCCGACATCCTTATCGAGACCTGAAGCACGCTGTCCTGTCTTGCCTTCTCCTCGCGGAGTGCCTCATCCGCGAGTGCCTTCAGCTTGTTGCCCTGCAACCCGTCGCTGTCACCTTCGGGCAGTTCCATGTTGGCCTTTCCCTTGGCAGTGTCATCACCGGGCAGGTACGAGCCGAAAATCAGCCACATCGAGCCGAGGAAAATCAGGACGGCTCCCGGTATGACGACAAGGTATTTCTTTAGTTTCTGCCTCTCGGCCTCGGACTTGGATCCGAGCCATTCGCTAATCCTCGTTTTCAAATTCCGGGATGCCATATCCACATACAGTCTTGTTATCCATGTCCGGCGAACCGCCGTCACTCCCTACTGTTATGTCGAGACCCTCTATGTGGGCCGGCTCCGCAAGTGTGGCGGCTGCATGGCCGCGTCCGATACGGTAACAGGCGTTGCCGAATACGAAAAACGCGGTGAGGATGAACAGCGACAGCAGCACGGCAATCACCGCGAGACGCCGGTTTTCAGGGATTCCGTCGCACCTGCGGCGCAGGAAATTCCCGACCGCCCCCTTGGGGACGCTCCACACCTTATTATATATGGAGCGTCCGATTGATTTTGACAGTTTCATTTCCGTTATCTTTTTACTGTTGAAATATCCCTGTTTTCAAGGATGTTGAACCCCTCGATTATAAACCCGTTTGGGTTGTCGTCGGAGCGTGACGAGTTTGTCAGGCGGCATACAGTCACAAGGCTTCTTTCGGTGACGTTGCTCTGGCGTATAATCATCTGACGCGCATAAGTCTTTGCCGTGTAGGGATAGTTGTCGAAGTCGCACAGTACGCTGTCAACGATGCACACCTGATTTATGTTGCCGGAGATTATGCGGTTGTAATATCCCTTCTCGGAATAGTCGGAATAGTAGTTGTACGCGCTCTTGTCGGAGAGTATGAGGGCACGGTTTATGTTGTGCTCTATGGCCGACTTGTCGGGCGACAGCGAGAAGAACAGCTCGTGAAAGCGTCTGACGTGTTCCCTCGCCTCCGCCGGACGGTTCTGGCTC
>DKYZ01000110.1:0-3130 GCA_002493515.1 Porphyromonadaceae bacterium UBA7087 | reverse complement strand
CGGTTCTGGCTCATGTCCTGTGACAGTGCCAGCATCAGCGACTTTCCGTTGTCGAGGACGTAGATTTTCTCCCGCTGCTTTTCGGCGAAGTTGAACACCGTCACGAGTGCCACCGTCACCACCGCCGCGCACATCGACACGAAGACTATGCCGAAAAGACGTATCTGCCGGAAGGAGGTCTCGATGTTTTTAAGCGATTTGAACTCCATTTAATCGTTGTTTGAATATCATTTGAACAGTCTCTTGAAACGCCCGACCGCATTGCCTGCGGCCGCACCGCCGAGACTGCCCGCGACCGAACCGGCCTGTTGCGCGGTGTTGTTGACGGCCCTGCCGTAGCTGCCCATGCCCCCGGCCTGTATTATCCAGCCCGCGACAGTCGGGATAGTGAAGTAGCCGATTATACCTATTATCATGAAAATCAGGTATGTCGTGTTGCTGGAATCGAGGTTTGCGTTGGGGTTGTTGGTAAGCTCGGAGATGTCGTTCTGCAACATCAGGACTTGGATTTTCGCCAGTATCGTGGAGAACAAATCCGCGACGGGCAGCCATAAATAGGTCTGGACATAACGGCATATCCACTGCACAAGGGTGGTCTGGAAACCGTCCCACACCGATATTGCGAAACTTACCGGGCCGAGTATCGCCAACACTATGAGGAAGAATGTCCTTATGGTGTCTATCGTCAGCGACGCCGCCTGAAACAGCAGCTCCAGCAACTCGCGGAAGAAGTTCTGAATGGCCTTCTTCACCTTGTACATACCACGCTCTATATACATCCCGGCGGCGGTGCCTACCTCGGTAACTCCCAGCTCGTCAATCTGACGGTCAAACTCCGCGTCATCCACGAGGTATGCCGTGGAGGGGTCACGCATCATGGCCTCGTATTCGAGCCTGTCCTTCTCCTCGCGGTATTTCTGCATATCCAATGTCTGGCCGTCGAGCATTGAGGCTGTCCCCTGCACTATGGGCGACATTATGGAATTGATAGTGCCGAGCACCACAGTCGGGAAGAACATGATGCAGAATCCGACGGCGAAGGGACGCAGCAGCGGGAACACATCCACCAGCTCCGCTCTTGCCAATGACTGCCATACGCGGTATGCGACATAGAACAGCGCGCCGAGTCCGGCTATCCCCTGTGCCACCCCCGCCATGTCGGAGCAGAGTGGCATCATCTCGTCATAGAGCGAGCGGAGGATTGTGTGCAGGTTTGAGAAATCTATAGCGCAAAGCATGGCTTACCAATATCTTTGTGCGCCCTTGCCGTAGAGGTTCACCACCCTCTGGGTGTCGGCCTTCTTCTTGGCGCGGAGATACGACACGGAGATGTTCTTGTTGGTGTAGTATGCCGTCAGGTTGCGGAAACGGCTCATCTCCCTATAGCACCGGTCCACTATGTCCATGCGGTCCTTGTCGGTCATGGACATGGTTGTGATGTTCACCACGTTTTTAAGTTCTCCGAGGACTCCGTTGGCCTCCTCCAGCAGCCGGGTGTATCCGGCGGCTATGGCCGAGAGTTCCGACGACGTGAAGTTGGGGTCGGTGAGCATCTTGCGGAAGTTGGTCACATAGGTCTCGCTGATGTCTCCGAGCATGAGGACGGTCTGCTGCACCTTGCGGGCGTCGCGCACAAGGTTGTTGACCGAGCGCAGCGCGTCGTAATATTTCTTGCCCTGCTCGTAAATTTTAACCGTCTCCTGAAACGACTTCACCATGTGCGTTGCCGTCTGGGACTCCTGAACGAGAGACTTCGAGTTGTTGACGATGCTCTGGGCGATGTTGGAGGGGTCAATCACAGTCCATTGGGCGTTTGCCCTCCCCGCGCCGAGAAGGAGGCACATCAGGAGTGCCGCCATAATGTATTTCAGTCTTACCATGTTTGTTATTTTTCGTTAGTATATTCTGGAGGCTATTCCTCCTATGAGCCTTACACCGAGGGAGAGTGTCCACAACGCGAGTCTCAGGAGGAGGGCGACAGCGGCGACACAGGCCGTTATGATTGTCAGTATTATCCTCAGTACGTTCATACATCTTATTTTTCGGGTTCGTTAACGGTCTCCTTAAAGGGAGTCTCTGAAAGTCCTTCAAGCGTGGCCTCCGCTTTTTGCGGTTGGTCCGTTTCCGGTTCCATCGTGACATCCTGCATTATGTGGGCGACCATGCCTGTAATATCGGAGCGGAGTGTCCTTTCAGGAAATGTCGATTTGCGTCTCATAGTCATGCCGAGTTCGGGAATGAAGATTGTGTCGAGCAGCCCGTCATAGGCAAATGTCCAATATTTCTTTCCGTTACCCATATAGAGGTTCTTGTCGAAGGTCTCGGAGTCCATATAGCGCAGCACCGTGTGGTCATGGTATATCCCGTTATAGTCAATGCCGGATATGTCGGCACGCCAGTAACCGCGTTCCTCGTATATGTGCAGGGTTATGCCGGTAACGGGGTCGCGCCATTCGTCACGGATTTTATCGCGCGGATCTGTCTCTTCCTCAATGGGGAATCTGGAATTGAGGGCTTTTGTCAACGCCTTGCCCGTGTCTTCGGCGAAACGGTCTGCCACGATGTCAGCAAGAGCCGACAGGAAAAACCTGTCCCGTCTGCGGAGACTGGCCGGGGTCCTGAAAAGCAGGAACAGCAGCAACAGGGCGTTCAATGCGCACAACAGGACAATTATAACACGGTAGTTATAAATTATCGTCGGTGATAGTGACGACATGAAGTCGCCGAGTGTTGAAATAATCTGGTCAATCATAATCCTTTGTCTTCGTTTGCCAATAGTTTAATCGCGGCCTCTATGTCGCCTCCGAGACGCCGCGAGGTTTCCTGCACCTTGATTTTCTCGGTCTCCTCGGTGGTGTAGCAGTAATACTCCTCGCGGCTGACCTCGGTCGCATATACTGCGGACTGAGTCCCGCCAAGACCTATCCATACCTCCTTGTAGAGCCTGTTGGGGTTGTTGGCAAGGTTTATCGACAATACCTGTGCTTTCTCCTTGTCGGTGAGTCCGAGCAACGACTGTATCTGGTCAAAGCGGTTCATATACTTGCGCTGGTCGAGGAGTATCTTGCAGTCGGAGTTGTTGATGATAGTCTCCTTCACCACCGGCGACGATATGATGTCGTCAACCTCC
>DKYZ01000006.1:33809-33970 GCA_002493515.1 Porphyromonadaceae bacterium UBA7087 | reverse complement strand
GAAAGTTGCGGCTTCGTCAGAAATATCTATGTCTTCTTCGGATTCCTTTTCTTTCGCGGCCTCCTTTTCGAGTCTGGCCTTGTACAGGTCCATCGCAATCATCGCTGCGTAATACAGAATCAGCAGTACCAGCAGCAGGGGAATATGTCTCCGAATTTCAT
>DKYZ01000006.1:29537-33525 GCA_002493515.1 Porphyromonadaceae bacterium UBA7087 | reverse complement strand
GGGGAATATGTCTCCGAATTTCATGTTGTCGCAGTTATATCGCGGTTGCTAATTTTTCTTCTCCGTATGGCCATGGCGCGAAGCGCAGGCCGTGCCGGGAGGCTATGCGTTCCTTTCTCTCGTCTCTTTTGTCCTCGGACTTGAAATAGAGGATATTGGCGGCACGCCCGACGATATACCCGGCGGCCTTAAGCTCGGAGCGCAAGCGTATCTTGGTGCGGTTGGTCACGACCTTGATTCGTGTCACCGGGTCGAAGCCGAAGATGACGAGGCGTTTCTCCCTCCTGACCATTTCATGACGTACACGCGAGCGGATGCCTCTGTTTTCCTGACGGGTGCGCCTCAATCCGAGCTTTCCCGCGATTCTTGCGACAGTGGTCTTTGTCGCTCCGATCATATTCCCGATCTCGGCATAGGAATGAGTGTCGAAGTTGTTGCGCACTATGTAGGCCTTATCGAGCCATTCCACATTCATTCCCTTGACAAGTCCGTATTTGCGTGCGTTGCCCTTGATGGTCATAGGGCTGAAACCGATTATTTCGGCAGTCCTCTCTATTGTCTCTACCGGATAAAGCTCCCTGAGCAGTCCGGTGTGGTAGTCCGTCCATTCCTTTTTCATGTCAACTGGTATTATCTGTTCTCAAAAAAGCTTTTCCTCTCGCGGCGCAGCTGGAGCAGACGCTCCCGGTTGCGCTGGAAGAATCCGCGCATTACGGCGCTCACGATGTCGGGTCGGCTGGAGCCGTTGATGTCGAGTTCATCGAGGGCCTCGGCTATGTCACTGTCAAGACGGCATGTGTACCGTTTCTCACGATAGCCACGGGGATCATAGCTCCGGAGATTCCCCATGAAGGATTCCCATTCATCGGTAACGGGTTCCTTTTCCCCTTCATTCACAGGTTCTTCGTAGGATTCTACGGCTTCGGGGATCATCGTGGGCCCGGGGTCTTTTTCAACAGTCTCCGGAACCTCAGTCGCCGTGTCCTCCATGGTGACAGGCGTGTGTTCCTCCTTAATCCCAGGCGCGGGATTGTCGGTTCTGGGCCTTACTACCGTCTTGCGCGTAAAGCCGGGAGCGGTGGCTGTGGTATTGTTATTCTGATTCTCCATCTGTAGAAGTTTTATTTTCTGGTTCGAAATACTGGTCGGAAGGTGCTTCCGTGCCTGTAAGCTCGGGGATCATTTCCGTTATGACATGCTTCTCCACGGACTTCTGTTCAATCTGGGGGGGCCTGGCCATGCGGATGGGATTGATATTGCCGAAAATGTCGAGGTAGAGTTTGTCAAAGGCAGGGGTGACGAGTCTGATCTGCTGGTCAAGCGGTATCACCGTACTGATTCTCTCCATCGAGGACACTCTGGAAATCCTGGGAGTGACAATGCCGTAGCGACTGAAAATGTCCCTGGCCTCTTCCCAGAGCATCAGCTCGCTTCTTGTCCCGATTCTACCGTCATGGAGATTGGGTATCAGATATAGAAGTGCCCGCATTTCATTTCCGAGGTCGCGTTTCAGCATATCGAGGCACATTATGAATGTCGATGTCGAGGATAGGGTCATCTTGTCATAGTGGAAGGGCACGACAATCATGTCGGAATTCTGAAGTATCAGCTTGTTGGGCTCGTTGATTACAAGTCCGGGAGTATCAATCAGGGTGATCTCGAAATCCTGGTTCTCGAACACATTCTCGACAAGCCTGAACACATCTTCCGCATTCCTGGCTTTTGGTGAATCAACCGGAAATGGAACAGCATCCCCGCCATAGCGGTCGATGTCTGCCTTGCGTCGCCTGACCACCGACATCTGCCGGTCGCAGTCAAATATACGCACCCTTACGCCCTTTGACACAAGGTAATGGGCAAACAGGACGCATAGGGTGGTCTTTCCGACGCCCCCTTTCTGGTTGGCGAATGTGACTATGACTGGAAACTTGATCATATGTGCGTTTTAATTTTTTATTTTTCACAAAATTACCAAGGGAAGAAGGCAGTAAACGAAATGCGCAACATTAATCATGCCCCAAGACATCGTGAATCATGCCGTTACGAGCCAAAACGCATAAAATCATGCCCTGCATTGCCTGAAGTGTTACGTGAGAAAGTCCGGAAGAGGCAAAATTGCTACATTTTCAACGAGCGGTCGTCATCAATATCATCGTAATTCCTATTGTTGCCGACTTCCCATTCCCGGTTGGAATCCACGGCCCCGCCGCCGGCGTCTCTCAATGGACGGACACCGGATTTATCAGGCTTTGCAGATTTTACCTGCGGTTTCTGAACTTGTGGATGCTCTTTCTTCCCGGGCTTGTAGTCGAGCCTCGACAGGTCGAAGCCCTCGGCCCTGAGGTCGATGATGATATGCTCCTTGAAATTGACTGCGAAAATATCTCCGGATTCCGTGCGGTGAATTTGGAAGCCTTCCTTTTTTATGGCCGATTTCAGCCCCTTGTAATCCAGAGCCGGATTGTCGAACAATGCGCGGAGTTGGCTGACGGCTCCCGATGAGTCTGGTTTCCGCTCCCACAGAAGGGAAACGAGGTCTTTTCGTTCCACCTTATATATATGGCATAGACGGTCGACTTCGGCTTCGGTGACAGGTCCGAAACTTTCAACCCGGCTGATCCTGTCGTTACGAAGAATTGTTTCGGCAAGCAATGGATTTAGGCTGCGACTATCATCGCCGCAATGGAGTACACCTCTCTTTATATAGGCGTGGGAGCGACGGAGTTTCTCGTTGATGTCCCATGTGGTCGTCTTCGGATTGGCGGCAAGAACACTGTCGACGAAGGCGTCGATGCGGTCGAGCCTCTCTTCCGGACTTGCGAAGTCGAGCAACAGTTCCATTTTGAGGATATGCCCCCCATGTAGCACCTGCTTCTTGTTATGGTCAATGATGATGTAGCCATATGGCCTGTCTTTCCGGCCGAAGAATACAAGGTCGATGCCGAAATTCTTCTTCAGGTCGGATTGCAGGCCTTGCACATCTGTATTGACATTGCGGTATTTAAGGAGAAGAGCCTTTGTCTCACGCTGACGCTGGCGGTCACGCTTGCGCTCGGAGAATGATTCCTCTATCTCCGTAACAGCCACCTTTATCTGGACTGTTCCCTGCCTCTTTACATACAATGTGTCATCCTTGACATAGCTTTCATATCCGAGGGAAGAGAGCAATGCCTTGAACTGGGCCATCGAGGTATAGGAATAGCCTTTGGCTCTCTCCAAATCCTTCACGCATTTCTTCCGTGCATCCTGATTGAGAATTTTGTCAATGGCTTTTTGCGAGCGTATACGTTCCTGGCTGTCGTTAATCTTGGTGCCGTCCGGAGCGACGCGGGATGTGACTATATGGATATGGTTATTGTCTGTGTCCCGGTGGGCATAGACGAGAAGCGGCTGGCCCTCCTGACCGTAGCCCATCTCTTTGAGATAGGCATGGGCGAAGTCGAGCAGTTCATCCTCGGTCATTTCCTTACCCTTGCAGGATATGGCGAGATGAAACTGGGTGTTTCGGATGCGTCCGTTCCGTTCGGAATAGGCCTGCAGATATGAGCGCAGCTCTTCGGGTGTAGGCTTGCCAAAGCTGTCGATATCCTCGAGAATACCGAAGTTCTTCATCTCTATCAGACGGGCGGTGCCTTTGGCGACTTTGCGCTCGTTGTAAAGGACGGCATGAAAACTGGAGCCGCCGGGGAGTATTGTTGCTATCATGGTTAAAAAGAGGTTTTGATTTTGGAATTGTAATCACACGAAGCCTCGTGCCGACATGCTTCACACCTCGTAGCCCCGTGCATCAAGTCGCGTGATTACATGAATCATGTCCGGCAACTTCGCAATCCTCGGCTCGCATCGTTATGCTCGAGACAACGTGGCGTTGTGTTTCATGTCTTGTGCCGTCATCCACTTATCCCTTACGCAGCGTGACGGCTTGCTTTGTAACGTCAAGAAGTGCGCTCCGGATGGCTGTAACCGTGCCCTCGATACCCCGTACCGC
>DKYZ01000006.1:28759-29239 GCA_002493515.1 Porphyromonadaceae bacterium UBA7087 | reverse complement strand
CGTACCGCAGGAATGACTGTTTTCTCCAGATAGGCTTTGGAGAGAAGTCCGGCGACTGCAAGCTCGTTGGCTCTCTTCACCACCTGATTGAGATTAGCTGACATGTGGAACAGTTCGTTGTGATACTCGCGATAGAACTTGCCGAACTCATTGATAAGCTCCAGCCTTCGCTTTGCGTCTGTGTCTGAAAACTCGGCCACGGCATCTCTTATGTACTGGCTGACAGAGCGGTAGCCTTTTGATTTTTCCCTGATGAACTCGGACTCGGCTTCCGTGAGGCGCAGTTCGATTCTCCTGGTTCTTCGGTTCATGTTGTCTAAGATTACTGTTTACAGTGGCCATATCCAACGGATTCTCGCCGGAGGCGAAACAGAGGCGACAACCTCCACCGCCGCGCAGCGGTCGGCAAGTGGTTTTTCGGGGGCAAAATCTGGCCGGATTTTGTACGGCGAAAAACACAACTTGCTTCCCAAAAACTGT
>DKYZ01000006.1:26090-28653 GCA_002493515.1 Porphyromonadaceae bacterium UBA7087 | reverse complement strand
CGGATTCTCGCCGGAGGCGAAACAGAGGCGACAACCTCCACCGCCGCGCAGCGGTCGGCAAGTGGTTTTTCGGGGGCAAAATCTGGCCGGATTTTGTACGGCGAAAAACACAACTTGCTTCCCAAAAACTGTAGAAAAAGGGGTATGCCCACAAGGTTCTCAGGAGCAAATCTACCGATTCCGGCTCGCTCCAGATGAATTGCACAACACATTTCTCACGAGCCCACGCATGAAGGCGCATAATCCCATGTCATTACAGGCCATGACGTTAAGCGGCATGTTTGACGGCTTTATGCGGTAAGTCGCGTAACCCCTTGTAAAATGGCTTATGTCCTTGACTTCCGTACCATCATGCTACATTAAGCACATTTTCAAGCCATGAGGCCATGTGCGTTATATGTCATGGAACTACGACTGCTGAGCTGATAGCTGCAAACGAAGGCATGAGGGGATGAAAGTGTCAGCGCCCATGATAGTCCGCTTGTTGGATTACTAAATAAGGAGAGAAAAAACAGAGTTCTGAACAACGATAAAAATTGGTGTAATCACTTGGATTTTAGGCAAATTAGGGACTGAAAATTTGGTTAATTCGCTGATTTTCACTATCTTTGTAAGAGGGATGGACCCTCGGAACCTATAAAATTACGACTATGCCCGAGATTCTGATAATGATATATGCCACCATTGTAAGCCTGCTGTTCAAGGTGGTTTGCTGGATAGCCTTGACACTGTTCCGGATTACACTCTTCGTCGCCCGATGGACGATTCAGGTTGTCATCTACATTGTCCGCTTTCTGTACCGTCATCTTTCAAGGTTGGCAGCATGGGGTTGGAGAAAAGGTGTGGAGCACTATCGCGCCCGTCATACCCGGCAGATTATTCCATAACGGTTGAGCCCGTAGGGAAACAAAAAAGCCGTGCCGGCCATAGCGACCGACACGGCAGGTAAGGGATGTTTCGGGTCTGTTCCCTAATGTGAAATTTTGAAACTCGCTCTCATGGAGAATCATTTTTTTCGGGGTCTTCCTCTTTTTTTGGACACAGTCGGCGCCTCTGAAACGCCATAGAGCACATAGTCGAGAACTTTCCTGTTGGCTTCATCGACCTTGGCCATGTCGAACTGGATATAGATGTCGGTGACAGTATTTCCACCATGACCGAGGGCACGGGCAATCGTATCGTGGGAGATATCGAGCTTTGAGGCGATGGTGGCCCAGGAATGTCGGGCATAATAGCTCGTGAGCTCATCTATTCCAAGCTGGTTGCGGATCTCGCGCAGACCGATACACATGCGGTTGTAGAAGTGACGGTAGTCGGTGCAGCTGTCGAGATAGTTGAGAAGTTGCCCTTTGCCCTGGTACTTGTCCAGCAAGGCGAGAGCCTCTGCTTCCACCTTTATATCATATGTCTTTCCGGTCTTTGAGCGGATGTACTCGATCCGGCCATTCTTCACTTCGGTGAGTTTGCAGAGATCCACCATATTTATCCCGATGAGCATGAAGGAGAGTTTGAAGGCGTCAAGATATCGTTGCTGCCATTCCTCCTCACACTTATGCTTGAACAGGCGTCTCAGAGTCGCGATGTCAAGATTTCTCTTTTTCGTTGCCTCCGATTCGATCTTGAAGCGACGGAAAGGATAGTGGGTGGTGACATCATTGTCGATGGCATAGTTGCAGACAGTCCGGAGATTGCGCATGTTTATCGCCCTCGAATTTGCCGAAGGCGCTGTCTGCGCCATGAAATCGTCGAAGTTGAGAAGCCAGTCACGGTTTATGTCCTCAAAGTGGAGCTTGCCGAAAGCCTCTTCTCCAATCCATGCGACAATGCGGTTGCGGGTGGTCTGATATAGATCCTTTGTCCGGCCGCTCTTATGGCTCATCCATTTGTCAAACCATATTTTGACCGTTTTTGTGTCCTCCGGGACGTGGACGTTGGATAGGGGAATTGGAGATTTTGGGTTCAGTTCCTCTTTCACAAGTTTACATAGTTCAGAGGCACTGATTTCGGAGAGATTGATGGTCGCGTTCATGTGCTCCATCATACTTGTTACTGCGGCAAGACGCTCAAGAAGCACTCTGTTGAAAAGAGCTTTCTTAGGATGGGACTTCACCTTTCTGTCCTTGGAATCCCATTGAGAAGGGAGTACCTTTATCTCGGTAGGAAGAGCGGCTGACTTGCCTCGGTGGTTGACGGCTATCTTTACCGTCACCTGTTTTTCAGTATCCTTGTTCGCATAACGACTGTCAAGGAAGAGTTTAGCAGTTGCCATAAGCTTAAATTGCCTCTTCAGATTTCTTCGTGTGGAAGTCTGTTCTTGGGTAGACCATGATGGCTCCAGCTAAATGTTGCAACATTTAATGCAACATTTAATTTTGCCTATCATGTCCCGAAAAGGACTGTTACTTCCCGAAAAGTCACCTTCCGAGGGCTTTTTTTAAGCAGTCAGAACTGCGGTATTCAAATGGAAAAACGCTGAAAGTTGGGCTTTGTTACCTGACTTTCAGCGTTTTGCCTGCGGAGTGACCGAGATTCGAACTCGGGATACGCTTTTGGCGTATACACG
>DKYZ01000006.1:0-25853 GCA_002493515.1 Porphyromonadaceae bacterium UBA7087 | reverse complement strand
CTTTTGGCGTATACACGCTTTCCAGGCGTGCCTCTTCAGCCACTCGAGCATCACTCCAATTTGGTTGAAGATTGGGCTTGCGGTCTGTTTGGCAGAGCCGTTAGGGCAATCTTCTGTCGTGGCGGCGAGCGTCTTTTGCGCTCTCTTGCCGTTTTGACGCTGCGAAGTTAATACTTTTATTTGGATTGACAATATCTTTCGGCGATTTTTTTGTAATTTTGCATCGGAATGTTGTCCGCATCCCCTTCTCGGCGATTCGGCCCGACAGTGTGTGAAAGGCTGTAAGATGCTGATAGCGTGGATTTTGGACGGCAAACAATATAATATTGGAAAATGATGACCTATTTTTTCAAGACGCATATGACCCGGCTGAGGAAAGCCGGTGGCGCTATGGCGATATTTCTTGTCGCCCTCTCCTCGTGCGGCGGGAGTGGCAACGGTTCCGACCGTAATTTCCCCGGCAATTTCATGTCGATTGGGGATGCCGGCCGCGTAGCCTATGTTATGGAGCACACCACGCCTGATTCCGTGGCCCGTTTCATTTGCGACGCAGCCCTCGGGAAGGTGAAGGGAGCGAAAATCGACACGCTCGCCACTGCGACCCTCCATGCCTATGAAAACTACCGTGACTCCAATCTGGTGGTTTTCAGTGAGACCTTTGACAATTACTCCAATTCACTCCCGTTGCCGGAGAAGATGAAGATTCTCAGTATGGCGGGTCTAAACGATCCACAGGGGCTCGGCTACGAGCTCGGGCTGGCATACGTGGGAAGCATACGCGAGCGACGCATGACGGAGGAAGAGGTGGCCAAGGAGATAGAGGCGCTGCGTCAGGCTTGCGCTTCCGACACCGCCATGTTCACCCGTTTTCTGATAGGATTCCACACCGTTTTGAAAATAGACAGCGGCAAGGATCTTCCGGCTTCGTTCTACAACAGATTTATCGACTATAAATAAATTATGTGCGGGCATGCGCCCCGCAATCTGAAATATCCCTGAATATGAAAACGATTGCTGAATATTCGGCCGACGTAGAGTCGGCCATCCGTTCGCTGGAATTTCCCGGCGGCAATCTCGAATCGCTCTACGGCCCAATTGCCTATGGTCTTTCGGCCGGCGGCAAGCGTCTGCGCCCGGTCATCCTGCTCATGGGGGCCGATGCCTTCGGCGAAGCAGCCGGAAAGGCCCTGACTCCTGCCGTGGGCATCGAGACATTCCATAACTTCACGCTTCTCCATGACGACGTGATGGATCGCTCCGACGTGCGTCGCGGGCGCCCGACAGTGCATAAGAAATATGGTGAGAATGCCGCGATACTCTCAGGCGACACAATGCTCACCCTGGCTACCGAATACGTGACCGACGTTGACGACGACAAGCTCAGGAAGGTGCTAAAGACTTTCGACGACATGGCTATAAAGGTGTATGAGGGGCAGGCTCTCGACATGGATTTCGAGACATCTGACAAAACATCGCTCCCCGAATACATGCAGATGATAGAGGGGAAGACAGGGTCGCTGCTCGGAGCCTCTGCCAAGATCGGAGCCATAATCGGCGGGGCAGGGGAGAAGGATGCCGACCTGATGTATGATTTCGGTATGGCGATAGGAGTCGCTTTCCAGATTCAGGACGATTGGCTCGACACATTCGGCGACCCGACCACTTTCGGCAAACCGATAGGGGGCGACATCCTGAACTCCAAGAAGACGTATCTCTATCTGAGCGGCATATCAGAGCATCCCGACTACGCCGATGCCCTGCGTGCGGCCATGAACATGGCGCCGGGGGAGAGCAAGATAAAGACAGTGACACGCCTTTACGAGAAACTCGGCATCAAGGAGAGCGCCGCAAAGGCCGTGGCCCATTACAGCTCGAAGGCCATGACGTCGCTTAAGAAGACATCGCTCGGCGACGAGGAGAAGGAAGCCTTCAAGAAACTTGCCGAGAAGCTCATAGGACGAAAGAAATGACCGACAGCCATACCCACCTGTATGGCGAGGAGTTCAGCGAGGGTGGCGTTCCTGCCGTGGAGCGGGCCCTTGCCGCCGGAGTCAACAGAATGATACTGCCATGCATCGACCCCACTTCGGTGGGGCCGATGCTGGCGCTCCATACCCGGTTTCCGGAAAATACCTCCATCGCTCTCGCCCTGCATCCCACGGAAGTGAGGGAAGACTGGCGGGAGAGGCTGGAAGAGATAAGGCGGGGCTTCGGCGACGCGGCGCTCTGCGCGATAGGGGAGACCGGCATCGACCTCTACTGGGACAGGACTTACCGCGGGCAACAGAAAGAGGCCTTCGCCTTTCATCTCGAGCTGGCGCGTGAGATGTCATTGCCGGTGATCATACATTGCCGGGAGGCGCTGGACGACACGCTTGAGGTGATCGAGACCCACGGCAGCCGGCATGGCGCGCTCCCCCCGTTGATTTTCCATAGCTTCACCGGAAGTCCGGATGATGTGGAGCGAATCAGACGAACGGCCGACGCCTGGTTCGGCATCAACGGAGTCGTGACATTCAAGAATGCCGGAGGCCTTCGCGAGGCGGTGGGTGTCATCGGCCTTGACCGTCTGCTTGTAGAGACCGACTCGCCGTACCTCGCCCCGGTGCCTAAGCGCGGCAAGCGCAACGAGAGTGCATTCCTACCCCATATACTCCACAAAGTGGCCGAACTCTGCGGGGTGCCTCCCGTAGAGGCCGAGCGCGTCACCGACGCCAACGCAGCAAAACTTTTCAAATGAATCTGACCGATCTCGCCGCATATTTCCCGCTTCATCAGCCGGTGGCCATATTCCTTCTGGTGCTGGCCATGATCCTGCTTTGCCCATTAGTGTTCAGCCGCCTCAAGATTCCGATGGTTGTCGGGCTTATCGTGTCGGGCATAATAGTGGGTCCCTATGGATTCAATATCCTTGAGCGGGACGCCAGTTTCAAGATATTCGGCGACGTCGGAATCCTTTACCTGATGTTTCTCGCCGCGGTTGAGATCGACATGTTTCATCTCAAGCGCAACCTCGGCAAGGGCCTCATATTCGGCCTGGCCACCTTCCTTCTGCCGATGATAGCTGGCGTGGCCGCCACGAGGCTTGTGTTCGGATCCTCGTGGTCGACGTGCCTTCTGATCTCCACAATGTATTCCTCGCATACGCTTATCTCCTATCCCACGATAAGCAGGTTCGGGCTTCAGAACTCGCGTCCGGCGGTAATAGCCGTATGCGGCACAATAGTGGCGGTGCTTCTCGCTCTCCTTACGCTCGCGGGAGTAATCGACGCGCACGAGTCTGGCGGATTCAGCGCCACCGGGCTGCTCAGAATGCTGATTTTCATGGCAGTCTATGCCTTGGTGGTGGGCTATTCGTTTCCGTGGATGCTCAAGTGGTTTTTCCGTAAGCACAACGACAGTGTGAGCCAGTATATATTCCTGCTCGCGCTGATGCTGCTCGGCTCGCTCCTGGCGGCTCTGACGGGCTTGGAGTCAATCCTCGGAGCGTTCTATGCCGGTCTGGTGCTGAATCGTTTTGTCCCATCGCGTTCGGCGCTTATGGGCCACGTGAAGTTTGTAGGCAACGCCATATTCATTCCATATTTCCTGATAGGGGTAGGTATGCTTGTCAACGTCCGCGCCCTGTTCCAGGGATGGAGCATCGGCTGGGTGGCGCTGAATATGGTTGCCGTGGCGCTTGTCACAAAATGGGGCGCGGCCTGGATCGGTCAGAAGATGTTCGGCCTTACAGCTGTTGACCGGCGTATAATGTTCGGCCTTACCTCAGGAAAGGCTGCGGCCACAATCGCCGCCACGATGATAGGCTACAGCTATGGCTTTATCGACGAGGATGTGATGAACGGCTCTGTGGTGATGATACTCGCCTGCTGCCTGGTGGCCACTCTGACCACCGAACGCAACGCCATACGCCTTCGCATGGAGCTGACCAAGGCTGAGCTTGAGACGGAAGGGGAGCAGAAGCAGGGAGCCTTCTCGCGTCAGCTTGTGGCCGTGGCCAATCCTGTCACGGCAGAGGGACTGATGCGTATGGCTGTGCTGATGCGCCACAGAGCGAACGTCAGCCCCGTGACCGCGCTTTTTGTCAGGACCAACGATGATGCCGCAGGAATGGCAATGGGACGCAACGCATTGCGTGCAGCCGTGGCTACGGCCGTGGCCAGCGGGCTGGAGGTGAAGGATATAGAGAGATACGATTTCAATGTGGTGAACGGCATCACGAGCGTGGCAAAGGAGAACCACAGCACCGACATCATAATCGGACTCCACCGTAAACAGAACGTCGTCGATACCTTCCACGGACACATCATAGAGCAGCTGCTGGCCTCCATCCACAGGATGGTGATAATGACGCGATGCTTCATTCCCGTCGATACAGTTAGCCGTCTGGTGGCAGTCGTGCCCGACAAGGCTGAATATGAGACAGGTTTCAAGGCCTGGGTGGAGCGTCTCGGCAACCTTGCCTCGCAGCTCGCCTGCCGACTGATATTCATGAGCTACGCCACCACAGGCGTCTTCATCCGCAACATCCTTGAAGACGAGAATTATGCCGTGCGTTACGATATCCGGACGATAGGATCGTTTGATGATTTCATTGTGGCTTCGGCGGATATAGGCGACGAGGACCTTCTGATAGTGATCGGGGCGAGGAAGGGGTCGATATCCCATTCATCCGATCTTGACGCTATGCCGGGGTATCTGCAGAACAATTTCTCGCGCCATAATGTTATGGTACTTTATCCGGAACAATTCGGAGGATAGGGGTTATTGATGAACTATGAACTATCAGTGATGAACTATGAACTATCAGTGATTAACTATAAACTATATAAACGAGGATTGGTGGGAAATTGGGGTAAAAATTAAGATTATGAAGAAATTGGTTATGTTTGCCGCCGCGTTGGCGGGGCTCGTGGCCTGTGGCCACAAGGATTCTCAGAAAGCCGACGCGGCTTCCGACAGCCTCATAGAGGCGCAGGATTCCACAGAAATCGCGCATGAGCGCTATTTCCTCACAAAAGACAGTCTCGGCCCGGTCAGGATAGGGGCCGAGTGGAAGGATGTTCCGGAAATGGTCGAGGGTTTGTATACAATGCGCAAGGAGGTCAAGTCGCCCGACTGCCTGGAGTTTATGTTTGTGGATGGCGACAGGGAATCGTTTGCCGCCTATGATTTCGGCGAGGGCAAGGTCGACGTCATCTGTCTTTTCGATTCTGTTGTCGGAGTGCAGGCCCCCAGAGGCGAGTTCCGCCTCGGAAGTCCCTTCTCGAAAGTGCTCGAACTTCCGGGCGTAAAGGCGGAATGGTGTTCTATGGATGATGAGGGCCAGTGGTACTGGACCTGGGAAGGACTCTGGATAGGAGTAGGTCAGGATGGTCTTGCTCCCGCGTTGTCAGCCCGTCTCTATAATTCAGCGCAGGCGCCTACAGGCAAGGATTTCACGGGAAGCGAGACCATCGGGTTTATCGGCACGGGCTTGCCTTACTGATCATCATTCAGCCTGGAGATTACCTCCATGCACATACGGCCGTTGTGGTACGGACATTTCCAGAAACCGGCCTTGTCGTCGTCGCGGTCGATGCTTCCGTCGCTACCGCGGCGGCTCCAATACCATTCCCCCTCCTCATGGTCCACAATCTCCGAATCGATGTAGCTCCATGACTGCTCGGCCTTCTGCAGGGCATCCTTGTGGCCGTGGAAACGCCATAGATAGACAAGTCCTATGACATCCTCGGCCTGCACCCACCAGTGGCGGTCATCGTCAAGACGGCCGTCGCCGTGGAGCTCATACACCATCGAGCCGTCGTCGCGTCTCCCCTCGAGAGCAGCCACGGCCATGCGTTCTGTCGCCTGGAGTGTGCGCTCATACAGCGCAGGCTCGTCGATTACCTCGGCGCACTCCAGCAGCAGCCAGGATGCCTCTATGTCGTGGCCATAGGATACGTTTCGGTCCATCCTCCTCCAGTCGGCATCGAAGAAAAGCCCCATGTGGCCGGTCCGGGCGTCCTGGATTATGTCGAGGAATATCTCAAGCAGCGCGGTTGTGGCCTGGAGCAGCCCCGGGTCGCGCCATACCCTCAGAAGGGATGTGTAGGCCTCAAGGATATGGAGATGGGTGTTCATCGTCTTGCACGCGTTGTCGTCCTTGTCGCTCAACCGCATGTCGGAAATCTCTTTCCAATCGCGTGTGGAGGCTTCGAAATAGCCCCCTTTATCATTGTCGCGGCTATGACGTTCTATGTCGTGGAAGAGCTTCGTGGCCATCTCGAGCGACTTCGTGTCGCCCGTGGCGCGGTAATGCTCCGACAGCCCGTAGATGGTGAAGGCTATTGCGTAGTATTGTTTCTTTGTGTCAAGCGGTTTGCCGTCGGCATCCACCGACCAGAATACGCCTCCGTATTTCGGGTCAATGAAATGGTCGGCGATATAGTCGCGGGCGCGAAGTGCGTATTCGGCGTATCCCTGTCCGGGCAGCATGCGTTCGGCGGAAGAGAATGTCCATAGGATGCGCGCGTTTAGTATGGCGCCCTTTGGAGCATCGGGATGCAGGCGGTCATGGCCGTCGCGGCGTCCGTAGAAGCCGCCCTTTGGGTCGGTCATCTTATCCATCCAGTAGGGGAGGATATTCTCGGTGAGGTTGGAGAGGAGTCTGTCGGCGAATGCGGACATAATCTGGATTTTGTAAAAGATTGGATAAAAAGGGGTGTATCAGGAATTCGTGTCGGCGAAGTCGGTCATCTCGTCCTGTTCGGGGGAGTCGGTGGCCACGGCTCCGCGTCTTACCTTCAGCTGGCTGACAATGTCATCGACTTTCTGGGTGGTGAGGGGATAGAACCACATCACGATGACCGCAAGCAGCGACACAGCCGCCGGAATGAAGGTCATGAGCATCCAGAGGCAGGAGATGGCTCCGGTCGGCTGGTCGATAGCCATTGAGGCGTTCTCGTTGGCGCGGGCTATGTAGCCGCAGGCGTCGAGCAGCCAGAGCACGGCCGCGCCGCCGATAGCTCCTCCGAATTTCTGGGCCATGGAGGAAGAGGAGAAGATGAGGCCCGTCGAGGCCGTGTTGTTCTTAAGCTCGGAGTAGTCGGAAACGTCGGCATACATCGACCATATCAGGGGCGACATGACGCCCGTCAGCATTGAGATGAGCACCTGGAGCACCAGCATAAGCCAGAACCCGCCGGAGGTGACAGGGGAGAGGAAGAAAACGCAGCTCAGGACGATGAGGGCGATGTTTACCGTGATGAAAGTGGTCTTCTTGCCCAGCGCCCTGGAAACCGGCACGCAGAGCGCCACTCCGATCATGTTGGCGATTTCGCCGATGCTCAGGAACAGACCCGAATAGAAGAGGAGCGAGAGCCCGAAGAGGCTGAGGGTGGCGTCAAAGCCGATGACGTCGGCAAAGAAGTAGGCCACGGCGGCTCCCCTGACAGTGTTGAAGAGATTGAAGCAGAGTGCGGCTCCTATCAGAATCCACCAGGGGCGGTTGGAGAGCAGCGACTTGAAATCCTTGCCCACGCTGACGCTGGAGACAGTCTTTATCTTCTCGCTGGTCAGCAGGAAGCAGCAGATGAAAAGCACGAAACATGCCGAGGCTATCACCGTCATTGCCCATTGCCAGGAACTCTGCGGAGAGGCTCCGAATGAAGACTGGAACCAGTCGCAGAGCGGCTGCCAGGCAGCCAGGGCAATGAACGAGCCGCCGTATGCGAAAAACATACGGTAGGAGGAGAAGACGGTCTTCTCGCGCGGACTCTCCGAGAGCACGCCGAGCATGGCGCCATATGGCACATTGATTCCCGTATAGACGGTCATCATCAGAATGTATGTGACGTAGGCCCACACCATCTTTCCGGCGTAGTCCCAGTCGGGAGTGGAAAAGAGTAGAATGCCGCATATTGAGAAAGGTGCGGCTACCCATAGGAGATAGGGTCGGTATTTGCCCCACCGTGTGTGGGTACGGTCGGCTATGATGCCCATCATCGGGTCGGACAGTGCATCCCATATGCGGGTTGCCAGCACCAGGAATGCGGCGTCGACAAGCCGTAGCCCGAAGACATTGGAGTAGAAGAACGGAAGATAGTAGCTGAACACCTTCCAGAACATCGACGACGCCATGTCGCCGAAACCGTAGCCTATTTTTTCACGCAGCGGAGCCATTTTAAACTATGAGTGATGAATTATGAGTTATGAGTCTTTAGAAATTCGAGGTTGCGGTCTATCAGGGAATTGAGGGTCTCCACCGAGCGCCCTGTGCGCAGTCCGTCCTCGGGGGTATTGAGGCAATAGTCCACAAGACGGTCGATGGTGGAGGTGGCGACGTGCATGCGGGTATCGCTGGAAGCATAGTAGATGAATACCTTGCCGTCCTCGTCTGCTATCCAGCCGTTGGAGAAAAGCACGTTCATCACATCGCCGACAAACTCTTCTCCCACGGGCGCCATGAAGTAGCCGCCGGGCGAGGCGATTTTCTTCCAGGGCTCCTCAAGGGAGGTCATATAAATGTAAAGGACGTATCTCAGACCCGATGCGCATGCGCGCACGCCGTGTGCGAGATGGAGCCAGCCCTTGTCGGTCTTGATGGGGGCGGGTCCCTCGCCGTTCTTCACCTCCTTGATGGTGTGGTAGATGCGCTCGTCGATTATACGCTCCTCGGTGACCACGGCGTTAGTGATATCGTCGACAAGAGCCCAGCCGATGCCGCCGCCGCTGCCTGTGTCGATGAATCCGTCCTGGGGGCGTGTATAGAGAGCGTATTTGCCGTCTACGAACTCCGGATGGAGCACGACATTGCGCTGCTGGCTCTTTGACTTGAGGTCCGGCAGGCGCTCCCATTCCACAAGGTCTCTGGTTCGCGCGATGCCGCATGTGGCAGTGGCTGCGGAGAGGTCGTCGGGTTTGGAGTCGTCATGACGCTCCACGCAGAAGAGACCGTAGATCCAGCCGTCCTCGTGGCGGGTAAGGCGCATATCGTAGATATTCGTGGCGGGCACGTCGCTCTCGGGCATTGTGATGGGATGGTTCCAGAAGCGGAAGCCGTCGATACCGTTATCGCTCTCGGCTACCGCGAAAAACGACTTGCGGTCGTTGCCCTCCACACGCACCACGATCACATACTTTCCGTTCCATTTGATGGCTCCGGAGTTGAGGGTGGCGTTGATGCCTATGCGCTCCATGAAACAGGGATTGGTGGCGCGGTTGTAGTCATATTTCCAGAAAGGAGGTATCGTGGCGGAAGTCACGATAGGATATTTATAGCGTTCATAGACGCCGTTGCCTTCGAGGGCAACGTTGGGACGGCGAAGCAGAGACTCGTATTCAGCCTCCACAAGAGCCTTGCGATAATCGAAAGTATTCATACAGGGAATTTTGTTTTATTTTTTTCAATCACATTTTTTTTCGCTGCCGCAGTTTCCGCAGGGTTTCATGTCACGCAGCATGAGTATCTTAGGGTCGGATGTGAAAGTCACGAACGACTTCTCGGCGGGGTGCCCCTTGAAAGGGACGTAATAATGCTTCGGGTTGTCGTGGGCATTGCGCCATACCACCACATAAGCCACCTCATTCTCCTTGAGCATGGGGAGCAGCACGTCGGTATACCAATCGGGCATCGTGATTGACTCCAGGCCGGTCTCGGTGAAAGCCGGAATCTTTCCGTGCTCCTTTGCAAGCCCGGTGACGGTGGCGAGGCCTGTCTCAACCGTTTTGCGGTATTCCTCAAGGCCGCCCTCCTTGTCGAAATGATATATGTCGATTCCCATTATGTCCACGAGGTCATCCCCGGGATAACGGGCCATGTACTGGTCTTTGCCTGTGACGCGGTCGGGGGAGTAGGCCCATACCACATTGTCGACACCTTGCTCGTCGAGCACACGGCGCGTCTCGTCCCAGAGGAACTGGTATTGCTGCTCCGTTGTGTTGGGGGTGCCCCAGAAGAACCATCCGCCGGTATGCTCGTGCCAGGGACGGAATATTACGGGCACCTTATTGCCGTTCTCGTCAACGAGGGAATTGAAGAAGCCGGCGAGGTTTGTGAGCTGGCGTCGGAAGCTTTCGGGATTCTCCATCATCTGCCTTACGATGGTGGTGTCGGAGACCGTCCAGCTGTCGTTGTTGTTTATCGGGTTGCGGAGATGCCAGCTGAAGGTGTTGACGCCTCCGTTTCTGTTGAGTTCGATCGCGTTCTCGCGTATCAGTCGGAAGGGAACTCCGTCAAGGTTGAGGGAGTCGCCGTTCTCGATGCCGCCGAGGTCCCAGCTGAACATCGCGGGGAGCGAGCCTGCTGTCTCGAGAGCGTCGCTGCGCCCCTTTTCGTAGCTCCAGGTGTGGCCGTAGACGGGGTCGTCGTGATGGCCGAACATTGTTTTCCCTCCGGCGGTTATTTTCTGTAGTTTGTGGCGTAACGCGTCGGCGGGGGGTGCCGCAGTCGCCGTTCCCACGGTGGCTGCGGCAGCGCCGATACATAAACCAATCATAAGTGTGACCTGCATGTTATTTTTACCTGTTTTCATTGTCGTTGAGTGTTAAACCATTTTTTTAGTGTGAGATTCCAATAGATTCCAATTATCTGAGACCAAGCTTGATAAGCTGACTGAACCGCATTGCTGTATCGGGGCCGAATGATTGCGGATCTGTATAAAAGCCGGAGTGTATATAGATGAATGAATGATTCATTGTCATATCTTCGATATTGGGTTTTAAGGTGGTATTGTCGTTTGAAGGGCTGGTTGCGGCCTGTCGTCAGAGACGGTGCTGAAACCGGGGGCGAAGTTACAACGGGAAAAAAGAAAATGCAAATAATAGGTTTAAAGTGACAATAAAATGGCAATTAAGTATCAATCCGCTTGTCAGCTGATGGGTCTGCACTCGCGGTTACGCCAGGTTTTATTATTTTTCTCACTGTCGGCAGGCGCATGTCGCAGCCGTAATGATACTATTATATCAAATGATGGTTTTAATATGTAAAAAGTTATAAATTAAGCTTTTGTTTTTTGTCAGAACGGAAAATTACTGCTAATTTTACAATCGCAAATCAACAGAAACGATACAACTGATGAAGAAAGCTTATTTATTTATGCTCTCGGGCTGTTTCGCATCTCTTCCAATGACGATGTGGGCCGAGACGCTTCACGTAGCCACGCCCGGCACGTCGCTTGTGATAGATGCCAGCAAGGGTGACAAGGCTAAGTTCTTATATTATGGTGAGAAACTCTCCGATGCCGACGTATCGGCGTTGGGCGACTCCGGCGCCGCTGCCCTGGATCTCTTTCCGGCCTATGGTGTCAATCCCGAACACGAGGCTGCCGTGGCGATGACCCACGCCGACGGCAACATGACGCTCGACATGGTGGTGGAGGCTGCCGAGACAAAACGTCTTCCCGACGGAACCCTCACGACAGTGACATTGCGCGACAAGGTGTATCCCGTAGATATCAAGCTCAACTACCGCACGTATGACGGTGAGGATGTGATCGAGACCTGGACCGAGACCATAAACGGGGAGAAGGGTGAGGTCACGCTCCGCCGTTTCGACTCAGGTTATCTTCCCGTGCGTTATGGCGACGTATGGCTGTCGAGCCTTTACGGTGCCTGGGCCAATGAGGGCAGGGTGGAGGAGGCTCCGCTCACCCACGGAATGAAGGTGATAAAGAACAAGGACGGAGTCAGGAACTCGCATACTGCGCATTCTGAGGTGATGCTCTCGCTCGACGGCAAGCCGCAGGAGAACGAAGGACGGGTGATCGGCGCCGCGCTGTGCTACAGCGGCAACTACGAGTTGCGCTTTGACACCGACTACGGCGACTATCATCATTTCTTCGCCGGAATCAATCCCGACGATTCGGAATATAAGCTCGCCAAGGGGGAGTCGTTTGTCACCCCGCCTCTGGCGCTCACATATTCCGAGGAGGGTCTCAGCGGTGCGAGCCGCAATTTCCACAAGTGGGGCCGTAACCGCAAGATCGCCCATGGCAATGAGGAGCGCAAGATTCTTCTCAACAGCTGGGAGGGTGTCTACTTCGATATCAATGAGGAGGGTATGGACGCCATGATGGCCGACATAGCGTCAATGGGCGGTGAGCTCTTCGTTATGGACGACGGATGGTTTGGCGTGAAATATCCCCGCAACAACGATTCCACGTCGCTCGGCGACTGGAGTGTAGACAAGACGAAGCTCCCCTCGGGCATAAAGGGTCTTCTCGACTCAGCTAAGAAGCATGGAGTGAAGTTCGGCATCTGGATCGAGCCAGAGATGGTCAACAGCATTTCGGAGCTTTACGAGAAGCATCCGGAGTATGTCATCAAGGCTGCGAAGAGAGAGCCGACCATGGGACGCGGAGGCACACAGATGGTGCTCGACATGGCCAACCCCAAGGTGCAGGACCTTGTTTTCAACGTGGTCGACACTCTTCTTACAAACTATCCGGAGATAGATTACATCAAGTGGGATGCCAACGCCCCCATCATGGACCATGGCTCGCAGTATCTTTCTGCCGACAAGCAGAGCCATCTCTACCATGCCTATCACGAGGGTTTTGCCAAGACTGTGGACAGGATACGCGCGAAATACCCCGACGTGACGATCCAGGCGTGTGCCAGCGGCGGTGGCCGTGCAAACTACGGTGTGCTGCCTTGGTTTGACGAGTTCTGGGTAAGCGACAATACCGACGCGCTGCAGAGAGTCTACATGCAGTGGGGCACGAGCTATTTCTTCCCTGCCGTGGCCATGGCATCGCATATCAGTGCGGCACCCAACCATCAGACATTCCTCACAATACCGCTCAAATACCGTGCCGACGTGGCAATGTCGGGGCGTCTGGGAATGGAGATCCAGCCTAAGAACATGACAGAGGAGGAAAAGGAGTTCTGCCGCAGGGCCATCGCCAGCTACAAGGAGATTCGTCCCGTGGTGCAGCAGGGCGACATCTACCGTCTGCAGTCACCCTATGACGACAAGGGCGTGGCCTCGCTGATGTATGTGGCTCCCGACAAGAATGAGGCTGTCTTCTACTGGTATAAGACGGAATCGTTTGTCAACCAGCAGCTTCCCCGAATCAAGATGGCCGGTCTCGATCCCGACAGGATGTACACCGTGACTGAGCTCAACTGCATCGACAACAAGCCGCTTCCCTATGAGGGCAAGTCTTTCTCAGGTCGTTACCTGATGAGCAACGGTCTTGAGATTCCGGCAAGCCATTCGGTGGACTATCACAAGCAGAATGACTGGGCTTCCCGCATTCTTCGTCTCCAGGCTAAATAAAGCATACATTTATATTTTGGTTAGCGCTCCGGGCATCGCTTACACGGTCGATGTCCGGAGCTATTGCAAAATATGTTTACTTTGACTATTTTTGCATTCAAATTAATATCCGAACATGACCTTGACCGCCCCGGGCCTTATAGCAGCCGTATTGAATATCGAACCGCCTTATTGGGCGGCTCCCCTCGTTTTCGCCGTCTATGCAGTTCTGGCGACAGTCGCTGTGTATGCGGGTCTGCGGTTTTTCCGGATTAGGGAGCGGCGCCGCAAGGAGGCGAGGATGGCGGAGGAGGAGATGCGCCGGCGTGAAGCGATGGACAGGATGAAACTTCGCTTCTTCACAAGCGTCAGCGATGATCTGCGCACTCCGCTCACCCTTATTATCACACCCCTTGAGAAAATGCTGCGCAGCGCCACAGACCACCGCCAGGCGCATACTCTCTCGCTCATGCACCGCAATGCGGAGAAGCTTATGTCTTTGGTTGACCAGCTGCTTGATTTCCGTGATACCCTGACCGACGGCATGCGTCTGAACGCCTCCGAGGGTGATTTCGTCTCTTTCACTCGTTCTGTATGTGCCACTGTCTACAATAAATTATGGAATGTGGAGGGTGTGGAATTCAGGTTCAGTTCAGATCCGGAAAGCATAATCTGCTCTTTTGACGGCGACAAGATGATGAAGGCCTTGCGGAATCTTCTCCTCAACGCTTTCCGGGTGACTCCGGAAGGTGGTGTTGTCGGTGTGTGTGTCACGAGGCAGGATGACTCGGTTGTATTGTCGGTCTCCGATCAGGGGCCGGAGATTCCGGATGAGACGAGAAGCCGTATGTTCGACTGCCTCGGCGAGCCTATGGATACTGACGAGCGGCAAGCCACAATCCTCGGGATGGTTGGGATGCCGATGGTGAGGGAATATGTGGGACTGCATGATGGCACTGTCGAGATTGTCCGGGATGAGAAGGGACGCGTATTCAGGGTCACTATGCCGATAAGGCATTCAGACTCTGCCGATGCCGATGGCCGGAATGAGGTGCTGTCAGAGGAGGTTGAGGAGGCATCCGGCTGCGAGACCTCTGAGAAGCCGGTGGCGTTGATTGTTGACGACAGTCATGATATGCTTGAGCTTGTCAAGGATGGTCTGGAGGATGATTTTGTGGTGCAGACAGCTGTTGACGGAGAAGACGCCATGCGCAGGATTGCCCGGCGGATGCCCGACATAGTGGTTACTGACCTTACGATGCCCAGGATGGATGGCATGGAGCTATGCCGGCAGCTGAAGGGAAATGCCCTCTATTCGTCGATTCCGGTGATAATGCTTACCGCCAGTCATGACCCTATGGCAAAGCTTGAAGTGTTTACCCTCGGTGCCGACGACTATATGACCAAGCCTTTCAACATCGACGTGCTCCGCCTGAGGATGAAGCGCATAATGCAGCTTTCGTCGAGGGAGAAGGGCCGGCAGCGTATAGAGCCGTCGCCCGACCAGATAAAGATTACGCCGCTTGACGAGAAGTTTATCGACAAGGCGGTGAAATATGTTTCGGAGAATATAGACAGCTCCACTCTCTCGGTGGAGGAGCTGAGCGAGTATATGGGCATGAGCCGTGTGAGACTCTACAAAAAGATCAAGACCATCACCGGAAAGACTCCGATAGAGTTCATAAGGGTGATTCGCTTGAAGCGGGCTGCCCAGATGCTGAGGGAAAGTCAGCTCAATGTCTCCGAAATAGCGTATCAGACGGGTTTCAACAGTCCGAGGATATTCAGCAAATATTTCAAGGAGGAGTTCGGTCTTCTTCCCTCTGCATATCAGGAGAAGGAGGAGACGCCGTTTGAGATAAACGATGAACTATAAACGATGAGTGATGAACGATGAGCGATAGAGAATCAGTCATTGTGGATTTGGACAGATGTAGACATGATGGGGAAAGATGTTGCGGCGGCAGGCGGGAGAGGCTTTCGCCGGTGATGCTGGGAGGCACCGGCAGCGATGTCGGCAAGAGCTTGATAGCAACGGGGTTGTGCCGTATATTCCGGCAGGACGGTTATTCCCCGGCTCCATTCAAGGCCCAGAACATGGCGCTCAATTCCTATGCCACTCCCGACGGCCTGGAAATCGGAAGGGCGCAGGCAGTGCAGGCGGAGGCAGCTGGAATTCCCTGTTCTGCCGACATGAACCCGGTGTTGCTCAAGCCCTCAGGCAGGATGACGTCGCAGGTTGTCGTAAACGGGAAGCCAATGGGCGACAGCGATGCCTACAGCTATTTCCGTAAGAATGGCAAGGAGGAGTTGCGTAAGATTGCCCATGAGGCTTTCGACCGACTGTCGTCTGTTCATAATCCTGTGGTGATGGAAGGCGCCGGAAGCATATGCGAACTCAATCTCAGGGAAAGCGATATTGTGAATATGTCGATGGCGCGTTATGCCGGGGCAAAGGTGATTCTTGTGGCCGACATTGACCGTGGAGGCGTATTCGCAAGCGCCTACGGCTCCATAATGCTTCAGAGCGAGGAAGACCGACGGCTCATCAAGGGTATCATAGTCAATAAGTTCAGGGGCGACCTCCGTCTTTTCGAGGAGGGGAGGAAATTGATGGAGAGGATATGTGGTGTGCCCGTGCTCGGGGTTGTTCCGGTGGCTGAGCATATACATATCGAGGAGGAGGACTCGGTGTCGCTCGGAAAGAAGGGCCGGGATGTGGTGGCGGGAAAGGTTAACGTCGCCGTGGTGCTTCTTGGCCATATATCCAATTTCACTGACTTCGACATGCTTGAGAGGCATCCGGAGGTGAATCTCTATTATGCCGCCGAGCCTGCGGATCTTGACAAGGCCGACATAGTGATAGTGCCTGGCAGCAAGAACACCATTGCCGACCTGCTTGAACTGCGGAAGAGCGGCATGGCTGACGCCGTGAGGAATGCCTATGGCCGGGGCAGGACAGTTGTGGGAATATGCGGGGGATACCAGATACTCGGCAAGGAGGTGAGCGACCCCGGAGGCGTGGAGAGTGGAATCGGCAGTATCCCGGGTCTCGGGCTGCTTCCTGTCAGGACTGTGATTGAGAGCGAGAAGACCACCAGGCAGGTGACTTTTACGTTTGATGACGACCCTCGGGAATGTCGGGGATATGAGATACATATGGGCAGGACGGAAAGTGAGTCGCCCGTATGCAGGCTGTCAGACGGGTCGTGGGATGGATGCATGGCGGCAGAACGCTGTTTCGGTACCTATATCCACGGATTGTTTGACAATGAGGCTGTGGTCGACCGGCTTCTGGCGCCTTTTCGCGACAGCGGGAGAAGCAGTGTTGAATTTGACTATGAGGCATATAAGGAGTCGCAGTATGACGCGCTTGCCGACTGGCTCAGGCGTTATGTCGACATACCGAAGCTCTATGAAATAATGAGGGAGAAATGATCGACGGACATGGAGATGACGCTTTCCGCTACGGAGGGCGCGTCAGGATTAATTTCAGTACCAACATACATCAGAGGGTGGATCATTCCGGGCTGCTGGCCCATCTTGCGGCCGTAGGCGACATATTCAGCAGTTATCCCGAGCCTGAGCCGCGTTCGCTTGAGCATCTTCTGGCCGTTGAGGCCGGGGTGGGGGATGACTGTGTGATGGCGACAAACGGCGCTACGGAGATGATATATCTTCTTGCCCAGAGTCGCAGCGGAGGGCATTCCGCTGTTGTTGCGCCTACGTTCAGGGAATATCAGGATGCCTGCGGGATATTCCGTCATGAGATGAAGTTCCTGTCTTCCATACGCGATATTCCGCGTGATGCCGATATGCTGTGGCTCTGCAATCCAAATAATCCCACAGGCAGGGTCACCGGCAGGACAGAACTTCTTGAGGCTGTTGATTCCCGGCCTGGGACGCTTTTTGTGATTGACCAGGCCTATGCCGATTATTCGGTGAGGGAAGTATTGAGCCCCCGGGATGTGGTGTCGAGGGATAACATTGTCAGTCTGCACTCCCTGACAAAGCGGTTTGCCATACCTGGATTGCGCGTGGGCTATGCGATGGGGAGTTCCGCGGCGTTGGATTGCGTGCGTCGGTTGCGTATGCCGTGGTCTGTGAATTCCGTGGCCTCGGAGGCGTCGCGTTACCTGCTGGCCCATTGCTGCGATTACGCCATAGACCACGCCGGGCTTAACGCGGAGTCTGTCAGGATTGCGGAGTCGCTCAACGGGATGGGCATATCTTCGGAGCCTACCGACTGTAATTTCTTTCTTGCCGAGTTGCCTACCGGCAAGGCGTCGTCACTTAAGGAATGGCTCGTGGAGCATCACGGCATCCTTATCCGCGACGCATCCAATTTCGAGGGCCTCTGCGAGCGTCATTTCCGCATAGCGGCCCAGGGGCGTCGGGAGAATGATGAGTTGATAAATGCAATCAGGGAATGGATATCGTTATAGTTGTTTTGCCATTGATGGCGGCATGGCTGCTCGACCATGCCGTAGGCGACCCTGCGGGTATGCCGCACCCCATCGTGTGGTTTGGAAAAATGATTTCGTTTTGCGAGCGCAGGCTTAACAAAGGCTCCGGGAAAGTTCTGAAGGGTGGTATCTGCGCTGTGGGTCTGATTCTCATGGTCTTCATCTCCTCCTGGCTGCTTCTCAAGGCGCTGGAACCCTGGCAATGGGTCAGGATGGCGGTGGCGTCGGTGTTGATATTCTACTGTCTTGCAGGCACCACCCTGATAAGGGAGGTGAGAATGGTGTTCCGGGCCGTGGATGAGTCGCTTGAGGCTGGTCGCCGGCAGGTCGCGAGGATTGTAGGACGAGACACCTCGGAGCTTTCGGCCCAGGAAATAAGGACCGCCGCTCTTGAGACCCTTGCGGAGAATCTGAGCGACGGTGTCGTGGCCCCTCTTTTCTGGTATGCTTTGCTCGGTGTGCCGGGGATGCTTGCCTACAAGATGGTCAACACACTCGATTCAATGATTGGATACAAGACGGAGCGTTACAGGCTGTTCGGAAGAGTGGCGGCGAGGATTGACGATGCCGCGAATTATATCCCTGCCCGGATAACGGCGTTTCTTATGGTGATGGTTGCCGGAAAGCCCCGCCGGATGTCATTTGTAATGCGTTACGGGCCGGAGCATGCGAGTCCCAACAGCGGTTATCCGGAGGCGGCCCTGGCGGGTATTCTCGATTGCCGCTTCGGCGGTCCGCACAACTATTTCGGGGAGTATTTCCATAAACCATATATCGGGGAGCGGCATAGGGATTTCGTCTATGCCGACGTGCGGCGTTCCATAGCCGTCAACCGACGTGTCGAGACAATCTCCGTCATACTGACCGGATTGGCAAGATGCCTGATTGTCCTTTCATGAGCGGGTGGCGGCCATGGATGGCTGCCGTCGCATCTGTCATATGTCTTCCGAGTCTTTCCAGGTCAGTTTTTCGCTGACTGCCACCGGAATCCTTGTCGCGATATTGTCGGAGGAATTTCCTATCAGAACCTCGAATTTGCCGGGTTCCACAGTCCAGAGCTTTGACTCCGGGTCATAGAATGCGAAAGCACTCTTGTCAAGCTCAAGGGTGACGGTGACGGTCTCTCCCGGTTTCACATTCACCTTGCTGAACGCCTTCAGCTCTTTGTAGGGACGGTATACGCTGCTCTTGTCGTCATGCACGTATGCCTGCACCACCTCCGCGCCAGCCATGTCTCCGGTGTTAGTCACGGGAACCTGTATTGCGAATGCGCCTTTGCCGTCGAAGACCTTGTCGGCGGCCGACGCTTTTCCGAGCTTGAAGGTTGTGTAGCTGAGTCCGTGGCCGAAAGCGTAATTCACCCGTGACGGCTTGAGTCTGTCGGTATGGCGGTAGCCTATGTCAAGACCCTCCTTGTAGATTACGTCTCCCCCTGCGCCGGGATACATGGTTGAATCATTGGCGGCATGGGGGGAATAGTCGGTTAGCGCGGCCGCAAAGGTCATTGGGAGTTTCCCGGAGGGATTCGCGTCTCCGAAAATCACGTCTGCCAACGCGTTTCCAGCCTCCGATCCTATATACCAGCCCTGTATAATCGCAGCCACCTTATCCTTCCATGGCATGGCATAGGCGTTTCCGGTGAGATTCACCACCACAGTATTAGGATTTGCGTCGGCAAGCGCCTCTATCACAGCGTCCTGATTGTAGGGAAGGCTGAAATCAAGCCTGTCTGAACCCTCCGAGTCCTGGTTGGCCGATTTATTGAGGCCCCCCACGAATATCACCATGTCGGCGTCGCGGGCAGCGCGCACGGCGTCATCAATCAGCTGGGTCGCTGTCCTGGAGTCGCCCAGGTCCTGTCCTGTCTTCACACCGTTGTATTCACCTGTCACATCGCCTACGTATCCACGCTCATAGGCCACTTCAATGCCCCGTCCGGAAGCGTTGCCGCGTATTCCCTCGAGAGGGAGGGTCTCCCGCTGCACTTTAAGGGAGGAGGAGCCGCCCCCGACTGTCATCATCTTGATGGCGTTTTCGCCGACCACCAGGATTTTCTTTATTCCGGGGGTTACGGGAAGAAGATTGTTTTCATTTTTCAACAGGACGATACCCTCCGTGCCGATTTTTCTTGCCGCTGCATAATGCTCGTCGCTGTTGAGGGAGCCATAGGGGCGGTTGCGGTTCATCTCTGTCTGCATGATCAGGCGCAATACCCTGGCGGCCTTGTCGTCGAGACCCTCGACCGGGAGTATGCCCTCGGATATAAGCTTTTCGTAAGGTTTTGCCAGGAAATAGTCGTCGTAGGCGTTGCTCGCGCCCCAGTTCAGGCCATTGGTCCAGGAACCGAACTCCATGTCCAGGCCGTTGCTGGCCACCTTTTCGGTGTTGTGTACAGCTCCCCAGTCGCTGATTGCAACTCCGTCAAACCCCCAATCTCCCTTGAGGATGTCGAGGAGAAGCGTCTGGTTCTCGCAGGCATGGTCTCCGTCATATTTGTTATATCCTGGCATTATCGACCATATATCGCCCTCGGTGACAGCTGCCTTGAAAGCGGGAAGGTAGATCTCATGAAGTGTCCGGTCATCGATTATGACGTTGACATGGTCGCGGTCTCTTTCCTGGTTGTTGAGTGCGTAATGCTTCACGCAGGCCGCCACTCCGTTCTCCTGGACCCCCTTTATATAAGGGACAACCATTTTTGCAGCCAGCAACGGGTCTTCCCCCATATACTCGAAATTCCTTCCGTTGAGCGGCGTGCGGTAGATATTGACGCCCGGGCCGAGCAGGACATTCTTGTTGCGGTATCTCGCCTCCTCTCCGATTGATTTCCCGTAGAGGGCTGACATCTCAGGATTCCAGGTCGCCGCCAGGCATGTCAGCGCCGGGAAGGCAACGCATGAGTCGTTGGTGGCGCCCGCCTGCTCCCATTCGTCCCAGAGCACGTCCGGGCGTATTCCGTGCGGACCGTCGGTGCACCATATTCCCGGGATGCCGAGCCGGGGGACGCCGGGAGAGCTGAACTTGCTCTGGGCATGGATTATGGCGATCTTCTCCGCGGTGGTCATTCTTGAGAGCGCGTCTTTCACACGAGTCTCAAGCGGCAGCGAGTCGTCCAGATAAACCGGGCCTGCTGAGTGTATGTATCCAGCTGTCATCAGCAGGACAGCCGTTGTGGTGATAAATCTGAGTTTCATGTCTGTCTTACGCATAACGGGTATATTGGTTTGGTGTTCTTTTCTTGCTTATGCAAAATTAATAAATCTGGTGCGTAATGCAAACATGTCAATTGTAAAATGAAAAAGAAGGATGCGTGTATGCTTGTAAAGAGCGATTTTCAGGAGGTTAGCTTGGGTTGCTTCCGTCGATGCAGGTAAAACGAAAGTTTACGGCTCACGGTCATGGCCTCTATTGCGGCTGGAAAAACCGCTATGAATACTGGGGCGACGCCGCGACTGTTCTCGCCACACAGGAACAGAACATCGAGAAGCTCGATGTGGATGCGAACGGAAAGTGGATTCTCGTTCACGACGAGGCCTCCGACCCGTCCTACGGTTTCAAGGCCGGGCGCAACGAGTTGCTTCCCTATCCGCAGGAGGAGCTTGACCAGAATCCCAACATCGTCCAGAACCCCGGATACTGATTATCAGAAGAAAGTAATGTTCAAATACAGGTAAAAAGAAGTATTCTACAGGTAGGTTTGTAAGTGTCTGTCCGATTCCGTTTACAGCAAGAGATTTATTATCCATCAGGATGTAAACTGTAGATAGAATCGGCCAGACACTTTTTTATTGCCCCAGACATAATCCCCCGGTGTTGGCGGACGTCTCGTCCTCCAGCCAAAGACGGTTTTTGAGGCTGGTACATTAAATCCACAACATTTTGAGAAAATGACGGTTTTTGGCCAAAAACATTTTGAAGAAACCTGATTAATGCCTATCTTTGCATTGAAAATCAATGCGTTAGGGAATGTGACTCTGCTTCCGGTGTATATGGTGCCTCTGCTGTAAGCCGGTCTGTCATTGGTCGAGGTCCGGTTTCAGACGGTAGGTCCAGACGGAGAAGACGACTACGAGCAGGAGAAGAGAGAGGAATACGATTGCCGTGCTGTGGAGGATGTCGCCTATGCCCACGAGCGGCGCCACAACCGCTCCGACTACGTAGCCGGCTACTCCCAGCAGCGCTGATGCCTCTCCGGCCTGTGTGCGTCCCTCGTTCATGGCCAGGGTGTTCGACACGCTGAATATCATTCCTCCGCCAAAAAACATGCTGACGGTGCATATCTCGAAGAGAAGGAAACTGTGGATGTGCCACAATGCATATGCGCCAACCCCGATCGACGGCACAAGAATGGCAATTGCTAGAGCCACCGCGTTCTTGAACGGATGAAAGCGCAGCGACAGCATCGAGCCCGCAGCCACAGCAAGGGAGTTCAATCCGATGATGACTCCATACATGGTCTGTGAGAAACCGTAATGGCGTTCCAGTATGAACGGAGCGGCCGAGATATAGCTGAAGAGCAGTCCCAGTGTGCAGCCTTTGAGGCTGATATGCACCATAAAGGGGGTATTTTTCATCAGCCGTATATATCCGGGAAGGGTCTTGTACCAGGGTAGGGTGGTCCGGTCCTGGCTATAAAGTGATTCCTTGAGTTTAGGAGCTATGCACAATACGAGGAACGCGAATGCGGCGAGAACGATGAACACCATCTTCCATCCGCCATGGTCGGCGATGATTCCTCCGAGCACCGGGGACGAGGCGGGGGCCAATCCGTTGACTGCTCCTATAAGAGCCATAAGTTTGGCCAGGTCACGGCCATGGTAAATGTCGGCGGGAATGGTGCGTGCCAGGAAATAACCTCCCGCGGCTCCCATCCCCTGTACAAGCCGGCAGAAAAGGAACACCGTCATGGTAGGGGAGAAAATAGAAGCCACCGCACCGATGATAAAGACTATGAGCGATGTGATAAGCACTGGTTTACGTCCGTAGTGGTCGGAAATCGGCCCCATGAGCAACTGCCCGATGCCGAGCCCGATCATGCCGAAAGTTAGGCTCAGCTGCGCACGTGACGCCGTGCAGTGGAAATATCGCGCCATCTCCGGAAGCGACGGCGTATACATATCGTTGACAAACGATCCCAATGCGCTTAGAAGCACGAGATAAGTGACCAAAAACAGATAATATCTCCTGTCGGTCTGGGTCGGACGCAAAGGCCTGTCCGGCTCTCCTTTTAATTCTGATTGCTGAGTATGAGACTGACCCTTGGCCGGTTGCGGTGTCTGCCGCTGCAATTTAGGGTCGATTTGTGGTTCTTGCATAGCGTTGTCTTTTCAGATAAAACGCGTTGACCGCATGAGGTGTTTCAGATTATTTCCTGACTTCGTCACTTTTTGATAGCCGAAATATGTGCATATTGAATATCAGTGGATTAGCACAATTTATGGGTTATCTAGGGTGACGCAACCGAAGAAAATCGGTATATTTGCGGCATGTTTGTCCGCAGAAAGAAGAACAGGTCGGGCACTACAAGCGTGGTAGTGGTCGACAAGCATGGTGGCAAGTTTCTTCCTTCCGCCAAGTTCCTCTTTATATTTATAGGCAACGGTTTCGCGTCCATAAGTCCCTTTCCGTCAGCCCGGTGATGAATGATCATGAGGATACACCGTTTCGATTTGAACAAAAACATAGCGGACATCGTTAGAGTTAGACATAAATCCTAAAAATCCGATATATGAACATAAGAGATGAACTCGAATATTGTCCAGGACAGATTGCGAAAAAGATCATCGCCAGGACAGACTCCGGGATGGTAATCCTGATGGCTTTCGACAAGGACGCGGCTCTCGCCACACATACAGCCCCGGCTGTGGCCGTGGTGCAGATTCTGGAGGGGGTGTGCGCCTTCACCATAAACGGAGAGGAGCGTATGCTCAATGCCGGCGACTGGCTCGTGATGCAGCCCGGCACCCCTCACTCACTCCGTGCTCCTGAACGCTTCAAGATGATGCTTACAAAGTTGAACGATTGATACACGTCACTGCCTTATGAACATGTTCTGTTATCAATGTCAGGAAACAGCCAAAGGGAAAGGCTGTGAAATACAAGGGGTATGCGGTAAGAAGCCCGAGACCTCAGCGAGAATGGACCAACTCCTGTATATAGCAAGGGGTATGGCTGTCGTAAACCGTATCCTGCGGGAAAAGGGTGCGTCTGACCGCAAGGCGTCCCATTTCATAATCGACGCGCTGTTCACCACAATCACCAACGCCAATTTCGACAATCCGATGCTTGATGGGTTCATCAGCAGGGGGCTGCAACTGAAAAATGAGCTTATCGGCACTGCCAAGAAGCGCGGCATCGAGCTTCCATGTATGCCCGAGGTGTCATATCACATCGCAGAAGGGAGCTACGGCAGGCTGGAGGTGGTTGAGGCCGGAGGCTCTCTCGACGAGGAGATTTTCAGTGTGCTTCACGAAAGGAACGAGGATATCCGCGGACTGAAGCAGCTTGCGATCTACGGCTGCAAAGGTATGGCGGCATACGCGCGCCACGCGCTCAACCTTGGTTTTGAGGAAGAAGACATCTATGCAGTCATTGAAAACGCGCTGGCTGAGATTAGCCGTCCTGACATTTCTGTAGATGAATTGACATCGCTTGTCCTTTCAGTCGGCGACGGCGGGGTAAAAGCCATGGCCCTCCTTGACAAGGCCAATACATCGGCCTACGGTAATCCCGAAATCACCAGGGTCGATATTGGCGTCAGGAAACGGCCGGGCATTCTTATAAGCGGTCACGACCTCAAGGACCTTGAAGAGTTGCTGATACAGTCGGAAGGCAAGGGGGTGGACATCTATACCCACTCCGAGATGCTGCCGGCCCAGAGCTATCCGTTCTTCAAGAAATTCCCGCATTTTGCAGGTAACTACGGCAATGCCTGGTGGAGGCAGATTGATGAGTTCGAGACATTCAACGGAATGTTCCTGTTCACGTCCAACTGTATTGTGCCGCCACGCCCGAAGACCACATACACCGACCGCGTTTATACCACCGGCGTCGTCGGGATGCCCGGCACCCACCATATCCCCGAAGGAGCTGACGGAAGAAAGGACTTTTCGGAGATTATCCGGAGGGCACAGAAATGTCAGCCGCCGACGGAAATAGAGCATGGGGAGATTGTGGCCGGATTCGCCCATAATCAGGTTCTGGCTCTCGCCCCGAAAGTGATAGAGCTTGTGAAGTCAGGGAAGATTCGCAAATTCGTGGTAATGGCGGGTTGCGACGGACGCTTCCCATCGCGTAGCTATTATACCGAGTTTGCCGAGAAGCTGCCCAAGGATTGTGTTATCCTCACTGCCGGCTGTGCAAAATACCGCTACAACAAGCTTCCGTTAGGCGACATCGAGGGAGTGCCCCGTGTGCTTGACGCCGGGCAGTGCAACGATTCCTATTCTCTCGTGGTCATCGCTCTGGCGTTGAAAGACGCGCTTGGGCTGAAGAGTGTCAACGACCTGCCGATTGTCTATGACATAGCCTGGTATGAGCAGAAGGCTGTCATTGTCCTTCTGGCTCTGTTGAGCCTCGGTGTCAAGAATATCCATACAGGCCCCACTCTGCCCACATACTTCACTCCGGACATTCTGAAAGTGCTTCAGGAAAAATTCAACTTAGGCACAATATCGACCGTGGAGGAGGATATGGCAAATTGGATTACACCGAAAGGGAAGTGTCCGATATCTTGAGCCTACATGTAGCGCGTCAAAAGAAGACCTCTGAAAATTGCAGATTTTCAGAGGTCTTCTTTGGTCTTATAGACCCTACGGTGATTCACGTGGAGCCGTTAAGCTCCGACATTGTATAGTGAGTATCAGTAAGTTACAGGTGCTATGGTTGCCTGACTCACGATTGCCATAACATCGGCTTAGACTATTACTGACAATTAGTGTCACAATGACACTTGTTGTCAGCTGTTTTTTTCAAGATACTGTCCTGTCGATGATTTGCAGTTTTGCCTGCGATGGTTTTTCGTAGGCGTTGCAGGCTGCAAGGTAATTCTTCAGCTCTGTAAAGTCGGTGCCGTAGAGGTTGTAACTGAACTGATGGAGCTTGGTCATCACATTTATGTATGCCAGCGGGTCTTTGTGGCGAGTCAG
>DKYZ01000136.1:40203-46138 GCA_002493515.1 Porphyromonadaceae bacterium UBA7087 | reverse complement strand
AAATCAAATAATAGAACCTCCCTACATTCAAAGTCATAATATGAAGACAATTTGCTTTTTGATGGCTGCCGCGGCGCTTGCGATGCCGGCGGCTGCATGGGCAGAGGAAATGCCGGAGGAGCTTTACGTAGTGGGCACTCCGAATTTCTGGATGACTCCGGATTATCCGGATGCCGAACTCGTCGTGCTTGGCAGCGAGGGGGATGGCATTTACAAGGGCACCGTATCTTGCCAGGATATGCTCGAGTTCAAGATTTTCTCAGCCAAGTGCGGCTGGGACAAACCGGAAGAATACTGGGGCAGGAGCGAACATGGAGCTATCGTGATGAGTCCGGGGGTAGCCACCGAGCTGGATCTCGTCAGCGGATATGACGGGTATAACATCTCGATCGGCAACTGGAAAGGTGGGTCTGCCGACCTGTCAGTTGACTGGAACACCAAGAAGATCACAATCCTTACCGACGCTGTCAGTGAAATTCCTGAGACACTGCGTCTGGCAGGAACCATGAACGACTGGAATGTATCCGACACAAGCTATCTGCTCCAGCCCAGAGAGGATGTGTCTACCATCTATGAGGGCACTTTCGACCTTCCGGCAGGAGAGTTTGAGTTCAAGATCGTGACAGCCGACAACTGGGACGAAAACTACGGAGGCTCGGCTTTCAGCCTTTTCGGTGATGCTGACCTGAAGGATATGCCACTTGATGAGGGCGGCGACAACCTGCGTTGTCTCAACTGGGTTGGTGGCAAGCTGACTGTCACTGTGGATTACATATACAAGTCAATCTCCTTCCACAGCCCCGATCAGCCTGCGTTGCCGGCTCAGATACGTCTGGTGGGCGCAATGAATGATTGGAATCTTGAGGACGACACCTATAAGATTGAGAAGACCGATAATTTCGGTTACATATCCTATAACGGGAATTTCAATATCCCGGAGGGACAGCTGGAGTTCAAGGTGCTTTATGGCGACACGTGGGATGACGCTTTGGGCGGCTATGCTTTCGAGCTTTGGAGCAACAGGGCGTTCAATGCTACAATGATGTCCGGCGGAGATAATTTCTCATGCACCAACTGGGAGGGCGGACAGCTCTTCGTCTATATCAATCCTTTCTACAACCAGTTGAGCCTCACCGGCATCGACCAGCCTGCATTCCAGCAGGAGGAGGTGATTTATCTTATAGGCTCTCCGCAGGACTGGAATATCAACAGCAGCGACATGAAGCTCGTGTCGAAAGATGGCGACTATTACACTGGCTCGTTTGAGATTGAGCCCCAGGATCTCTATTTCCGCTTCTATACGCAGCTTGGAGACTGGGAGAACAATTCCATAGGTGCGCAGGTTGAGGACAGTCCTATCGATATCGTTCTGGATGAGAATAATCCGTTCAGCGGAGACTGGGTATGGGGCAAAGGCTCCTGGCATATGGCTGACTGGGCCGGAGGCATTCTTGACGTCGAGCTTGACATGAAGAACAACACTGTGAAGTTCACTACCAAGCCAACCGGAATCGACAATGTGTCGGATGACGCCCTGTCATTGCGCCGCGACGGAGATATGGTGACAGCCGGAAGCGATGTGCGTTTCGCAGTCTACGATGCGGCCGGAAGGAAGGTGGCTGAGAAGAGCGGAAGCAGCATCAGTCTCTCGACACTGCGCGGCGGTGTGTATGTAGTGGTAGCCGAGGGTGCGGAAGGCCGCGCCATACTCAAGATAGCGAGATAATTATCCCATAGAATGACATAAAAGGCTGGAGGACGCGTCTTACGCGCCCTCCGGTTTTTTTATGGATATGTCTTGAAGAGAATGGGAGGGAGGAAGAAGGCGAGGAGGATGAGCAGGCCTATTACGGCCGCGATGATGTATGTGGTGGTTTTGAATCTTGTTCTTGTTTTCATTTCTTTTGATTTTTTGTCTGTGCCGCAGGCATCGTCAGGTTTACGAACGGTCATTGTCGGCGGCAGAAGGTTGTTTTTTATGGTTCTCTATATATGAGGAGTAGGCTTCCGAGAGCTGGGCGGGAGTGACGCCGAGCGCGCTCATCATGTCGAAGAGGGGAGGAAGCTGTTTCTCCATCAGTTCCTCCAGACGCTCGCGTGCGATGGTGAGCTTCGCCTCCGGAGCGACGAAGAAACCTATTCCGCGCTTGTTGTAGATCAGCCCTTTGGAGGAGAGCCTCTCGTAGGAGCGCATCACGGTGTTGGCATTTACCTCTACCGAAGCCGCATATTCCCTTACCGACGGGAGTCTGGAATCGGCGTCGTAATCCCCCCGCATGATGGAATTGGCTATGCGGTCGGCTATCTGGAGGTAGATTGCCTTGGCGTTGTCTTCAAAATTCACTGTGGCCATTAGGTCAGGTTGTTAGATTGTGATGGATAGAGGGCTTATTATTCACCATCTGTCGATTATCTCAGACTCGCGGAAGCGGGCATACGCAAGCCAGTAGGTGAGGATTGTGGTCAGAATACCGATGCTGCCGAATATCCATGCAAACTGTTGGGTCGAGATGTCAAAGTCGAACCGGGGCATTATGCCGTGGTCGGAACCGATGAATATGTTCATGCCCCAAATCCAGGCCATGCTCATTATGAAATTCAGGGCGAGGGCGCAGCCGAATGTCTTCAGAGCCGCGTTTTTGCTCCAGACAATTCCGCCGAGTGTGAAGAATGCCTGCGTGTTGAGAATGCTGTTTACCAGGAGAAGGCCGGGAAGGTAGTTTCTCCAGGCACCGAGTCCCATACGGTCGTAGCCGTTGTCCACATTTCCGAGAGTCAGCACATATTCAAGCGGAATCGGGGCTATGTAGGCATCTTTTGGGGCATACATGCGGGCTATCCATACCCGCATTATATCTGCGAGGAAAGTCGCTCCGATATAGACTATATAGAATATCACGACGTAGATGAGCATGTAGGTGGCGAATTTCTCGAGGTAGGATGCCGGATTGGTCAACGTGTCGATACGGTTGCCTTTGGCCGACATCGACGAGAACACCCTGCTGCCGAACGTGGCGGCCCATATTACGAAAATAATCGAGAACATGGTTATCTCCTCTACCCACATGTTGTCAATACCGGGAGTTGAGTCGTAGTCGTATTTACCTATCAGGTATGACAATACCGTGACCAATACAATGGGAAGGCCAATGATGAGGGCGAGGTTGATGAGGAGGGTGCGTTTGTTCTCCGTGGTATATTTCACGAGATAGTTCACGAATCTCGTTGAGTTGAAAATGTTGTCCATGATTGCGTATGGTTTGTAGGGTGATGTTTTATGACAGGGCATTTCTGAGGGATTCGGGATCAGCGACGGCATACTCGAAGAGCAGCTCGTAGTTGATTTCGGAGTCAGCGCCGTTATCATTGGGGATTACGAGGGAGTTGCCGCCGAGGGTTGAAACGGAGTAGAGGGCCTTGCGTATGATGGCGGGGTCTTCCGACTGCAGGAAGCGTAGCTTTTCCTGTATCTCGCTGACTGTCTTGTCGAGGAGCACGCGGCGGTTGTTGACAATCACCACGTGGTCAAGAATCTGTCCTACGTCCCTGACCTGATGGGTGGAGATGATGAAGGTCTTCTCATCGGTCATAGAGGATGCCACGAATTTTCGGAATGAGCTTTTTCCGGGAATGTCGAGTCCGTTGGTAGGCTCGTCCATAAGGAGCAGCTTGGTGTTGCATGCCATTGCAAAAGCAAGTGCCACTTTCTTTTTTTGTCCCATGGAAATCTTGTCGAGACGTATGTCGGCATCCATATCGAAAAGATTCAGGTGGCTGGTCATATCCTCCTGAGAGAAATTGGGATAGAACGTTGAGTTGATCCTCACGTAGTCTTTAAGGGTAATGGCCGGAAGCTGGGTCTCTTCAGCGACGATGAAAATGTCTTTCATTGTCTGAGGCAGACGACGTCGGGTCGACACTCCGTCAAGGGTAATTGAGCCGTCGGCGGGAGTGAGCAGGCCGCAGATGAGATAGAGCAGGGTGGTCTTGCCGGCTCCGTTTGAGCCGAGGAGGCCGTAGACGCCTCCCTCGTTGATGGAGAGGGAGAAATCGTCGATTGTGGGTTTGCCGCTTCGCTTGTAGCTGAAGGTGCAGTGGTCGATATTCAACATGGTTTCTTGTGTTGGTGTTACTCTTTGTTAGTGTATTATTAGATTAATACACTGCAAAGGTAGTACAATATTTTGAGCTACCAAAGAAAAACAAAAAAATTTCAAAAAAAAAATTCAAAAACCCTGACTCGGCGCTCCCCACATCTTAATAATATAGTAAACACAGTTTACCCTAACAATATAATAAGACACATCAAACCCTCGCGTCGCCGACGCGAGGGTTTGATGTGTTGAGAAAGCCTTAGCCTAAAATATCAATATTGGGGCGAAGACTTTGATCTGATGGTCTGGAGTAAATTCCACTTTCCCCTCCTTGAGGCTCTCCACGATGTTCGTGTTTACAGTTCCCAATACTGTCACGGTCTGTCCCTGATAGGCCTGGTCAATCATGATCAGGAGCTCAGAGTTCTCCTTATCGATAGGATGGGCAAAGAAATATACGAGATTCTGGAAGTTGCTGCCACAGAGCACGAGCTGCTCTTTCGGAAGAAGTTTCGACAGTTCCTCGACCTTGCTCCCGTAATATACAGTCTGTCCGTCGCCTACCTGATGTGCCTTATAAGTTATGGAAGCATTCTTCAAAGGAATGCTTTCCACCCAGCCTGTACCCCTGTAATTGTGGCTGTCAGATACAATTCCTTTAAGATCCGGAAGTTTGCTCATCTCATCGTATGCCTCTCTAAGAGTCAAAGCGTCAGCATTGGCCACAAACGCAGCCAGAAGAAAAAATAAAGTCAGTAGCTTTTTCATAATTTTTGTTTTATTGTGTAAACAAGTGAATTTTTATTTAGTTTAAGCCTTCGTCTGGATTTTTGATGCCGGTTACTATCCATTTGCCGGATTTCGTTGAGCCTTCGAGACGGATCATACCACGTATGTTCTGATAGGAGTGAAGTATTAGAGACAAGAAAAAGCGGCCTCCTGCATGGAAGCCGCTTTTATTAAAAAAAAAATATGATGTCACTAATAATTTGTCAATCAAGACAGTGACTGTCCGGATTTACCGGAGGATAGGTTTACCAGATGATTACGCGCTCTGCCTCGGGACGGAACATCTTGTCGCCTTCCTTGATGCCGAAAGCCTCGAAGAAGGGAGCGATGTTCTTCAGCGATACGTTCACACGATTGTTGCCCAGCGAGTGAACGTCGCCGGATGTGAGTGAACGTATTTCCTCATCGCGGATATTCTGTGCCCAGAGGTTTGCGAAGTTCATGTAGAAGACCTGCATCGGGTCGAAGCCATCAATCTTGGCAGCTTCCGACTTCACGTCAACACCCTTCTTCTTCTGGGAATCGAGGAAAGCTGTGCGTGCCACACGCAGACCGCCCTGGTCAGCGATGTTCTCGCCGAGAGTGTACTGGCCGTTTGCATGAAGACCGGGAAGCACCTCGATCTCGTCAAACTGGCCCACAAGGCCCTGTGTCAGTTTGGCGAACTCCTCCGCATCCTGCGGTGTCCACCAGTTGACCATGTTGCCATTGGCGTCGAACTGGCAGCCCTGGTCGTCGAAACCGTGAGTGAGCTCGTGGCCGATCACCACGCCGATGCCGCCATAGTTCTCTGCGTCGCTTGCGTTGGCATCATAGAAAGGAGCCTGGAGTATTCCGGCGGGGAACACGATCTCGTTGTTCAGAGGATTGTAGTAGGCGTTGATAGTCTGGGGTGTCATGCTCCACTCTGTGCGGTCAACGGGTTTGCCCCATTTCTTGAGATACTCCTTCTGAGCCCACATATTTGCATTGTGTGCGTTGTCCCAGTATGAGAGCGAGGGGTCGATGATAAGCTCGGAATAGTCTTTCCACTTGTCGGGATAACCGATCTT
>DKYZ01000136.1:39679-39934 GCA_002493515.1 Porphyromonadaceae bacterium UBA7087 | reverse complement strand
CCACTTGTCGGGATAACCGATCTTCACAGTGATGGAGTTGAGCTTCTTCATGGCCTGGATCTTAGTGTCGTCGCTCATCCAGGGGAGGTGCATGATGTGCTTGCCGAGGGCGTTGCGCAGATTCTCCACAAGGCCGATCATATACTCCTTCGAGCTTGCGGGGAAATATTCCTCCACATAGAGCTGGCCGATAGCCTCGCCGAGATAGCCTTCTGTGGCACCGAGGGCACGCTTCCAGCGCGGACGCTGCTGCTG
>DKYZ01000136.1:0-39376 GCA_002493515.1 Porphyromonadaceae bacterium UBA7087 | reverse complement strand
CTGCTGCTGCACGCCGCTCATCACCTTGTTGAACTCAAAAGCCGTGTCGCTGAAGGTGTCGCTGAGGAAAGGGGCTGCTGAGCTTACGATGTCCCAGAGATAGAGGTCTTTCTTCTCGCGGTCGGTGAGCGATGCATAGAGGTTGTCGCCCTGCTTGGCTGTGTTGATGTTCGTCACGATGATGGTGTCGGGAGTCTGAATGCCCATTGTCTCAATGAAGATTCTGTCCCAGGGGAGGTTGGGATACATATCCTTAACCTGCGCGATAGTGCGCGGATTGTACATGGCGGGGATGTTGCGGCTCTCCTCGCGTGTCCAGGTTGAGTCAGCGATGAGAGTCTCGACCTTCATCACGTTCTTCATGATTCGCTCGGCATCCTTCTTCGAGTAGCCGGCATTGCGCATCTGGCTTACGATAAGCTTCTTGTAAGCCTCGCGCACATCCTTGTTGCGCTTGTCGTTGAGCAGATAGTAGTCGCGGTCGCCGAGAGAAAGGCCGGGACCACCGATATACATCGCATAGCGGTGTGAGTTGGCCAGGTCTTCCTGCGGGCCGGCGCTCGTCAGCGGAGAGCTGTAGTTGGTGTGCATCCAGATGAAGAGGTCTTCCATCTTATCGGGGGTTGTCTCCTCGATTTTCTTCAGAAGCGGCTTGATGGGCTCTGCTCCGAGCTGGTTGCGGCGCACGGAGTCCATTGCTGTCTCATAAAGAGCGGCCACCTTGTAGGCGTTTGTGCCCGGTTTGGGGTTTGTCTTTGCCAGGTTGGTCACGATTCTGCGCACACGGTTGTCGCTTGAGTCGGAAAGGATGTTGAACTGGCCGTAGCGGGCGTGCTCCGGAGTCAGGGGATGGCTTTCCATCCAGCCTTTGTTGACGTGGGTGAAGAAATCCTCGGATGCCGGAGTTGTCTTGTCGATGCTGGTCGGGTCGAGGCTCTTGAGATGTTCCTGGGCATTTCCGGCCATCGGAATGGCCAGGGCTCCTGCCGCAAGAATGAAATGTGTAAATTTCATAGTGTTATTTAGTTAGTTGTTGTTTATAATCGAAATTCAGTATTTCTACCAGATATAACGTATCTTCAGGAAAGAGATTGTCGGAAAGCTCAGAAACTGTCGGGAGGTGGCTCGTGAGGGTCAGGACGGTATTCGAGTATATCACCCGGCTGGCAGTCGAGAATCCGGCAGATGCTCTCCAGGGTGGAGAAACGCACAGCCTTCGCCTTGCCGGTCTTGAGTATGGACAGATTGGATGGGGTGATCCCCATCTTTTCAGCGAGCTCACCCAGCGAGACCTTGCGTTTGGCCATCATGACGTCCAGATTCACTATTATCGACATATCTATTTTTTTATTCTTTCAATCAGATGGTTAATTCCTGTTCCTCCCTCATCTGGAGTCCCCTCGCCCATATCTCGGCCATGAGAAGGGAGATGAGGCCGATTATCAGCACGCTCCAGGGGAGGGTCCAGTAGGTGGTTACTTCATAGGCTCCGAGCTTTACGGGCATATTGGAGAGCATGGTGTCGTCGGCTATACCTCCGGCGCATCGAAGAAGCGCCACGGAGATAAGATACCAGGCTATCCGCCGGAGCAGCCCTATGTTTTTTCTGACGAATATCCTTCCCTTGTTGATGTTTATGATGAATTTCACGAACGCCACCACGAAGCAGACGAAAAGGATTACCCCGGCAGCGTAGCAGCCGATTATCATCCATTCGAGGGCGTCCGAGCGGGTGCTGTCTGGAATGAGCACAGTGGCGCGGTCGAGCATCATCGGCAGCCTCTGTCCGTCGTCTGTGACCAGAGTGTCGGGCATGACGCCATACTCCGACGGCGCCACGGAAAACGACAGGTCTACCGGAGTGTGGTTGCTATATAGTTCCACTTCCGCATCGTCGCTTCCCATTGCAAATCCTTTTGAGAAGCCGCTGCCGAACGACATCCCTATGAAATATATCGGGAGTATCATGGAGGCGGCCATGATGCAGATTATGAGTATGCAGAGTATGTTGATCGATGTCTTGTTCATCCTGGGGTCCTTTCCTCCGCAAGGAGTTTTGTTTTGCAAAATTAGTTATGATTTTCAAGATATGCAAATAAAATTTGCCGATAAACGATAAAAATTATCCCTGCCACGATTTATGGCATATGAATAGGGGCCTCGTTTGAGGTATTGCTGCCGTTGGGCATGGCAGCCAGGAATTCCATTATTTTACCGGTTATGATAGCGGCGCTTCCAGGTCTGGCATACGGGTTGACCGGTCGAAGACTGCAGGCCTGCCTTGTTTCCGTGGAGAGGACAGTAAGCAAACCATTTGTGACGGCTTCCGTGGTGGCAGCGCAGTCCACTATTGTATTTCCCCGGGCGCGTCCTTTCTGTCGGTCGCCAATGTTGAGTGTCGGCACTCCGAAAGAGGGGGCCTCGATTAGTCCGCTTGATGAATTGCCGACTACAGCCGAGCAGTGGGACAATGCCGAGTAATACCGTTTGCGTCCGAGCGATGCGGCAGCGAACGCCCTGTCATGGTGTTTTCTGACCCAGTCCTCCACGAGAGATGCCACGACACGCCCCTCGGTATCGGAATTGGGCATCGTGATCAGTACATCCTTGTCTTCGGCTGCTGTTTCCAGGGCCTTGAGGAGAGCCTCTGTCTGAAGGGCGGCAAGCCCCGGCTCTGCAGTGGCCGGATGGAAAGTCACCAGAAGGAAACCCTCCTTCAGGTCTGAACCAAGACTACGGTTCAGCTCGCCGAGACTCATCATCTGTTCCGACTCTATGTTCTCCACCCCGAGCGATCCGGCATGCCATACATTTTCTGTCGGTTTACCCATGGCTATGATCCGTTGCCTATATTCTTCGGTGGATGTGAAATGCAGGGTTGCCATCTGCGTTATCGCGTTGCGAATCGCGTCATCATACGCCCCTTCCGTCACTTCCCCTCCATATAGATGCACTATCGGAATTCTGAAAATCAAGGCGGCTGAGGCGGCGGCCAGCATCTCGTAGCGGTCGCCGAGAATCACCACCAGGTCGGGACGCAGCTCATCAAGGGCGTCTGCCATTCCGATTGCTCCAAGACCCATAGATTTCACAGTGCCTGCGGCGGTGTCGCTTGAAAGGAGCATCTCCACCTTTCTTGAGATTTTGAAGCCGTCGGACTCTATCTCGCGGTATGTAAGGCCATATTCGGGGGAGAGATGCATGTTGGTGACTATTATCTGCAGCTCGATCTCATTCCTGTCGCGGAGCATTCCCATTAGGCGCGACATTATGCCGTAGTCGGCGCGGGTACCGGTTATGAAACACACTTTTCTTCTCATATCTCAATCTTTTCTCCAGATTTGAAATTGCGAACAGCCCGTCTTCCTAATATTTCGTCCCAACGCATCGGGGAGAGGCCGTCGCCGGGACGTCTTGCGGCGAGATTAGACTCATCAAGTATCTCTCCTTCGGTAATGTCTCGCGAGGCGACGATGCTTTTGCGCGCCACCTTGATATTTCCACGTTCCGAGGGACTTACGCGTTTCACTGTAGTCCCGAGCGCTCTCTCAATGTTTCTTATGGAGCTGACCATAGCCTTCAGCTCATCCGGTTCGAGCGATGCCTTGTGGTCAGGGCCTGGCAGACTGCGGTCGAGAGTGAAATGTTTCTCAATCACCTCGGCACCGAGCGCGACTGCTGCAAGAGGCACCTCAAATCCCTTCGTGTGGTCGCTGTATCCTACTTTTGTTCCGAAAGCAGACTTCAGCGTCAGCATGGCCCGGAGGTTGACGTCCTCATAAGGTGTAGGGTATTCGGTGTTGCAGTGAAGAATGGTGATTTCCTCGCGTGGCATCCCTTCGGAGAGAAGCACATCGAGTGCGGCCTCGGCATCCCCGAGGCTGCACATTCCCGTAGACATTATGACGGGAATGCCGGTGCGGGCGATTTCTCTGAGATAGGGGAGATTGGTGATTTCTCCGGAGGGAATTTTCATATAGTCAACTCCGAGAGCGCGCAGGAAATGTATGCTCTCTGTGTCGAAGGGTGTCGAAAGGAATCCGATGCCGAGTTCACGGCAGTATGAGGCGAGCTCCGAGAATGTATCGCAGGAGAGTTCGAGCCGACGCAGCATATCCAGTTGCGACTCCGCGAAAGATGTGTTCTGTTTCTGGTATTCTGCCTTGGCTGCGCTTGCGTCTACGAGGCGGTCTGCCTTGAACGTCTGGAACTTCACATAGTCGGCTCCGGCTCTTTTTGCCTCCTCGATGAGCCGCCGTGCCATCTCCGGGTCGCCGTTATGGTTGACTCCGGCCTCGGCTATGATTAATGTCTTGTAGGGCATGGCTATCTTCTTTTTGCCGGCACTCCGTAATAGACGCCGGGTGATTCTATATTCCTGGTCACGAGCGAGGCCGCTCCCACAAGAGAGCGCTCCGCTATGCTCACAGAGTTTCTCACCACCGCTCCGCTTCCGATGAAGCAACCATCCCCGATGGCGCAGCCTCCGTTGACTATCGCACCTGTAGAGATGTGACACCAGTCGCCGACAGTGCAGTCGTGTTCCACCACCGCAGCGGTGTTGATGATACATCCGAGGCCAATTCTGGCTCCGGCATTGACGCAGGCGTTATGCAGCACGACTGTGCCGGGCATAATTGTGGCATGTCGCGATATGCATGCCGACGAGGCTATGACTATCGCGAGATTTCCTCCGGCTTCCTCCACAAGACGGTGAAGCTCGATGCGCCGGTCGGGCGAGGATATCTGGCCGAGCGTGACTATGAAATCGCAATTCCCGGCATAGCGTGGAATGTCGCTGTCGTTTCCTATCACCTCATATCCGAGACAGCGGCAACCGAGGAGCTCGGGAAGGTCAAGAATGCCGCGTATTCTGCGTCCGCAGCTCTCAGCCGCCTCTATCACCGAGCGACAGTGTCCGCCCCCGCCTATAAGCACCAGCTCCCTGTCCATACTCTTGTCAGGATTTCTTGATTCTCACCGACGACGGGATGTTGACGATGCGGTCGGCAAGGTAGATTGTATTGGCGAGAGAGTCTGTCATGCAGTGTGAGAACATCGGCAGACGGTTCATCAGTTCCCATACGGGACGTGTCATCACTCCGTTGTCGTTTGAATATTCCAGAAATTCATCCCTTGATTTCCTGTCGGGCATGAGGAGAACGCAAAGCCAGTAGTTGGAGCGCGTTCCCTCAGGTTCGGCCATGAATCTCATTCCTCCCGGTTCGTCTGCGAAAAAGTCGCGGTATGCCTTGGCGGTCTCGCGTTTGTTTTCTACGAAAGTGTCGATATTCTCAAGCTGGGCGCATCCCAGGGCGGCGTTTATGTTGGGCATCCGGTAGTTGTAGCCGATATGGTCGTGTACGAACTCCCAGCGGTGAGGCACCTTTGCCTGGGTCGTCAGATGTTTGGCGAGGTCGGCGGTCTCGTTGTCATTAAACAGGATGATGCCTCCGCCCCCGGTGGTGATAGTCTTGTTGCCGTTGAAGCTCATTGCGCCTATTTTGCCGAATGTGCCCGTATGTTTGCCGTAACGGAGCGAGCCGATGCTCTCGGCGGCATCTTCCACAAGCTCGATGTGCCATTTCCGGCATACGTCGGCGATTTCCTCTATACGGACCGGATGGCCGAACGTGTGCATCGGCACGCATGCCTTAATGGGGCGTCCATCCTTGCGGTGGCGGCACACGCCGTCACTGTCTACTTCGGCATTGCTCTCCAGCCAGTCTTCCAGTGCATCGGGGGAAAGACCCATGGTATCGAGGTCCACATCCACAAATACCGGTTCGGCTCCGATATAGCTCAGGGCGTTACAGGTGGCGATGAAGGTCAGGGCCTGGGTGATCACCAGGTCGCCGCGTTCCACTCCGGCGAGCATCAAGGCCATATGGAGGGCGGATGTCCCGTTGACGCACACCACTGCCCGATAGGCTCCGGTATAGGCGGCAATGTCACGCTCGAAGCGGTCGACGAATGCCCCGACGCTCGACACGAAAGTCGTGTCGATACACTCCTCAAGATATTTTTTCTCGTTGCCGATGAACACGGGGGCATGGAGAGGCACTCTCTCCGTGGCTGGCGCTCCGTGGAGAGCGCGTATGAAACTCAGTGTCTTTCTACAAGCAGTATTGTTCATGACGTTTCCTTTCCTTTTTTTTCTCTCGCCACTAAGCAGCGGCGTATGGTAGTCATTTTTTTCTCAGTCTCAGTCCATTCCTCGTCCGGATCCGACATACGGTTGATGCCCCCTCCGGCAAAGATGGCGTAGCGGGAAATGCCGTCTGCATCTGGTACGGTGACTCTCGCCGACCTCAGATTGACAAAGAGCCGGAAGTCACCGTCGGCTTCGACCGGTCCGCAGTATCCTCCGTAATAACCGCGTCTGTAGTCCTCTCTTTCGCGTATGAATTCGAGTGCCTTCCGTTTGGGAAATCCGCATAATGCGGGCGTAGGGGAGAGGTCGTTGAGCAGAACCTCAATGTCGATGCCTTCGGATTCATTGGCGGGAACGCCGTCAATGGGGGTGAACAGGTGTGCCACATTCCCGGCCATACGGCCCCGTGTCTTTCCGTAATGCGTTTTTATGCCGTTTGCTTCCATCACCGAAAGAATGTATTTGATGACGACATTGTGTTCCTTGATGTTCTTGATGTCCCATGGGGTTGGGTCGGATATGTCTTTGGTGCCGGCAAGGGCCATTGTACCGAATTGCTGTCCATCTTTCCGAAGCAGCACTTCCGGGGAAGCTCCTATATATATATCGGTGGCAGGAGTGAAGAAACAAAACGTGAATGCATTTGTATCCTTGCTGTGGAGAGAAAGGAAAGTGGCGCCTATGTCGATTGCGGCTTCCCCGACAGCCACTCTTGAGCAGACAATCTTCTCATCGAGGCTCTTCATCGAGGCTATGGCGTCTCTGACAAGAGCGGCGTGAGACTCTCTGGGCGTAGATAGAGCTGGGAAGGGATCGGGGTTATCAGAGTAATCGGGATTAATCAAGAGAATCCCGAATAATCCTGATAATTCCGATAATTCTGATAATTCCGATTTCTCCGGCATTATCGTCATGATTTTGTCGGGGTTGTTGTCGAAAGGAGCGATTACGAAGCCTCCTCTGTGCAGTCCCCGCAAGGGTTTCCGGCAGGCTCCGAAGTCGATTTCACTTTTGAAAGCGTAGGCATAGAAACAGAGCCTCCGCTCGATGGCGGTGTTGATGGCATCTGCCAGATTCCTTAATCTCTCCCGATTCTCTATCATATGACCTGTTGCTCTGCTTCTCCTGCCAGCTCGAATGGATAAGCCTCCGTGACGGTAACATTGACGAAATCTCCTGGCTTCAAAGATGTGCCGTTTTTCACAATCACCTCGGGATCCACTTCCGGCGAGTCCCACTGTGTACGGCCTATGGCATTGTCATCCTCAATGCGGTCGATAAGCACCTTTACGGTCTGGCCAATCATTTTTTCGTTGTTTTCCAACGCTATCTCCTCCTGGAGTGCCATCAGCCTGTCGAGACGTTGCTGTTTCACATCTTCGGGAATATTGTCGTCAAGATGACGCGCCGCGTAGGTGTCGTCTTCCTCGCAATAGGCGAACGCCCCCATTCTGTCAAAACGCTGAGCCCTGACAAAATCCATGAGTTGGTCGAATTCCTTTTCTCCCTCGCCGGGAAAGCCTACCATCAGGGTAGTGCGTATCTTTATGCCGGGCACACGTCTGCGCATCTCATCGAGGAGTCTGAGCGTTGAGGCTGAATCTATATGTCTACGCATGTTGTCCAATACTGGGTCGGCAATATGCTGGAGGGCGATATCGAGATATTTGCAGACGTTTTCCCTGCGGGCCATTACGTCAAGCAGCCCGAGAGGGAAATCAGACGGATAGGCGTAGTGTAGACGTATCCACTCCACGCCTGGTATGTCGGCCATTGCGTCGATTAGTCGCGGAAGGGTATGTTCGCCGTAAAGATCCGTGCCATATGACGACAGATCCTGGGCTATGACGTTGAATTCCTTCACTCCCTCCTTCACTAGCTGGCGTACCTCGTCGAGAATCTCCTTCTGCGGACGTGATGTATGGCGTCCTGTTATGAGCGGTATCGCGCAGAAGGCGCAGAAGCGGTCGCAGCCTTCGGAAATCTTAAGGTAGGCGCTGTGGGGCGGGGTTGTGAGGGTGCGCTCCCAGTCTTTTGGCTTTTCTGAATTTGCCCTGTCGGGAAGGGTGTCGATGAAATCCTTCCAGTCGAATTTACCGTACCAGCGGTCTACCTCCGGCATCTCGGCCTTGAGCTCGTCGAGGTATCTTTGTGACAGGCACCCCATCACAGCCAACTGGCCGATCTCACCGCGTCGTTTGGTCTCGCAGAGCTCAAGGATGATGTTGATCGACTCCTCCTTGGCATCGGCGATGAAACCGCAGGTGTTGACCACGACATATTCACCGCGCGGCGCGTCGGAGTCATGCACGGCGGTGTATCCCTTTGACTGGAGGCGGCGCAGCAGACGCTCGGAGTCGATAAGGTTTTTCGAGCATCCCATCGACACTACGTCGATGCGACCCTCTTCATATTTCTTCTTTCGGGTTCCTTTCATTCGTTGAGAAACAGGGATTTGACAAATTCCTCGGGACGGAAAATCTGTATATCCTCGATACCCTCGCCGATGCCGATATATTTCACTGGAATCTTGAACTGGTCGCTGATTCCGAGAACGACGCCTCCCTTGGAGGTGCCGTCGAGTTTGGTTATCGCGAGACAGTTGACCTCAGTTGCGGCGACAAACTGGCGGGCCTGCTCGAATGCGTTCTGTCCTGTGGAGCCGTCGAGCACGAGCAGGATCTCGTCTGGAGCGGTAGGCGCTACGCGCTTCATCACGTTTTTGATTTTGGTGAGCTCGTTCATCAGCCCGACTTTGTTGTGCAGTCGACCGGCGGTGTCGATTATCACGACGTCAGCGCCGTGGGCCTTTGCGGATTCCACCGTGTCATATGCCACGGCGGCCGGGTCGCTTCCCATTGCCTGCTTAACTACCGGAACGCCGACTCTTTCCCCCCAGATCTCGAGCTGCGGTATGGAGGCGGCACGGAATGTGTCGGCCGCGCCGAGCACGACCTTGTTGCCGGCCTGTTTGTATTGCCAGGCGAGCTTGCCGATTGTGGTGGTTTTGCCGACGCCGTTGACGCCGACAACCATTATCACATACGGGTCGCCGTTCTCCTTCTTCCGAATCTGGAAATCCTCCAGTTCGCCGTCGCCGTTGTCCGGCTTTTCGAGCATATCGGTCACCTCCTCACAAAGCAACTTGTTGAGCTCGGCGGTGTTGACGTATTTGTCACGGGCCACACGCTCCTCAAGACGGTTGATTATCTTGAGTGTCGTGTCGACGCCTACATCGCTCGTGATGAAAGCCTCCTCAAGGTTGTCGAGCACCTCGTCGTCGACTTTGCTTTTGCCGGCTATGGCACGTGTGATCTTGCCCAGGACTCCCTCTTTCGATTTCTGGAGGCCGCTGTCAAGTTTCTCTTTTTTCTCGCGCGAGAATATTTTCTTGAAAAATCCCATTCGTTAACGTTTTATAACGCGAAATTAATCAAAAATATCCGGATAGACAAACTAAAGTAGGAGCGGCAAGGAATCTCCTGGCCTATGGAGCCTCTACGGAGATGGTAGTGGCGGCTACCGGACTGACTCCTGCACAGCTGGATAAGCTGAGGGAAGATCTGTAATCCGGTTTCGCAAAGCGAAACGCTATTGGGCTGGCGGATGAGACGTCAGCAGCCGCTGAAATAAAGCGGGTCTCCGGCTATTCCCAGCCGGAGTCCCGTTAATCATTATCCTGTTTAGTTCTTATGTCCCTGCCTCTCATTCCAAATCAGTGAGCAAGGTATCTGCCACTCATGGGTTTGAAAGCGTGTCAGCCGTCTGAGTGCCGGTGTCGTAGATGGTGTCGGGAGTCGCTACAGTCTCGGTTTCCTCATATGAGGAACTGTTTTCAATCCAGATTCCATCCCTATGGAAATCGATTTTGTCGCTGGCCAGCATCGCTGTGGTGAACGGGGCCCCTACAAGCGAGATAATCCATAATATCACCAATGCGACCTTGAGACTCTTGCCCATCTTATGATTCTTAAACAGAGTAGCTTTTATCAGGAGGAAAAGCGGTATACCGAAGAAGAATAGATAGGATATGGCGCATAAAAGCGGAATGACAGGGTCAGGCATATCTCCAGGACCGATTTCCGACCATAAGTTTACTCCCCATTGCGATGCGAACAGAAGCAGGGCGAATATACATCCTACTATTCCGAGACACACGCCGATGAAGACCGGCACGGCAATAATGAGCAGAATCACAAGGAATACCTTGGCTATCGCTCCGAAAATACGGGCCAAAGTGTCGGCGAACCCGGAACGCTGCGCCGGAGCGTATTCCGGAGGTATCTGCGCACCGCCGTTGCCGGTTGCCTCCGCACTGCAGGCATTCTCACTCTTCATCCCAGACTGCTGTCCCTGCTGCTCCTCACGGTTATCCTTGCGGAAGGTGTCGGTCACAGTGCGGCCGATATTGTCGATTGACGGAGATTCCCCCTTCATGCGCATACGCTCATAAGGAGTATTGGCCTGCGGAAGCACTATCCACAGGATGATATAAAGGAACACTACCGCCGGAAGCGATATATAGATGGTATCGAAATCCGCCACACTGGCGAGGAAGGCTATCGCCACCGCAATGAGGCGCACCCACGTGGCGTCGATACCGAAAAACCATCCAAGTCCGGAGCATACGCCGCCGAGCATACTGTCGTGGGGATCACGGTAAAGCTTCTTGTCGATATGCGCCTTAGGCACATATGGGGGAGGCACCACCTTCTCCTTTACCTCCTCGGTAACCTTCTCCTCGGCAACCCTTTCTCCTGAATCGGTAGTTTCCTCGCTTACCGTCCTTTTCTCCTCGAACTCAAGCATATCCTCCGGCTTGCCGATTCGCGAGATCACGTTCTCCACATCATCCAGTGTCACTATCATCGAGGCTCGTCCCTCGGTCATCTCGGCAAGCAGTTCGGAGATTCTCGCCTCAATATCAGTCAGAATCTCGCGGCAGTCGTCGGTGTTGCGGAATGCGTCGCGCAGGGTGTCGATGTAATTGCGGAGAAGTTCATATGCGTCCTCGTCAATCACGAATGGAAGCCCCGCTATGTTGATGCTTATGGTCTTTTTCATGTTGTCTTACTTTTCTTTGGTCAGATTTATGTCTTGGTTGAAATGGGATACGTTGGCCACTATCTCGTTCCAGGCCTTCGACATCATGCCGAGCACCTCGCGTCCCTGTTCGGTGATGAAATAATATTTCCTCGGTGGTCCCTTGGGAGATTCCTCCCATTCGTAATTAAGTTTACCCTCCTTGCGGAGACGGTTGAGAAGGGTGTAGAGCGTACCTTCCACCACAATCAGGTTTGCCGCGCTCAGACGGCTGATTATATCTGAAGGGTAGGCTCTTTCCCTGCTGAGGATAAGGAGGATGCAGTATTCCAGAATCCCTTTCCTCATCTGAGAGCGAATGTTCGCCTCGTTGATGATATTGTCCTGTTCTGTCATTTCGTTTTCATTGTCTTTTGATATTTCCTCCGGCCAGTGCGGAAGGCCGGAGGAGGTCTATTCTCTAACGTTTTCATCCGGTAATATATTGGGTCGGCATCGTGCCGGCTTACAGCGCACCCTGTCTGGAGCTTCCCGTTTCAGCCTTGTCGTCGTTATCGATACGGGCATCCGTCGACTTTACCTTTGTCTTGGTGGAGCCAAAGCTCCAGGTGAGGCTGACGCCCACATCCCACTGGCTCGCGCTCCAGGTGCTGTTGCTGATAAGGTTTCCGGTATTGACATAGTTCCTGAATTTCCGGTTCGCCTGCAGGAACTGCGATGCCCTGACCGACACGTTGAGCGCTTTTCCGAAGAAATCGCGGCTTGCCCCGATTCCGTAGTAATACCAGCCGTTTGAATGGCCCTGTAGCGAGATGTTTCGTGTCTTCTGGCCGCCATATGCCGAAAGCGCTATTCCGCAAGGGAGCGTATAGTCCCAGCTCCCGCCATAGTTGAATGTCCATCCGCTGTTATGGAATCGCGGTGATTCCGACTCCATGTCCACATACTCGGCGCTTCCGTTCACATTGAGTCTCATGCCGGGAATTATCTGCCATGTCAGGAATCCTGTCAGCGCGGCACGCTGTGAATGGCCTATGTTGGCAGCGGTCTCGTAGAGGATCTCGTCGCGAAGATAAAGATATGACACGATTGCGTTGTTTATCCGGCTGTATTCCACCCCGATATTGCCCCCTACGGTAGTGCCGAAATTAGTATAGGTCAGACTCGCACGGTGACTCTTCTCGCTGGTAAGATCCGGATTACCGGTGCGCACGGTGTTGGTTTCTACCTGCATCTGATAGGGATTGATCTGTTCGATTGTAGGTCGCGAGATTCGCATCGAATAGGCGGCCCGGATATTGTGCATGGGTGAGAATGAATATGTGAGCGATGCGTTTGGCACAAGGTCATCGAGGTTCGACGAGAATCGGTTTCCAGAAGATCCTTTCAGATTTGCTCCCATATGGGTATGCTCATACCGGAGGCCAGCCTTGGCCGAGATGGCGCCGAACTGTCCCGTATATGATGCGTAAGCCGCATATATGTCCTGAAACTGTATTGCGTCGGCCGACTCAGCTGCGTCTGTAATCAGATTGTCGGGGGAGTTGCCGTTTGAAGTGGATCCGTAGGAGTTGTTGTGTCGCCACAGACCCTTGACGCCGGTCTCCAAAGTATGTTTCCCTTCTCCGAAAGGGTTGATGTAGTCGGCCTGGGCTGTATGGCTGCGCATATAAGTGTAAGATGACTGATGGTTGAATCTGTAGGGGAATGTCATGCCTTGGCTTTCCAGATAATCGTTCATCAGATTCATGTCGCCGGTGCCGAAGTTATACTGATAGGAGAGTATCAGTTTATGGCCGTTGGGGGAGAAGTCGTGTTGATAGGATGCGTCGGCCGATATGGAATTGTTGCTGAAGTCGCCCGTCAGAATGCGGGAATAGCTCCACACCTTATTGCCGTTTATGTCAAGCATCTCTGCATAGCCGTTGGTTCCGGGGACTTTGGCTTTCATAAGCGTGCCGTCTACGGAGAGTGTAAACAGGTTTCTCTCGTCAGGCTCCCATGACAAGGCGGCGTTGCCTCCGAAATAATGCCAGTTTTGTTTCATGTCAGCGTGCTCATGCATCAGATGTTGGGCATCGGAGTCGAGATATTCCTGCATGCGGTCGCTGGAGGAATGCATAGAGAATATCCTGTTGTCGGCATAGTTGATGTTGAGGTTGGCGTTTACCTTCCCCTTCTTGAGGCCTCCGAATGCCGAGGCTCCGGCGTTGAGGCGTGAGAAATTTGCGGTGAGAGAACCCGAATAACCTTCGTCCTTGCGCGAACGCTCTGTAATCAGGTTAAGGATTCCCGCAGTGCCCTCGGCGTCGTATTTGGCGTCAGGGTCTGTGATGACCTCCACCTTGGATATTGATTCGGCAGGCATCGCCTTAAGCACCTTCTGGTAGTTCGCGCTGAGAAAGGCGTCCTCCTTGCCGTTTACGTATATTTTGAAATTCTCCTGACCGTTGATCCGGATGTTGTCCTGTCCGTCGACCGACACCATCGGTACTTTTCGGAGCATGTCGAGCGCGGTGGTTCCTTTCGACGTGATATCCTCCTCCACGTCATAGGTCAGTTTTGCGCCGTCACTCTTGATTATGGGCTTCTCGGCAGTGACGACGAACTCGTCGAGATCCTCATACATGGCTCCCGCCACACTGTCGGGCAGCTCCCTGTCCGTCACGGATGGGGAGGCTGTCTGTCCAGCGGATTGTTGAGCAGGATTTGTAGCTCCCGCCGTGAGAAAACTGAAAGCGGCGGGAAGAGCGGCGCAGGCGCCGAGTCGTAAGATTGAGCTTAATGGAATCATACTCTAAAGATACTAATAACCTAAATAAACCTTAATGATATTTATCTGGCGGGATTCGGGATTCTTCCCTCCTGACAGCGGCAGCGGGGCTATCGGGCGGAGGGGCTTTCCCTCATCCACGGTGCAAAGTTATAAATAATTTTAGTACTATGCAATACATAGTACCAAATAAAGCATGGAAATATCTACCGCAAGGTTCTATGTATAGATGTATTTGCCTGATTACCAATAAGAAAAGAATCCGGAAAATTTTTTGAAAATTTTCCGGATTCTTTGGGAAGGGTTTTTTATATCGGGAGAGTGTCAGTTGCCATACAACGAATTCCACCACTGCGGATCATCCTGGAGCCATTTGGCAAACCAGGCCATGATGGTGTTCTGCCACAGCTGGCGGTGGGGGAAGTCGGAGATGAAGTGGTTCTGGCCATCAACGCTGATGAACTCCACGTCGCGGCCGAGAATGCGGAGTGCGTTGAAGAGCTGGATGCTCTCGCCGATAGGCACGTTGGTGTCGACCGTGCCGTGGAGAAGGAGCAGCGGAGTGTGGATCTTGTCGGCGTTGAAAAGCGAGCCCTGTTCGGTGAAGAGCTTCGGGTTGTTCCATGGATACGACTTGGCTGCGGCTACGGAGTTGTAGCTATAGCCCCAGTATCCCTCGCCCCAGTAGCTTGTGACGTTGGATATGCCGGCATGTGAGATCGCGGCTGCGAAGATGTCGGTCCGTGTCAGGAGATACTGCGTCATGAAGCCGCCGTAAGAGGCTCCGAGGCATCCTATCTTCTTGCTGTCGACAAACGGATGGGCGGTGCAGAATTCCTTTGTGCCCTCGATTATGTCGTCTGCGGTATATTTGCCCCATGCGTTGACGTGGCGTGCGGAAAATTCCTGGCCGTAACCTGGTGTGCCGCTCGGATTGAGCATATAGACCACGTAGTCGCGGCTTGCGAAAAGCTGGGCGGCATACGGATGGGTCATTGTGGCGTCTGTCGGCGCGGTGCCACCATAATAATATACTATAAGGGGATATTTCTTGGTGTTGTCGAAGTCAGGCGGTGTGCAGATTATGCCGTCGATGGTGTCGCCGCGTGAATTGACGAAGCTCCAGGGCTGCACGTCGCCCATCTTCACGTCGGAAAGATACTCGGCCATCGGGTCGTCGATAAGGCGGGAGGTATTGTTCTTGAGGTCGAGCATATATGCCCTTCCGGCATAGTCGAAGCCCTGGCCGACATATGCGAGCCATCTTGACTCGTTGTCGCCGATAGAGAAGCTGTTGGCACATCTCACCTCAGACGGCAGTTTCTTGATTGATCCGCTCTTCGGGTCGAGGGCATAGAGGGTGTTGTCGAAACCCTCCAGGGCCTGGAAGTATATCCTGCCGTCGGCGCGGTTCCATACGGGCGAGCCGTCGATCGACGGGTTGAAGTCTTTGGTCATTGCCTTTACGGCGCCGCTCTTTATGTCGAGAAGATAGCCCTGGATGTCGAAATCATTTGCTATCTCATGGTTTCCGGCATTGAATCCGATACCGCCTGAGAACGACGGGCCGGCTGTCAGAAATACCTGCGATGCGTCAGGGGAATAGATAGCGTTGCCGATAGAGCTTTCCCCCTCTGCGGTGACAAGAGTGTCGACTTCAAGGGTGTTTGCATCCATCTGCAGCAGGGTAGAGGCATAGAAGGGGTATTTATCAGGAGTCTCGCGCATCACTGTTATCAGCAGTTTGCGTCCGTCGGCTGATATGTCGGAAAGCATTGAGGAGTTCGCTCCGTAGGTGAGGGTCGTCTCCTGTCCGGTGGCCGGCTGATACATTTTCAGCTGGTATTTGTCACGGTTGCCGGGCATACGGTCGTCGGGCGATGTGTATCTTCTCATCACTCCCTCCTCTTTCTTGCCCTCCTCGCGGGAATAGTATATGAAATAGTCTTCCGTGGGACTCCATATTATTCCCTGGTCGGGTATATTCTCGGCAATGAGGTCTATTTTCGCGGTTACGGGGTTCATGGTGAAGAGATTGAATCCCTTGTCGGCGGCTTCCGTGAAGTAGAGTGTGGAGCCGGTGGGCATCCAGGCCACACTTTCGTTGAGCCGGGGATTAATCACTTTGCCTGTGGCACACTCTGAAAGAGTCGCCCAGGTCCGTTTGGTCTGCGGGGTGAAGTTCTCGTTATAGCGTGTGATGTAATATTTACCGTCTGGCGAGATAGAGACGCCGGACACTCGAGGTCCGCATATTGTCGTCATCAGGTTGAAACGTTCCGTCAGCTCCGGTCCCTGCGCTACGGTTATCTCCTCATATCCGGCATCTGGCGTGAATTCAAGAGATACAGATGGCTCCATCTTGTCGTCGGCGAGGGCGAGAACGCGTATCTCGATTCTGGAGTTCTTTTCCGGCAGGAGTTCGATGGCGGTTTCCATAGTCGAGGCAGGCGATATGGAGTCTTCGGAAGTGACCTTCTTCAGTTTTGACACTCCATCCACATTCAGCTCGAAACGTGAGGGAGACGTCACCTTCAGTTTCCCTTTGGCGAATCTTGCGGCTCTCATGTCGGTCTGGAGCAGATACAGGCGGTCGCCCTCTCCTTTCGGAAGGGTCAGTTTTCCATCCACAGGGGTGATTTCCGAAGCTTTTTTCCTGTCGGTGCGTATATTTGCCGAGAGCATCCCGGACACATCGAATTTCTCTCCCCTTGTGTTGATGCTGTCGAAGAGCACGGGGCGCCTGACTGTCAGCGGGCCAGAAAGGGAGAAGGAATCGAAATCCAACGCCGAGACTCCGGAGGCTATGATGGCCGTCATAGCAGCGGTAAGAATCAATCTTTTCATCATTGTCTATGTTAGGTCAGATAAATTTGGTTCACGTTGTGGGTCATGAGGAAAGAGTCTTTATTGTCCCGAGAGCAAAGTTAGTGAAAATCCCATAATCGGCAAAAACGACATGCCATATTTTAATGCAGTTAACAATCTACATGTATCGATTGTGAGAATATGCATAAAAAAAGCAGTCGCCCCGGATTGGGGTTGACTGCTGTTAGACACAACTGTAAAACTTAATAAATTCGATAATCTCAATCAAAAGGCTTTAAGCCTGCGCGCCGCTCCCGCGGCGTAGGACTGCTAATGATAAATCTGAGACGCTGCCTCGAAATACCACTGAGCAATCCTTTTCATCAGATGCTTCATAACCAAAAAACATTAGGGCAGACGCTGGAATCTCAATAATGGCGACTGCCACGTTAAACCTAAACAATCAATGATGGCCCTCTGGCCTTTTTCAATCTTTTTACCTTTTAACGCTGCAAAATTACAAAAAGTTTTAAAAACCTGCAATAAAACTATGTTGTAAAACATAATTTTACCGCAGGTCTTTGATGATGCAAAAGGCTTAAATATCTAATGATTAGATAATTATATATTTTATCGACATTTTTCCTTGCGAATGCTTTTTGCCGACGCACGCATTATGGTCAGGTCATTGCTGTCTGATGAATCTGACTATATTGTCGAGCACCTCCTCAGACATTGTTTCCTCTATCTGCTGATATTCCGTCACCTCTCCCGTCGTGGCGTGCTGGAAGAGATGGTTGAGGCCTGGCATTATCCTTATGTCGGCCTTTGGGACATTCCGGGTGGCCGCATTGGAGTTTTCCGTGGCATCTACCTGGGTGTCCTTATCCCCATAGAGCATAAGGGTGGGTACTCGGGTGGCGCGCATGTCGCTGGCCGGAGAGTAGCCGATCATGAAATCAGTCCAGGGATTCGGCTTCGCGAACGACTTTCTCAAGGCGTCGACAAGAGCGGAATAAATCGGCTTGCGGTCCCATTCAGGGCATATAGATTCGAAAAATTCCTCTGTCATGACCGTTCCAGGATTATCTATTCTGTGTTGCAGTGTTTTCTCCAAAGCCTCCATATAGCTGTCCGTAATATCTTTCGGCATACCGTTTTTGGTTAGATTATGAAGGTTCTGCGACATGATGATGCTGTCACCCATCAACGCCGGTCCAGCAAGGGTTATGATGAAGTCGGGTGACGTCTTGCCGCTTCCGAGCATGAATGCCACGAGTCCCCCTTCACTGTGACCGAGGATTCCGGCTTTGCCGAAGTTTCTCTGTTTTCTGACGAATTCGAGTGCTGCAGCGGCATCCGAGGCGTTGTCGGCAGTAGTGGCGTTGGCCCCGTCGCCACTCGATTCCCCGTATCCACGGTCATCGTATCTTAGCGAGGCTATGCCGTTTCTTGCCAGACGGTCGGCGATTACGGCGAAGGGTTTATGGCCGAATATCTCCTCGTCGCGATTTTGCAGACCGCTTCCCGACACGAGCACAACCACCGGCGTTTCGGAGTCTGCATTCTGAGGAATTGTCAAAATACCGGAAAGCGTCACGTTAGCTTCGGGATTCTTCACCTTGACTTCCGAGCGAGAATATGGGAAGGGAGGCTGTGGTGTCTGAGGTCTGTTGGGACCGGAGGATTTGTCAGGGGACAGTTCCATCGGTTTTTTGAGCATCCCCTGTGAGAAGGTTCCGTATATTTTCCCGTCCTTAAGTTTGCCGGAATAGGCCATTCCTATATTATCTACGGTAAGCGACACCGAGTCTGGCGACAGGAGTTTGATCTGTGTCGGTATTCCGTAAGCTGCCTGATCAGGCGAATCCATTGTAATCGTCTGAGGCGAGGCGCCCGGGTCGGATATATGGAATACAATCTGGAGCGAGGCCTGCGGGGTCACTTCCAGCTTCCCCCTCCAGTCTCCCTCGATTCCCTGAGCCGAGACGGAGAAGCCTATAATCAGCGAAGCGGCAGCTACAAGACTTGGCTTAACAATAATGTTTTTCATCATAATCAGATATGTATATTTTATGAATTTGACTACAAAGTTAGCTAAAAAATCAAAAAAAACCGCTAATTTTGTGGTCAAAAACATATTCCTGTCGCGATTATCTTTGGGGCATGGACGTTTAAACTGAATAAACGGGATGACAATGGCACGCATCGACATATCTAAAATCAGAAAAGAGCATGGCATGAATCAGCAGCAGCTGGCTGAGAGGTTGCAGATTAACCAGAGTTTCCTTTCGGCCATAGAGCGGGGGAAGAGTCCGTTGCCTGCAGATAAGGAGCTGAGGATAAAGGAGATTTTCGGGCTGGCTGATTTCTCTCCCTATATGATAGGTGAAGATTCCGACGGACGTGCCACATCTACGGTCGATCAGCTTGATGAGGAGCGGATTGCCAGAATGATAGGTATCCTGCATGCCCAGGCGCATAAGGAACTTGACCGTGAGGAGGCGATGGAGCATGTCCGTGGCCTGGATGTTTCCGGAGACGCTCATGAAATCTCTCATGCTCTTGCCCACAAGGAGATTGATCGTTTCTTTGCCGATCTAAGAGCAAGGAATGAATTGCTTGAGACCCGCAACATGCAGCTCACTGAACGCAACGAGACGCTTAATCAGAAGATAACCGATCTTCTGGAAGAGGTGGAGTCGCTGCGCCAGGAGAATTTCCGTTTGCGTGAGCAGTTGCTTGGTGGTAAGTTATAAGTGATAGTTATAAGTGATAAGAGTGTAAAGACTCATTATCGCTTGTCAAGCAGCGGGAGTATCTCGTTGAGGAAGATGTCGCGGCTTATTATGCGGTAATGCAACTGGTAGGCGTTGTTGAAACGCTCGCTGTGGTGCACGGCGAAGTTTCCGCTCGCAAGTCGCTCCTCCACCATGCGTCGGTCATTGTCTTCGTCAGGGAAATGCAGCCCCTCACTCTTTATGACGGAGTCTATCATTTGCCATTCCCTGTGCCACTCATCGTTGGAAGGGGGCGTAATGTCAGCCACGCTCCTCGTGAAAGCAGAGAAATATGTCGGGAAATCTATTATGCTGTCTTTTAGCAACGAGAGATTTACCCGGTAGAAATTACCATGAAATCCTGTAGGCTCATATGCCGGTCCGTCGAATGCTGTCGCGCTATTTAGTTCCTCCATTATGTATCTTGCGGCCGCTGCCGTGTCTGCGAGTATGTGTCCTGGCCCGAAATTGTCCTGGAAATAGTTTTTATAGACATCGGCATATTGCGACTTTGGATATTTCCCAAGCATTGTGCGCAGGGACTCCCTGATTTTGAAGGTTTCCTCATGCAAGGCTTCCGTTTCAGACTCTCTGCCTTGCATATTGGATAAATCCATAAAAGATGCCGCCCCTACCAGCAATGTCGCCGCGATGAATAAATGTCTCATTGTCTCATATTGTTTATTCGTATTACATAGGAACCCTCCGTGGCTTCCACGACACTGGAATTGAATCCGTTTTGTCGCAGCCATTCTGTTAGTTCCGCGGCAGGAGGAAGCTGGTGGCTTTTTGCCTTTACCTTCCCATGGATGTTGTTGATGAAATTCTCATCTGAGGGGAACGCTATGAAGACATTCCCCTCAGGCCGGAGGTTTTCAGCGAGCAGTTTGCTCAAAACCGCTGTTGGATTCTCGATATGTGGATACACGCTGTAAAGCAAAATGACATCGAATTCCCCGGGAATTTTGTCCGTCTCGAAATCCGCTTTGAGAAAGAGGGGATATCTGGCAAGGCCGTCACATTTTCTGTGTGCTATCGAGAGCATCCCCTCGGAAATATCCACCCCGAGCACATATCCTTCCTTGCCGACTCTTTCCAATAAATAAGGTATGAGCACTCCTGTGCCTGTACCCAGATCGAGAACACTCATTCCGGTCTCTATACCCATCAGCGAGAGGATATGGTTTATTTTGTCGGGCACCGACATCACCTCCCTCTCGTCCCAGAGGGGGGCAATACTGTCGAAAAACTGGATTTCCTGCTGCTTCATATCCTTGACTTTTGTGATATTTCGGGCAAAATTACAAAAATATCACTGATAAATCAAAAATATGGACTTATTTATCTGCCCGCAGAGTCCATATTGAGTATTTTCTTTACCCGAATTACGGTAAATTTTACCAATATATCATAAAATATAAGTGATATTTATGATAATTTAGATTTTTTTACTAAATTTGCGCCAATTTAAGGGAACGACCCGGATCTGGTTTTCCCCAGGCAGCCGGTTCCTAAAAGCGGTTTAATAATCAGAGATTTCCATGAACAGAAATTACACCTGTCTGCCATTACTGGCTTTATCGGTTCTTGCCGCCAGTGCCGAGGAGGCGCCGCGCGACACAACATTTCTCCGTGACATAGTGGTCACAGCTCCGGCTAAGACGAATGTCGAGCTTACGCCTATGGACGTGACAATAATAGGAGAGAGCGAGATAGAGAGAAGCACAGAATCCTCGCTGCTTCCTATCATGGTCAACAAAGTCTCAGGCCTTTTCGTCAGCGAGAGGGGGTTCGCCGGCTACGGCATCTCGGGCGGCGCCGCAGGCACTGTCAACATCCGTGGCGTCGGACAGGGCAACAAGGTGCTTTTCATGATCGACGGTATGCCGCAGTGGGCCGGTGTCTTCGGACACGCACTTCCCGACACTTACGTTTCCAACGGAGTCGAGAGGGTAGAGGTGGTAAAGGGCCCCTCCTCCATATTATATGGATCCAACGCCATGGGAGGTTCTGTCAATATCATAACCAGACGTCAGCGTGAGGATGGTTATTACGGGAAGGCAAGAGCGATGTTCGGCTCCTTCTCCACTCAGAGATTCAATCTCTCCACAGGTTTCAGGAAGGGAAAGTTCAGCGGCACGACAGCCGGAAGCCTCGACCGCAGCAACGGCAACCGAAAGGGCAGTGACTTCTGGCTCGCCAACGAGCTGATGCAGTTCCAGTACACACCCTCGAAGCATTGGGAAACAGGCTTTACCGTAGACATGAGCCAGACCACCGCCCATAACCCCGGGACTACCCATGAGCCTCTCGAGAGCATGTGGACAAAGCTGTTCCGGGGGACTGCCTCGGTGTATGTGAAGGATAATTATGAAATCTCGCGTGGTGGAGTTCAGGCGTTCATCAACTGGGGACGCAACAAGGTGGATGACGGATACGCTCCCTGCGAGACGCCTACCGACTATCTGTTCAACTCAACAGACTATAACATGGGCTTCACCCTTTTCCAGACTGTCAATCCCTGGAGGGAAAACGATCTTTCCCTGGGTGTGGATTTCCTTCATTGGGGCGGTCATAACTGGAATATCCAGAAAGAGAATCCGGAGGTGAGAAGCGCGGAGTTCCGTCATCATGAGAATGAGGTAGGCGCATATGTCATCATGCAGCAGGGCTTCTTGGAAGACCGTCTGTCGCTCAACGCCGGCCTGCGTCTCCAGCATGGCTCCCAATACGGCAACGAGCTCATCCCGCAGGCTGGTTTCATACTCCGAGCATTCGATGGCAATTCGCTCAAGTTCTCCTGGAGCAAGGGTTTCCGTGCTCCCAATCTGAGGGAGCTTTATCTCTATGCCCCGGCCAATCCGGACCTCAAGCCGGAATATATGTGGAACTATGACGTTGAGCTGCGTCAGAAATTTCTTGACGACCGTCTCGACATCGGCATATCTCTCTTCTTTATCGACGGCAAGAACATGATTCAGGTGGTAAGGGAGAACGGCCGCCCTAAGAACATGAACACAGGCCGGTTTATCAACAAGGGATTCGAGGCTGACGCATCCTTCATAATCAACCGCACGTGGAGGACGAGCGCGAATTACAGTTATCTGCATACGGACGCCCCGATTGTCTCGGCTCCGAAAAACAAGCTGAACGCACAGGTGGACTTCATGCCCGGCAACTTCGATTTCTCGCTCGAAAGCCAGACAATCTGGAGCCTCTATACGGGCGGTCCGGACAAAGAGAATTATTCTCTGCTCAATTTCCGCGCCGCCTATACGTTTCATCTAAAGACCGACGCCACATTTTTCGTGAAGGTAGACAATATCCTCAATGATCATTATGAGATTGTCTACGGGTGCCCTATGCCGGGCACAACCGTAATGGGAGGTGTGGAACTTAAATTCTAAACGTTTTTCATACGTCATATGCATAGTTTTAAGTTGATGAGAGGGCGGTTATGCGCCCTCTATTTTCTTCAGTTTGCCGTCTGGGGATGCTATCTGACATGTCTGGGACAGTTTCTCGGGCGCGTGGGGCTTGGCCGGGATATCTCATGGTTTTATTCCGCAGCCGGATTGGTGTCATTGTTCATGCCGGCTCTGGCAGGCTACCTGGCCGACCGCAGGTTTGGACCTTCGCGCCTGCTGGCTTCGTTTCATTTCATAGCCGCGTGTTTCATGCTCTCGGCGTGGAGCTATGTCCGCTCGGCGCAGTCTGTGGAATTTCTGCCACTCTTCATCATCTACGTCCTGTTTCTGTGCTTCTTCATGCCCACGATTCCTTTGGCCAACACTCTCACATTCTCCATTCTCGGATTGCGGGGAATGAATGCCGCTGAGGCTTTTCCGAGGATACGTTTTTTCGGAACGGTAGGATTTATAGCGGCCATGTGGTTTGTCAACTGTGCCTATTTACATGACGGGACATTCGGCATGACGCTGTCGGATGCCAATCCCATGGCGCGATGGAGGTTCCAGTATACCGACATGATGCTTTTCTCATCAGGAATCATAGGCGTCATCACCTCGCTTTTCGTATTGACGTTCTCGGTCACAGGCAATCAGTCACGGAGGAAGCGATATGTGGCTCCGGAAGATTCTTTTGTGTCAAGATGGCTTGGTGGCTTCATGCTGTTGAAGAACCGCAATCTTCGGATATTCCTGATTTTCGCCATTCTCGGCGGCGTCTGCCTGCAGATCACCAACGGCTTCGCGACCCCTTTCATTACCCATTTCTCATCTCAACCCGAGTATGACGGCAGCGGTGCGGCTGCCAACGCCACAATGCTTTTCTCGCTGTCGCAGATCTCGGAGGCGGCATGCATTCTTTTGATACCGTTTTTCCTGCGCAGGTATGGATTCAGGGTCGTGCTCACAGTCTCCTTCCTGGCATGGGCTCTGCGTTTCGCCCTCTTCGGGTGGGGCAATCCCGGCGACGGACTGTGGATGTTTGTAGCGTCAATGCTTGTATATGGCGTTGCCTTTGATTTCTTCAACATAGCGGGCGCGATATATATGGAGCAGAACGCCGGGGCCGGATACCGTGGCCGTGCCCAGGGAATCCTGATGATGATGAGCAATGGAATCGGAGCCACATTCGGCATGGTATGGGCCGGAGCCGTGGTAAATGCCTTCTGCAATTGGCGTCAGATCGACGGCATGCGCTATTTCATAGGCGACTGGAGCGCGGTATGGATGATTTTTGGTGCCTATGCGCTTGCTCTCGCAGTGGCCTTCCCCCTCCTTTTCCGCAGGAATTGAGAAATTTTTGCTAACTTTGCAGTTGCAAACTTAGCGAAGAAGAATAATTGATGAAGAATATACGCAATTTCTGTATAATAGCGCATATCGACCATGGCAAATCGACCCTGGCTGACCGCCTCCTTGAGTATACCCAGACCGTAACGGGAAAGGACATGGAGGCACAGGTGCTCGACGACATGGATCTTGAGCGCGAGAGAGGCATCACGATTAAAAGCCATGCCATCCAGATGGACTATGATCAGGACGGCGAGCACTACTATCTCAATCTTATCGACACTCCGGGCCATGTGGACTTCTCATATGAGGTGTCGCGCTCGATCGCTGCCTGCGAGGGTGCGCTTCTCATTGTTGACGCCTCACAGGGCATACAGGCACAGACAATCTCCAACCTGTATATGGCGATTGAGAATGACCTTGAGATTATCCCGGTGATCAATAAATGTGACCTCGACAGCGCGAAGCCCGATGAGGTGGAAGACCAGATTGTGGAGCTACTCGGCTGCGACCGTGGCGACATCATACGCGCCAGCGGCAAGACAGGCATGGGCGTCGATGAAATCCTGCGTGCCATAGTGGAGCGGGTCCCCGCTCCGAAAGGAGACCCCGACGCGCCGTTGCAGGCCCTTATCTTCGATTCCGTGTTCAATCCGTTCAGGGGAATCATCGCATATTTCAAGATAACCAACGGCAGGCTCAGGACGGATGACTTCGTGAAATTCGTCAGCACCGGCAAGGAATATCATGCCGACGAGGTGGGAGTGCTCAAGCTCGACATGTCGCCACGTAAAGAGATCTCGGCAGGAAATGTAGGCTATATCATATCCGGCATCAAGACCTCTAAGGAGGTGAAGGTAGGCGACACAATCACCCACGTCAACCGTCCTTGCGACAAGGCGATAGAGGGTTTCGAGGAGGTGAAGCCGATGGTCTTCGCCGGAGTATATCCCATTGAGACGGAGGATTTCGAGAATCTGAGAGCCTCTTTGGAGAAGCTTCAGCTCAACGACGCGTCGCTGACTTTCCAGCCGGAGTCTTCGGCTGCCCTCGGATTCGGGTTCCGCTGCGGCTTCCTCGGTCTGCTCCATATGGAGATAATCCAGGAGCGTCTCGGGCGCGAGTTCGACATGGATGTGATCACGACGGTGCCGAATGTCTCTTACAAGGTATACGACAAGAAGGGCAACGTCACAGAGGTGCATAATCCTTCAGGACTTCCGGAGGCTACCCTGATAGACCATATTGAGGAACCGTATATCCGCGCCACTGTCATCACGGCGGCCGACTATATCGGCCCGATAATGACGCTTTGTCTCTCCAAACGCGGTGAGCTCGTGAAGCAGGAATACATATCGGGCAACCGTATGGAGCTTACCTTCGACATGCCGCTCGGAGAGATAGTGATCGATTTCTACGACAAGCTGAAGAGCATCTCCAAGGGTTACGCATCCTTCGACTATCATCTGCATGATTTCCGTGAGTCAAGGCTTGTGAAGCTCGACATACTTCTCAACGGCGAGAGTGTGGACGCCCTCTCGACCCTCACCCATGCCGACAACGCGGTGAAGTTCGGACGCAGGATGTGTGAGAAACTGAAGGAACTTATCCCGCGCCAGCAGTTTGACATCGCCATTCAGGCCGCCATAGGAGCCAAAATCATAGCGCGCGAGACGATAAAGGCTGTCCGCAAGGATGTGACTGCGAAATGTTACGGCGGCGACATCTCCCGAAAGCGCAAGCTTCTCGAGAAGCAGAAGGCCGGAAAGAAGAGGATGAAGCAGATAGGCTCCGTGGAGGTGCCGCAGAAGGCTTTCCTCGCGGTTCTTAAACTTGATTAAGGGTAAAGGCGTTAGAAATATAAGAGGCGCCGCGGCTGAAACGGTCGCGGCGCTTATATATGATATTATAATATAAAATACAGGAAAAATGAATATCGGTGACAAATTCCCCGACCTGCTTGGCAAGGATGCGCAGGGCAAGGATGTGAGACTGTCGGATTATCCCGGCAAGAAGTTCATAATTTATTTCTATCCCAAGGACAATACTCCGGGATGTTCTATGGAGGCGGCGAGTCTTGCAGGGCAGTACCAGGAGTTTCTCAAGCTTGGCTATCAGATTATAGGCGTCAGCAAAGACAGTGCCCAGAGCCATGTGAAGTTTGCGGAGAAGTATTGTCTTCCATTCCCGTTGGTTGCCGACACCGACCTGGAGCTGATTAAGACTGCGGGAGTATGGCAGCTGAAGAAGATGGCCGGAAGGGAATATATGGGTGTGGTGCGCACCACCTTCGTCACGGATGCCGACGGTGTTGTCACGGATGTGATAGAGAAGGTTAAGACCAAGACCGCGGCCGAGCAGCTTTTTGCGCTTCTCGATGGGCGTGGTGACGTGAATCCGGCCTGAATCCGGATTTCGCGCTGCCATTCTGTTGCTTACGGTTCTCATTGTTAAATACTGAAAAACATTCGACGCTATGACTCAGGCTTTTTATACTGCAAGAAAGACATTGAAGAATTATGCCAACGGCGGCACCGTGCTTATGGTTGCCACGGCCCTCGCTCTTCTGGTTGTCAATCTACCCTTTTCGAGGGATTTCTATAATTCGTTATGGACACATGAGATCGCGCTCCAGATAGGCGGATTCAATCTTTTCAGCCATCACGGCCATCCGATGAGCATAATGGCTTTCATCAACGATGCCCTTATGGCGGTGTTCTTCTTTTCGGTAGGCCTGGAGATCAAGCGTGAGGTGCTCGTCGGTGAGCTTTCATCGTTCCGTCAGGCATTGCTTCCGATAGTGGCGGCGATAGGGGGCATGGGAATTCCGGTGCTTCTCTTCTTCCTCATGGGTCGTGGCGCGGACTATATAGGTGGCGCGGCGATACCGATGGCCACTGATATTGCGTTTACTCTCGGTGTGCTGGCGATGCTCGGCTCGCGTGTACCGGTGTCGTTGAAGATATTTCTTACCACGCTTGCCGTGGTCGACGATATCGGCGGCATACTTGTGATAGCCATTTTCTACAGCACCCATATCGACTACTGGATGCTTCTGGCGGCTGCTGTGTTGCTGGCTATTCTCGCTGCCGGCGGCAAGCTGGCGATACAGAGCAAGGTTTTCTATCTCGGAATAGGCGCTTTTGTATGGTTCCTGTTCCTGAACGCGGGTATTCATCCCACGATTGCCGGTGTGCTGATTGCCTTCTGCGTTCCCGCACGCCCCGTATATGCCCCAAAGAATTATGTCAAAACAATACGTCGCAACATCGGATATTTCTCCAGCGAGGATGAGGAGAAGCTGACCTCGCGTACTATCCTGAGCAAACCGCAGATGAACTGGCTGAAGGAGATAGAGAGCGCTTCGGATAAGGTGATCTCTCCGCTGCAGGATATGGAGGACTCGCTTCATCCGGTTGTGAATTACATTATCGTCCCCCTGTTCGCTTTCGCTAACGCGGGTATCTTTTTCGGCGACCTTCAGTTTGGCGCCCTCTTCAGCGGTGTGGCTCCTGCCATAATCGTGGGCCTTGTGGCCGGTAAGTTTCTGGGTATTTTCACTTTCTCTTGGCTGGCCGTGAAATTGGGATGGGCTCCTATGCCGGAGGGTTGCGACTGGAAACAGATAGCCGGGGTCTCCGTGCTGGGAGGCATAGGGTTTACTGTCTCCCTGTTTATCGCCAACCTGTCGTTCGGCACAGGAGATCCCTATCTCTCGCAGATACTCAACAACGCCAAGCTCGGTATCCTCGTCGGCTCCCTGCTCGCTGGCATCCTCGGCTGGCTCATCCTCTTCCTGACCCTTCCGAAGAAGCAGACTGTTAAGGAATAGGGATTGATAAATAAACCCGGCTCAGGAGAGCCGGGTTTATTTATCAATCTATGGAACTTCATGTCAGCGAATGGCGATTTTCCAAACGTGCTCGGATGTCGGAGTGACAGCCTTTACGGTATAGACGCCTTCGCCGGGAAGGGCCAGGACGGCTGAGCAGCCGGCGTCTTTGGCTGATGCTACCGTTCGTCCGTACATGTCGTAAACCGAAATGCTTCTGAGCTCACCAGCTGTGAAGATATTTACCACATGGCCGTTGACCCGGAGCCGGATATCGTCGGCTGATGCCTCGGATACCGCTGTCTCGTTGGCATCATAGAATTTCCAGTTGTCAAGAGCGAAATGCCAGTCATACTGAGCCTCGTAGCGGATGCGGAACATTATTGTCTCGTCTGTGCAGGCCTCGGAGGCATTTTCCTTGAATATCCGGGGCATGAACGGAGTTCCTTCTATACCGAGTTCTTCAGGGCTGTAGGACTCAAGCCCGCCGCTTTTACCGTCCCATGGATACCACGTTTCTCCAAGATCGGTTGAGAACTCCAGAGCGGCTGCGCTCGACATTGCCGACGGATAGTCGTAGCAGAACTCAAGGGTCAGGCCCGAGCGGTCGGGGATTGAAGTAAGGTCATAGACAGGGGAGGTGAGGTAGGTGCTGATGAACATCATGCCTGCGTTGTCGCTGTCGGCCGACACAAACGCGCCGTCGAATCCGTTGCTGTTGAAATCCAGGCCTGTGGGGTCATCCAGTCGGAATATGTAGTCTTCTGCCGTCATGTTGTCGAATGTGCCCACATCCCAGTTACGGGGTAGACTGCCGGCATTGAAATCCTCGACGTGAGGCACGCTGATAGGCGGAATACGGTTGGCCAATACAGACATGGTCTTTGGTGCTGATTCGGTTCCGTCCTTATAAAGACATGAAACGGAGTAACGGTATAGGCCGTCAGGAACATTCGAGTCGGTAAACGACTGTTCAGTTATATTGTCCGTCAGGATTTCTGATCCGCGACGTACCACGTAGGAGCGAAGGTCGTCGATGTCGGGAGACGTCGGTGCACCCCATTCAAGTGTAACGTCGTTGCCTTCGCAACTGCCTGACAGGCCTGTGACTGTCGAGCGTCCGCCCACGGTGATCCATTTTATCACATGTTCAGATTCACCAAACGGATTGTCATAGACGGCCACCACCTCAAAACTGTAGGTTCCTGCCGGGACAAAGGTCTGCTCGAACTCCATGGGCTCGTCTGGACCGATCCACGCGCATGAAGAGCCATCGTTGAGAACTTCATAGTAACTTGGTTTGAAATCACCTTCGGGTTCATCCCATGTGCCCAGGATTGAATACGTGCCCGACTCCTCGTCGAAACTCGAGGTCAGCATGAAATTGCGCGGTGCTTTGAAATCGGGAATCTCCAGTGTCACCATAACACTTGCGCTCTCGGATTCACCCTCGGGACCGACCGATGTCACTTTATAGGAATGGTCGCCGAAATCCTTGTAATCCTCGTCGCGGTAGGAATTGAAGTGGATGTTTTGCGCAATCAGCAGGTCATCACGATACACGTTGAATCCCGTGATCGGCGATGTTTCCGGTTCGGAAGAATACAGGTGTATGTCGTCAAGCGCCCAGCTGAAATAGAGACCTGCGCTCGGATTATCCGGGTCGCTCTCGGCTACAAACGCTATGCGCATGTCATCACAAGGCTCTCCGAGCCACAGCATGGCTTGCTGGTATACGTCAACCTTCTTCATGTCGTGACGTGCGTTCCAGACGTCAGTCCATGTCTGCCCGTCGTCACGGCTCACCTTAACATAATAGTTGTCGGGAAATTCCGGGTTGGCCCCATATTCCAGCAGCATGGAGTTCATCAGAAACCAGAAAGAGAGATAGTTCGTGCCGGGCAGTTTAGGCGATATCAGCCATTCCTCCTGGGTCAGGGTCAGGTCGCCGGGGTTTGCGATATTAAGGTCAAACTGGAGGAAAGCGCTGTGTTCCCCTTCATGAATGAATGTCTGCCAGTTTTCGGCCGATGTGTAATTGTCCGTCGGATACTGAAACCAGGTGAAGCATGGGTCGTTGGTATTTCTGGTCCTGACGCTCCATCCATCTCCTGGGAAGGCGTTCTCGAAATCGTTGACGCCGGTTTGCGCGCCTGTCCCGATGTTGTCCCACGACAGGTTGACAATTGTGCCTTGCACCTCGGCTTCAAGATTCTGAGGAGCCTGAGGGACAGCACCCGCCACTGGAACGGCAATTGCTGACGTCAGCAATGCCGCCGCAAGAAATCGTTTTTCGGTAATCGGTTGTTTCATATTTTTACTTTTTGGTTCTTTGTGATGCAAAGGTATGAGCATTATCCTGATTGGACAAGGGTGTCCGGTTTTAAATGCTTCAATTTCGCGAAATCAAAATTATTATTGCCCGTTACGGATTCTTTTCTTACTTTTGTGGTTGTTTAAGTAAAACCATCTTAAATATTTTGAAATCAGAATCACCGACATATGGATTATGCTGCCTGTCGCGGTTGCTGCTGGCGTTCATGACTGTGCTTGCAGCCAGCTTCGTGGCCAGGGCTTCCGATTGTTCCCGGCAGGTTGACTCGTTGCTCCGACTCGGGCTCGAGCTGACTTCCTCCACCTCCTACGCCGCCGCGCTGGAGTGCAATCTGAAGGCACTCGACATAGTGAAACGGACAGGACAGGCCGACAGACTCCCGACCGTCTACCTTCACATCGGAAATATCTTTTCACACATCAACGACCTGGAGACCGCCAAGACCTATTATCTACGGGCATTGAGTCTTGATCCGGGATTGTCGGATGACAGAACATCCGCAGGACTGCTTACAAACCTGTTTTACATCAGTTTCCTGCAGACGAAACCTGATTCATGCATATATTATCTTGAACGTCTCGAGAGGCTTGACCCTACCACTCCTCGCGCACGTTATGACCTGACATTCAATCGTGGGCTGCTGCATGAGCTTCAGAACAGGCCGGATTCGGCCTTTGCCTACTATCGAAGAGCTGTCGGCCTATCGCGTATAGGGGCGGAATCGCGCCTTAACGAAGCCGCTGCTTATTCCGCAATCGCCGACCTCTATATGAATCTGCATATGCCGGACTCTGCGATGGAATATTATAAGCGTAATGAAAGTCTGGCAAGAGTGAATGGGCATCCGGATCTTCTCGTGGAGTCGCTGCGCCGTCTGGCCGAGGTCTATGACCTGAAAGGCGACCGGGAGATGGCACTCAACTGCAAGGAGGAATATCTTTCGCTATCCGATTCCATACTCAGCCGCGACGAGATAAGCAAAATCAAGAATGCACTGAGTTCTTACGAACAGGAGGGGAGTGCGCATACTATCCGGAGTCTTAATGTCACCAACGCGCTGCAACGTTACTGGATTATGTCGCTTGTTGTGCTCATTGTCGTGGCTCTGGCCTTTGCCATGACCATCCTGGTCCAGAAACGCCGGCTCAGCCGGGCGTATGCCGACCTGTTCCAGCATAACAAGGATGAACTTGACGCTGAGATGCGGTATAAGGAACGTATCGCCGATCTGGAACTCAGGCTAAGGGAGAGGAGTGTGGATGATGACGAGGGATCCGTGCAGAAGGTCGCTGAGCCGAAAGCAGTCGAGCCGGAGCGCAGACTGCTGCAGACCAAGGAACAGCGTGCCACGCTTATGGAGCATATACGCCAGACGTTCGAGAACTCTGACGAATATTGTCGCAGCGACTATTCCATAGATATACTCGCGGCTTCTGTAGGCTCTAACGCGCGATATGTGTCGGAAGCCATCAACGAGGAATACGGCATGAATTTCCGTGCTCTGCTTAATGAGTTCCGCATAAAGCGTTCGATGCAGATGCTTGAGGATGAGGAGCGTTTTGGCAACCTGACCATAAAAGCCATTTCAGAGAGTGTCGGATACAAATCGCATTCAACCTTTATCAATGTTTTTGTCAGGCAGACCGGACTCAAGCCTAGTCTCTACCAGTCTTTATCACGTGCCCGTAAAGAGAACCCGTAAAGACTAAGGCTGTATGATCTTTTTCCATCCATAGGGCAGAAATCATAAATAATTGTTAACTTTGCCGTCGGAGAGACCTCGACCGCTCCAAAATATTTTGGGATATAATTTTACTGCCAGCTAATGGGCCGAAGGCTGGACATATCAATCGAATGAAACGTTTCGTATTCCTGGCGCTCACTGTCGTTGTCTCGCTGCTGTCAAAAGCAGAGCGAGTGGAAATAGGGCAGCTACGCTATGATTTAAATGATGATGCTCTTACGGCAGAGGTAATATCGCATATGGATGATTCTGGCTTCAACTATCCGGATCTGACAGGCACAATCACAATTCCGTCGGCTATAACTATAGGCGATAAGGAATATTCGGTGACTGCCATCGGGAACTCGGCATTCTACACCTGCGAGGGTCTCGAGGGCGCTGTCCTTCCTCCGACCGTCACGAGAATCGGTAACTATGCTTTCTCCCAATGCATCGGGATGAGCATGATTGTTCTGCCGGCATCGGTAAATGAAATCGGTGTCGGTGCTTTCGCCAATACCGCTCTCCGTGAGGTGGAACTTACCGGTGAGATCACCTCGATTCCTTCCCTGGCATTCGCCGGAACCGATCTCGAAATTGTCAATCTCCCTTCTTCGGTCGTATCGATAGGAAGCAGTGCGTTCGCGGATTGCTCCAGACTTCGCGAAATCAATGTCGGTCACAATCTGACCGATATCGGCGATGGCGCTTTTGAGCGCTGTCACTCTCTGGAGACTGTCAACTTCCCCGCTACATTGCTTACCGTAGGTCAACGTGCCTTCAAAGGCTGCTCCTCACTGCCTCGCGCAGATTTCGACAGTGTCATCACCATCGGTCAGAACGCCTTTGAGAAATGTACGTCACTTGCCGGGATTGACTTCGGTTCAGGAAACCTCACGATAGGGGATTATGCATTTTCGGAATGCGGGGCACTTGAAGATGTGGTGATTCCTGCAAGTGTAGACGAGATCGGTGGGTGTGCTTTCTATGATTGTCTTGCTCTCAAGTCGCTGCGCATCGAGAATGGCGATAAAAACTTTATTCTGGGAGGTGCCCCATTTGCCAATGATCCGGTAGAAGAAATGTTTATAGGCCGTAACGTCATCACAACCAACAAAAACGATAATGTTTTCTCAAGCAATAAAAATCTGACACGGCTAATTCTCGGCGACGGCATGACGTCTATCCCTCCAGAATTGTTCAGCTACCTTCCTGCGCTTCAGGAAGTAACTTTCGGGTTTAATGTAGCGGAAGTAGGTTATGATGCTTTCGCTTCATGCCCGATGCTCACGACTGTAAGATGCAAGGGCATAGCCGAGTGGGTGAATATTGATTTTCTTGACTCGACTGCCAACCCGCTCAATAGCGGTGCCACCCTGTATGTTGACGGTACTCCTGTCTCTTCTCTGATTCTGCCGGAAGGGATTGTCAAAATCGGTGAGAACAACTTTCCCGGATATTCGAAGCTGACAGATGCCACGCTTCCCTCCTCGCTGACTTCGGTCGGTGAACAGGCTTTTATGGATTGTTCCGGGCTTACGTCCGTAACGTTCCGCGGCTCGATACCGTCGGTAGGTGGCAGCGCTTTCAGAGGTTGTGAATCTTTGGTTGAGGTATATTGCCCCTCACTCGAGGCGTGGCTGGGGAATGGTTTTGAGATTGCGCTTGCCAATCCGCTTAGCTATGGAGCACGATTATATGCCGACGGAAAACTGATAGAGGATATTGCCATACCGTCAGGTGTCGCTGCGGTCGGTAATTTTGCCCTTGTCGGTTATGATCTGGTTTCATGCGCTGAGATATGTGGAGATGTCACGGAAGTGGATCGTTCGGCGTTTGAGGATTGTGCCTCTTTGACAGAAATAGATCTCGGGGGGGCTGTGAAGACTCTCGGCAACAGGGCCTTCAATGGAGCGCCGCTTACTTCCATCACAAGCCGCAATTCTGTTCCTCCAACATTTGCGACGTCCTCTACAATAGCCACATTCGGCGCGTATGACGCAGTTGTTTATGTACCTGTGGGGAGTCTCGATGCGTATCGTTCTGACAAATCATGGTGTAATTTTGCCAATATAGTGGAAAAGGATCTATCGGGCATAGAGAGCACGACAATATCCGAAGATGAAGCTTTCTTACTGGACGGCAATAACATAAAGGCCTTGTGCGACATAGCTATATTTGACATCGGAGGACGGGAGCTCAGGCACATATATGCCGGCATGAGTCTCACCCTTGACAGCGGGATGTATATGGTAAGCACTGCAACCGCGGCATTCAAAATCGCAGTCCGCCAATGATAATTTGGCGATTTCTGCGTAAATTATTAATTTTGCAGTATGAGGAGAACGCAAAGACATAGCGCCTATATATGGCAGCGTAATGATTGGCCCAATTTTAGATGGGATGCCGAGGCATTGCTTGAGCCAATGAGTCGGCTCAGTCGGTTGCATGGACTTTTGAATGGCAGAATGTCGATGCTGGGCTTTAGTGAGAAAAACCGTTCATTGCTCGATGCTATGACAGAAGAGCTGATTGGTTCTTCTGAAATTGAGGGTGTGATGCTTAATCCCAATTCAGTCAGAAGCAGTATCGCCCGTCGGCTTGGAATAGAGGATGATGGATTGCTTGTTGAAGACCATTATGTAGAAGGACTTGTTGATGTGATGCTTGATGCAGTGCATAAATGTAAAGAGTCATTGACTGATGAACGGCTCTTCGGATGGCATGCTGCTCTTTTCCCTCTGGGCAGAAGCGGCATGCATCGCATTACGGTAGCTGACTGGCGAAAAGGAGAAGAACCTATGCAGGTGGTTTCTGGAGCTTTCGGACACGAGAGGGTACACTATGAAGCTCCGGCATCGTCTGATGTCCCGGAAGAGATGGCGCGTTTGATTAGCTGGTGTAACACTGCCGAACTATCGTCATTCATTATGGCGGCCGTGGCGCATCTTTGGTTTGTGACAATCCATCCGTTTGATGATGGCAATGGTCGGATAAGCCGTACTATCGCTGACATGTTCTTGGCTCGTCTTGATGTCGATTCTGCGCGGTATTACAGTATGTCTGCTGAAATCAATCGGAACAAAAAGGCGTATTACGAAATACTGGAATACACCCAGAAAGGGAATCTCGATATTACCGGATGGCTCCTATGGTTCTTCGATTGCCTTGAAAAGGCAATAATGAGAGCTTCAGCTGTAATTGAGCGAACATTGGAAAAGGCTGCTTATTGGGATAAGTTTCGGGAGATTGATATCAACGAGCGACAGCGCAAAGTCATTAACCGCCTATGGGATGGCTTCGAGGGAAAACTGACTTCCTCGAAATGGGCGAAAATGTGTAGTTGTTCTCAGAACACAGCTATACGCGACATCAATGATTTGATTTCAAAAGAGATGCTCCGCAATAGCGGAGAAGGAGGGCGCACTGCCAGCTACCTTCTGCCGTAATAACTTCTTACTGAATTCATTGAAATGAGGCATTGTATAGCATTTTCAATTTGTTTTGTGGCGATGGCCGCGAAAGCGCAGCGGAAGGCTGATATAGAGGTCAGCTATAGATATATTATACATCTACTATGCTTGTTCACGGTGGTTAGTGCCGTGGCGCAGGTCAATGTGACCGGCAATGTCATCGATAAGGAGAACAATGCGCCTCTATCCGGGGCATCTGTTATTGTCAAAGGCGCTGACGGCAAGATAAAGAAGTTCGCTTCGTCGAAAGCGGACGGAGGTTTCTCCATGACAATGCCTACGGTCGATGGCAGCTGTCTGGAAGTGGCCATGATGGGCTTCGCCAAACGGTCGATACCTCTCGACAGCATTGTCTTTCCCTTGACCGTATATATGGAGCCGGGATCCACCTTGCTTAAGGAAGTGACTGTAAAGGCCGACCGCATACGGGAGCAGGGTGACACCATCACATATGATGTAGGTAGCTTCGCCCAGCAGCAGGACCGCTCAATCGGTGATGTGCTCAAACGTATGCCGGGAATCAACGTGGAGCAATCCGGCAAGATACAGTACCAGGGAGAGGACATCAACAAATTCTATATCGAAGGCTCCGACCTCCTCGGCGGCAAATACGGCATAGCAACAAACGGCATAAGCCATGAGGATGTGGGCGCGGTCGAGGTGATGGAGAACCATCAGCCGATGCAGGTGCTGTCGGGCATATCTTTCTCAGACAAGGCGGCTATCAACCTCAAACTGAAAAACAAGGCAAAGGCAACGTGGAGTTTCCACGGCGATGCCGGAGGCGGCTACTCATGGCAGCCCGACGGTGCGATATGGGATGGTGAACTGTTCGCTATGGCGGTGATGCCAAATTTTCAGAACATAACCACATTCAAGACCAACAACATCGGCGAAGACCTGTCGGCACAGGCCACGGACTTTTTCGCTTCCCGCCGTGGAACTGACCTGAGCCGATATGTCGGTGTGTCGCTCCCCGGAGTACCTAATCTCAGCCGTAAACGCACACTGTTCAATCGCTCGGCACTTGTTTCGACCAATGCCCTTTGGAAACTCGGACGCGGAGAGTTCAAGACACAGATTGACTACTCATTCAACCGTATCACGGCAGAGGCGGCAAACGTAACGACCTACTTTCTCAACGATGGCAACCGTGTCGTTACTGAAGACCGCAACGGCGTTGACCGCTCACACTCGCTGTCGGGCAAATTTATCTATGAACTGAACCAGAAGACTGCATTCATCAACAACACCCTGAAAACCAATATCGACTGGGATGATGTGCGCCTGGGCGTCACCGGTTCACTGTCCAACAACCAGACGGCATCGCTTCCCGCCTACTATGTCGGCAATGATTTCAAGCTTATAAAGAGATTCAACGGCAAGCACCTCGTCACTTTCATAAGCAAAAACGAATGGGAGTCACTGCCGCAGACGCTTTCCGTGTCGATAAATGACGGATTTATGCGTCAGCAGGTCAAAGACCATGCTTTCTATACCAACGAGAGTGCCGCATACGCTTTCTCCGTCAAGGGTATCACAATCAGTCTTGAAGGAGGTGTCAAAGGATATGTCAGAACTATGAGGTCAGAGTTACCGGACATGCCGGAGGAAATACCGGGCGAGACAACGAATGTGCTGAACACAAACTATTTCACGGTTTATGCTACCCCGAAATTCGAGTATTGGGTGAGACGTGTCAACTTCACTCTAAATGCTCCCGTCAGCTTTGCCCATTATACCTTTGACAAGGCTCTTGCCAACCGTAGCGAGGTTTATTTCTCGCCGTCATTGAGCATGAACTGGAAACCCAATAACCGCTTTGAGATGAGCGTGAGCGGTGGCACCGGACGTTCGCCGATGGATCTCAACATGATTCAGCCCGGATATGTGATGACAAACTACCGCTCGTTCCGTCGAGGTATCGATGACTTCTATAATTCGTCCTCCCAACGGGTATCCGGCAGACTATCCTACAAACACACCCGTCGCGGAATATTCGCAAACGCTATGGTGATGCAGTCATGGAGTCACAGACCCTACACTTTGGCACAGCAGCTTTATGGCGACTATGTGGTTTATTCCTACACCGATGCCGAAAGCGACGGACAGATGCTGATGGCAAGCGGCAACATAGGCAAGACACTTGACTTCATGCGAGGTAGCGCAAACATCAACGGTTCGTTCAGCCGCAATGAATCGCATCTGATTTCAGAGAATACCAATGTCAACTCGGTCGGCACTTCGTGGTCGGTAGGCGCAAAAATCAACGGAGCGCCGCTGCGCTGGTTCAGTTTCGACTACCGTTTCGAGTGGGCATCGAGCCGTATGTCCATGAACGGCACAAATGCCTCGTGGCTCGGAAATATGGAGAACGAGCTTCTGCTCAACATTATGCCCCACCGCAAATGGGAATGGCACATAAGCGGCGAACACTACCGCAACGAACTGACTGCTGATCAGTTCAAAAACGTGTTCCTTCTCGACACCAAGGTGATCTTCAAGCTCAACAAGCGACTTGAGCTGTCCGCCTCGTTGAGCAACATCTTCAATCAGCGCACATACAACTACACAACATACAATCAGCTCACCTCCTTCGAGAGCCAACGCTGGCTCCGAGGCCGCGAGCTGTTAATCTCAATATCTCTCAGAAAATGAACAAACTACTCACCTCAATCTTCATGTGCTTAGTGGCTATATCTGCAATGGCACAGAACAAAGCTGAAATCATTGTCAGCTATGATTCATCGTTCCCCAACAAATTCGGTAAAATCAACACCGGCAAAATGTCGCTTTTGGCTTCTACAACGGAAGCTAAGTATTTCAACGACCTAAGCCTTTGGGTGGATTCGTTGAAATCGACACCGGAGGGGAAGGCTCAATACATGGAGATAATCAAAAAGGCGTGTATGACTGTCGAGCCTGACGGTTCAGTCTCGTTTGACATGAGAAAAGGTCCAACCAAACCTACTAACAGCTATGTTTTCACTGACCTCGCACAGGACTGTCTGACGCATTACAATAAATTTGGTGAAGATAACGGATATTACACCGAGCCGCTTTCCGAAATGCAATGGACAATAGTGGAAGATTCTACCGCAACAGTCCTCGGTTACGAATGTATCATGGCTGAAAGCGATTATCATGGCCGCCATTGGAAAGCATGGTTTGCAACGGAACTGCCGATGCCATTCGGTCTGTGGAAACTTCACGGACTGCCCGGTCTAATCCTTAAAGCCGAAGCCAATGGTGGCTTCTCGTTTGTAGCTACGGGACTTGAACGTACCGACCGCATTATGACACCTATGTATATGCAAGGCGATTATTCGAAGGTTGACCGCAAGGAAGCTCTGAAAAATGCCGAATATTTTGCCAATAATGAAGAGAGCATTATGAATGCCCAAGGTCAGAATGTGAAAATATACTCCACCGACGACCAAGGCAACAAAATCGAGACCCCTAAATATGACGGCCTTAAACACAACATCGAACCTGACTACAAAATGAAATGAAAAAGATACTTACATCAATCATCGTGTGTTTTGTGGCGATAGCCGTGAGCGCGCAACAGAAGGCTGACATTGAAGTCAGTTATTCAGAAATCTCTTTCTATGAGAACGGTGTGGAAAGAGGCAACAAATATCATCTTCTTGCAAATGCAGGGCAGTCAAAAATTTTTAATCCACGTTCCGAAGAGA
>DKYZ01000055.1 GCA_002493515.1 Porphyromonadaceae bacterium UBA7087 | reverse complement strand
ATATCAGACCATCAACATGAACTACAAACGAGTTGTCGGGCTTAATATTCACGCGCCTTTCGGAGCGGGATATATCTGGAACGCCACGGCCACAGCCAATGTGTTCAATCAGCGGGAGAAAGCAGACAATTTTCATGACATCAGCTTTGACAACAGCAAGTGGATATTTTATGGTTCACTTACCAATTCATTCAAGTTCAGCCAGAATTGTCCGGTATCCTTGTCGGTTGATTTCAGCTACATATCTCCTTCATTGCAAGGGATAGCCGACATGTCGGCTATCTGGAAAATCGACGCCGGAGTAAAATGGCAGTTCGGAAAGAAACGCTGCTGTGAGCTCGATCTGAAAGCGGACGACATATTCAATAAATGGTCTCCCACAATGACAATCCTCAACGCCTGTCAGGATTACCGAATGAAAGTTCACGACATGACCCGCAACCTCAAACTGACATTCATCTGGCGCTTCAACGGTTTCAAGCCCAAAGATAACAACAACATCGACACGTCACGTTTTGGAACCGGAAAGTAATATTTATTTCCGGGCTGGTGGAAGTGTGGTCGTAAACCGATGCCGTTTGTTCACCGGCCGCCGGATTCATGCCGCCTATGCTTGTTGTCAGGAATAAATTTATTAAATTTGCAGCCAAAATCTTTACAATTATGAGAAATTTAATACTTTTCCTGGCTGTATCATTCAGCTTTATGACAGCACACGCCGATTACGGCACTTCCGGATTCATTGCGGCAGACCATCCCGACATCGTCTTCATGGGGCGCAACCTCGTGACCCCGGCCCATGCCCGAGCCTTCAATTTCCCCGGAGCGACAGCCCTTGTGGAGTTCACCGGACACTCCCTCGACATGTATACCTCGCCGGGCAGCGGTTATTTCATGGTTGAGGTGGACGCCATGGAGCCATATAAGGTGCGCTTCGCCGAAGGCGACTCAATAAAGACACTTGCCGCCAATCTCGGCGACGGGAATCACTCCGCAAGGATCACGTATGCCATCGAGGGCTTCGAGATGCATCCCGAAATTCGCGGATTCCGTCTCGCGGACAACGGCAGGCTGCTGAAAGCCGAACGTCCCGAAGGTCCGAGAATCGAATTTGTCGGCAACTCGATAACCTGCGGCTACGGCACGGAATCCACCGATTCCATCGCCCCCTTCAGCTATGACACGGAAAACCACTGCCTTACGTATGCCTATCTCACAGGACGCGCCCTCGATGCCGACGTCAACGTGGTAGCCCGCTCCGGCATAGGCATATACCGTAATTACGACGGCCCCAGGAGCGGCAGCGCGGAGGGGACAATGCCTCTTGAGTATGGCAACACCATGCTTTACGACAACACCAGTCCCTGGGACTTCTCCGCTTTCCGTCCAGACATAGTGTGCATCAATCTCGGCACGAACGACACCTCCACCGGCAACTACGACATAGCGATCTTCGAGCAGCGGTATTCCGATTTCCTCGACCGCGTGATTTCCCTTAATCCCGGGAGCAAGGTCGTGCTGCTGACAGGCTCCATGCTCAACGGCAAGAAACTTGAAGACGTGAAAGCGGCCCTCGACAGGCTCGCCGACTCAAGAAAAGGCGTCGTTTACCGTTTCGACATGACTCCCCAGACCGGAGAACTGGGCTACGGAGCAAGTTTCCATCCTTCCGCCGCCCAGTCACGAAAAATGGCCTCAGAGCTTACCGAGTTCCTTAAAAGCATACTTTGACAGAAACCAGAACAGACTGGAAGAGGCTGCATCGGTAAGATCATTCCGTCACTTTACCTCTGTCGTGGCTTTGCGAAGCAGGATGCATTCAGCCGGTTTCGTGCCGTTCAGCCTCACTGTCGTGTCGTTCTCGATGTCGACAGTCGCTATGTCGGGAAGAATGCGGCGCAAGGCATCCTCTGTAGCCATGTTGTCGCAGGCCATCTCCGTCATGAGTCCCGCGCCGAGGGTGATGGAATCCCCCTTGATAATGTAGGGGCCGGAGATTGTGTTGCAGTTGGTCATGATGGAGTAGGTACTGTCCTCAAAGTTGATATACTGGCGCACACCGGGCACAGCCTCTTCGGGACGCACATAGTCGGAATCGTTGAACACAATGTTCTCGATATACCACTGCCCGCGTATGTCGGCATCCGTCACAGTCTCCTGCGCTATGCTGTCGGAGGCTACAGCCGTCTTCTCCTTGCTGCCCGAACATCCGGCAGCTACCACAGCCGACACCGCAGCGACGGCAATGAGTGATTTAATCTGCATCTTCATAAAAATTCTGATTACGTTAATTGGTTGGTAAGCTATATTTTGGTAAGCTATATTTAGGTGTAATTTTCTGTATTCCCGTTTAGCCTCTCCTTCAGCCTGGTGTTGCGGCGCGATACAGTGTTCTGTCTTATCGCATACGCCAGGGCCTTGGGGGTGCCTACAAGCACGCATATCTTCTTTGCCCGCGTTATTCCCGTGTAAATCAGGTTGCGCTGCAACATTACGAAATGCTTCATCGTCACCGGCATTACCACCACCGGGAACTCCGAGCCCTGGCTCTTGTGGATCGTGACGGCGTAGGCCAGCACGATCTCGTCAAGCTCCGTTATGTCATATTCCACAAGCCGCCCGTCGAAACCTACCGTCAGTGTCCGCTCGCCGGTATCGACCGCCGTGATGTAGCCTATGTCGCCGTTGAAAACGTTCTTGTCGTAGTTGTTGCGAATCTGCATCACCTTGTCGCCCTGGCGGAACGTGTATCCGCCGCGGGCAAGCGAGGGGCCTGTGGGATTGAGGGCGTTCTGCAGCTCGATGTTGAGATTGCCGGCCCCTACCGTGCCTCGCTGCATGGGGGTCAGCACCTGTATCTCCTTTGCCGGGTAGCCGTATTTCCTCGGCAGACGGTCGCGCACAAGCCCTATGATAAGCCTGACAGTCTCGTCGGCGTCCTCCTGCCTGATGAAGAAGAAATCGGTGTCATGGCCGTTTCTTATGTCGGGAAACTGCCCGGCGTTTATGGCGTGGGCGTTCATCACTATGCGGCTCG
>DKYZ01000061.1 GCA_002493515.1 Porphyromonadaceae bacterium UBA7087 | reverse complement strand
CACACTCAGTGAAACACTACCATGCAGCCGGAGTCGGGAATGACATCTCGGCCTTGGCATTGCCCGAAAGCTGGAGCTGGCGTCCCTGGTCGTCGGAAAGGAGCACGTTAGTCATGCCGTAGGATATGAGCTGCATCTGCATTCCGGACGTTCCTACGCCGGCCAGGTCGCTTCCCGGCATGAGCTGTGAGAACTCGTCGGCTTCGGGAGAAAGATAATACATTGAAGCCTTTACCATACCGGAATATTTCTCTCCGGTGGCGGCGTAGCTGTAGCAGTCGGCCGGCAGACTTATTTTCATGCCTCCGGCCTCAAAAGTCTGAGCGCTTTCTGCCGAATATTCCTTACGGCAGACCATTGGGTCGTCGGCAGAAGCGAGAGCCACGTTCAGACCGCATGGATTCTTGTCGTAGGCAACTGCCGAACGCACCACCGGGAAATAGCCCTCCTTGCTGAATCTTACCAGAAAACGGCCATCATTTACGTCGGTCTGGTCAAGGGAGAAGAATCCGTTGACGTCGCTGACGATGCTTATGTCACCAGAGGACACCGTGACGTCGCTCAAAGGTTGGCCTTTGCTGTCGGTCACTGTTCCCCATACCGGGAAAGATTCCATTGAACCGTTGATCTCCCCGCGGTCATTGTCGGGTATCACGGTGCCGTCGTCGATTGTTATCTCGTTGACGCCGCAGCCTGCGGCCGTAAGGGCGAGTGTGGCCGAGGCCAGGATTGTCCTGTATAATCTTTTGATTTTCATAATGTTCAGAATCTGAATGAGATGTAAGCCCGGAGTCCGGAGAATTTAGTCTTAACCTTGCGCGACGATATGGCGTCTGTCCAGTCGTCGGAGTCATAGAAGTCGTCATTCTGGAAATATGAGTTCATTTTCGACTGACCGAATCGGCTCTCGATGCCAAGTCCGATTATGCCGTAGCTGACGCACACGCCGCCAGTGAACATATTTGCGAATCCGGCCTGGAGCTCGTCATTGTTATACATCAGCGCCAGCGTGGGGTTGTAGCGGAAATAGGCTGTCGCCTGGAGGCGCTTGAAGAAGTTCACAGTCACCGAAGGGCCTACCTGCAGACCGAGGTCCACATGATGTATGGAGTATTCATCGGTGCCGTATATGGATATCTCCTTCACCTTGTAATTGTCGTAGGTGATGTCAAACCAGGCGGCGTCGATTCCGAATCGCAGGAACCCGGCGATAGGCCGGTGGAGGTGGTAGGTGGTACCCTTGGACAGGGAAAAGCCCACGTCACTGTGCAGTTTCGGATAGCCCTCCTGGTTAAGGTGACTGTAGGCGAAACCGAGGTTGGTGAAGCGGCCGCGTGGCTCGCCGCATTCCTCACGGCATAGCGCCGAGGCATTGGTGGCGAAAACCATCAAAAGCATCAGTGCGGCTGAAAAAGCGAGTATTCGTCTCATAATTATTAGAGTTGGTTGGAAAATATCGACAAAATTAATAAAAATCCCTGCAACGGCAATTGATTATTGCCTAAAAAAATCATACTCATGTATTTCATTTTGTGGGGGGTAATGTGCCGATGCTCTCGATGGCCGTCTCGAGGGGAAGGTCGGAGGGAAGCCGCATCTTTTTGCGCATACGGTAGCGGGAGGTGTTGACGGTCTCTGGCTTTACCGACAGAATCTGCGCTATCTCCTTGGCGCTCATGCCGACCCGGATATAGGCGCAGAGTCGCAACTCAGTCTTTGAGAGGTCAGGATATCTCTCCTGGAGTTGTGTGAAGAAATTGGGATGCACCTCGTCAAATCGCAGTTTGAAGTAGCGCCAGTCATCGTCGGCCGAGAGCTGACGGTCAATATCGCTTTTGAGCGAGTCGCTGTTCGACTGCGCGATGTCGCCCCTCTCCCTCATATGCTCGATTTTTGAGGAAAGCTCCTTCAGTTGCGCGTTTTTCTGAGACATGAGCATCGTGTTGGAGGCGATTTCCTTCTCCTTGGCCTCGATTTCAATGGCATACTGGCGGTTCAGCAGTTCAAGCCCCCGTCTTTTCTCCTCTTCGAGCAGCCTGTCTGCCTGAAGGCGTTTCTTCGAAGTCCACACAAGCCAGAGCGAGAGTATCAGTACAGCCACGATTCCGCCGCCGATTGAAATGGTGAGCAGAAATTTCCAGTGACTCTTCTCCTCCAGCTTCCTCACATTCTCCTCATATCTGTTTATAGTGGCGAGGTGTTCCGTTTTCCTCATGCTGTCTATCCGCTCGTGGTGATACAGGGAGTCGCTGAGCTCCGCAAGCAGCAGCCGGTAGTTGCCGGAGGCAGCCGTGTCGCCGGAGGCGAGGCAGCATTTCACCAATCCCTCGAGAATACGTCGCCTTTCGGGCAGGTCGTTTGTCCTCCAGGTGGCGGCGAGACCCTCCTTCAGGTATCCGGTGCCCTCCACGAAATTCCCGTCCTCATACGAGAGCATCCCCATCGACAGCAGCGATATTGTCAGCAGATGGTCATTGCCGAGGCGTCTGCTTATGTCATATGCTTCCAGGGCGGCCCGGCGGTCGGCGAACTCTGAGATGTGGAAGCGCGATACAAGCACATTGGCCAGATAGGCTGAGTCGGAAATTACGAAACGGTTGGACTCCAGCCCGTCGAGCCATTTCATCGCAGTCTGTTTCATTCCGAGCATATAACTTATGTTGGCCAGGTTGATTCTGTTTTTCACCAGACAAGCCTCGCTTTGTGTATCCCCGAAAATACGCTGCGCCTCGCTGAAATATCCCATCGCCTCGTGATACTCCCCGAGATCCTGCATTATCGTTCCGAGCATTACAAGGGACTTCGCTTCCCAGAAGGGGTCTGACATCCTGCGGAATGTCGCCAGTCTTCCCCGGCATATGAAATAGGCGTCGGCCAGATGGCCCTGCATCTTGAGGAAATCCGCGCTGAGCAGAGAGAATCGGGCATGGTCGTAGGGATAGCCGGCGGAGTCGCACAGCGACAGGGAATATTCAGAGAGCCTAAGCGCGGAATCGGGATTTTACTTGAGCAGGACCCAGGCTTTCCAGTAGGCCAGGCGTGCGCGTGCCTGGCGCGGATTGCTGGCGTCGGGATTTTCGGGAAAGCGTCTGATGATGCTTATGAGGTCGCGGCGCGGCATGTCGAGGAAGGCGGCCCTCTCCATCATGGAGTCGAAGGCTTCCCCCTCGAGCCCTACGGATTTCCAATGAGACGCATGATGGTCGGTCGCCGTCATGGACAGAGACGATATAATGATTGTCAATGTAAGAAGCAGTCTATGCATACGGCAAATTTAGCCTTTTTTCATAGACAAACAGTGCCCGGCAGGGGTATAATCCAGCTGTTGTACATTATTTGTCTATTGAAAAATTAGGAGTAATCGGAAAATACGCTGTAATTTTGCATTGAAATGTCCGGAGTTCATGGAGGAATGTCTATGAGTGCGGATGAAAGTACTAACCTGTAAATATTATTTTATGAGAACGAAAACTATTGGAATTACGGCCATGAGCGTCGCCCTCTGGATGGCGTCGCCGGCAGAGGCCGCGAAGTCGTCCTCGGGCGGGATTCCCGAGGGGATGAGCCGGCTTGTGCTCGAGGCTCACGATGTTTTCGGAGATGGCGCCACAGGCTATCAGTGGCTTTTGGACTCAGACCATTCCGCCTACAACGAGGAGTTCTTTCCATCGACCGACCGTTATTTCGGGAATTACGATTCCTTCGAGTTCAGTTTGCCGGAAGGAGCCGAATGCCGTTATCCCACCTCTACGGTTGTGGTCGACGGCGAGATTGAGCTTCTTGTTGAGGCCGGGGTCTACGACTGGATGGTGGTGCGACCCTGCGACGAAGGGATGATGTTCCCTTACGGCGATTTTGTGCTCGTGGATGACTTCGAGTTCCTTCCCGGAGCTACCTACCGCATGAGCATACGGTATCTTGACGGAGAGAAAGGATCCGGCGATTACGCCACTTTGTCAGTACCGCAGGATGTCTCTCTTGAGGCTCTGACTGTGCCGTTGAATGGTGTCGGTCTCGGGGAGGAGGAGATATATGTCACCTTATTCAATATGGGTTCGGAGCCGATATCCGATATGGAGGTGAGTTATTCCGTCAACTCGGAGACTTTGGCCACGGAGAAAATCCAGGGCGTGCTCGCTCCGGGTGAGAGCCTGGATTACAAATTCGTGGCAAAGGCGGATCTTTCCGCACCGGGAATTTACGATATAGAGGCGTCCGTGAAAGCCGATGGCGACATGCTTTCTTCCAACAACACCAGAAAGGCCGTCTGCCGGAATATGGAATCTCGCGACCTTCCTTACGGTTGTGATTTCAGCAAGCTCGGCGCGGAGGAGTTTGATGTCGAGTGGATTGTGACCGACGGCAACAGGGACGGCAATACCTGGATGTTCAGCGAGTGGGTAGCCAATCGCGATGGCGTCATGGGGGTGGCGTCCTGCAGCGGCAGTACAAACGGAGACCGCGTCGGCGACGACTGGCTCATATCGCAGCCTTTTGCCATGAAGAGAGGGAAGGGGCATGTGGCATTCACAACACGCTCGGTGATGGATACCAAGATGGAGCGTGTGGAGGTGTGTGTGGGCGATACGCCATATCCCGAATCGATGAGGGTTGTGGGAACGTATGACGTCTGTTCGCTTGAATGGCTGTCAAAGGGTCTTACCTTCGATGTGGAGGCCGACGGAGTATATTACGTGGCTCTCCATGCGGTGTCGCAGAACGGATACAATCTGTTTGTGGGCGACGTCACAGTCGGAGAGGGCGAGTTCAAGGGTAAGCCTGCTGTGCGTGTGGAGAAGCTTCTTGTGCCCTATTCCAACTGTGATCTGCCGGCGGATGCGAAGGTGGGCATGCGCGTTACCAATGTCGGGACTGCAGCTCTTGAGAATTATTCACTGGAATGCACTGTAAACAGCGAGATCTCGGTCAGGAAGGATTTCACTGTCCGCATAGAGCCGGGAGAAACTGCCGACATCGTTCTTGACGATGTTGTCGATTTCTCTGAGACAGGTGAGTATGCGGTCGAGCTGAGACTTCAGTCGGATGAAATCGACGAGATACGCACAGTCGATATCGAATGCTATGAGCCGATATTGGAGAAGCCGGTTTACACAAGTTTTACAAAGCAGGAAAATGTTGATATATGGCAGTCGTTGACAGATGATGGCTGGTATTACGAGGAATATTTCTCTGATTTCTCGGCGCAGAAGCATGGTCGGGAGAATGGATTGCTCTGCCGGGGCATAAGTTTCTCGCATCCTGTGCGAGTGAGGATGTCATATGTCGCTGCAGGCTGGGATTCGTCGGCTCTTGGGATATATCTCGGAAAGTCTGGCGAGGATGTGGAGTCTTACGTAAGGATATACGAGGACGCCGCTGTCGACAATGAGCCTCGGGATGTGGAGTTCACCGCCGAGATTCCGTCTGCGGGCAATTACAGCCTCATGATAGCCGACGAGGGTGAGGAAGGATCACGCTCATTCATCCGTCTGAATGAGATCCTGATTTCCGAGGTAATGCTCCATGACCTTGCCATAGAGCGTTTTGACGGCCCGGTGTCGCTATTCATGCCCTCGACGCAGCTCGGATCAGAGAATGAGTTCATTGTAGAGGTGGCCAATCGCGGTTCGGAGCCTATGAGTGGGGTTAAGGTGAGAATGTCGGTCGATGCGGATGAGACAGGCGTCTCTCAGACCGTCGATGCTGTGGCTCCGGGAGAATCTGTCAGGATTCCTGTCCGCGGTATGCTTCCGGCCAAAAAAGTCGGCGAGCGTTTCAGCCTGTCGTTTGAGGTTTTGGCCAATGAGGAGGATGGTCTGGCGTCAGACAATATCCTTTCGTTAGAGGGGATAACGGTTACAGAGACACAGCGTTCCACGGAAAACATAACGGAGCTCGTATACGGCACCGGCAATAACGGCGATCCGCTGGCCATAGGAAATGTTTACTGTATCGGAGGCGAGGCTGACCTTACCTCGGTGACTGTCGGACTTTGCCCGACGGAGCCTGATACACCTAATGCCATGGGTGAGATTGCGCTCAACATCTATTCTCTCGATGCAGATGACGGAATAGAACGCTGCATATACAGCGAGCGCCGGGAGAGAGGCACGGGCGGATTCGTGGATTTCGATGTTCCCGACATGCGTCTGGGTGTCGGCAGATATTATTTCGAGGTTGAGCAGCTTTCCGGTTACAATATGGGTCTCGCGCTCCAGCAGGATGAGAGTGCCGTATGCTGGGAGCGTACAGGAAATGAGCTGACGAGAGTCGAGGGTGCCGGGTACGCGTTGTGTATCCGCGCCGAGTTCGGTCCCGACTCCAGGGTTTACGCAAAGGATGCCTGGGTCAGGTCGATTTACGAGCCTACGTTGGATGAGGCGCTTTTCAGCCAGGATGAGACAGTAAGAGGCGAGGTGCGCAATAATGGCTATGAGGAAGCCGGCTGTGACGTCGAGCTTCTGTTGGATGGAGAGCGCGTGGCCACGCGCAGCCTCTCGCTGCAGCCTTATGAGTCGGCGTTGATTGATTTCAGCGGTATTGACCTTAGCAGGGCGGGCGTGCATGATCTTGAGCTGAAGGCCGTCATGGCTGATGATGCCAATCCCTCCAACGATTCTCTTGTAAGACATATCGTCACATCTGAGGAGGCTGATCCCTATGTGATGGACTTTGAGGCGTGCAATGACTTCGACGCGGCGGGCGACCGTCTGAATCCGCGCTGGACCACGGTAGACCGCAATGGAGTGCGCACCACTCTGTTCTGGCGTTACGAGCATCGCCACAGGGGCGACGCATGCGGTTTCATGGCGTTTAATATCTTATCCACTGTTCCTTCGATGAGTGAGCTTCCTCTTGAGAACTTCGAGCCTCATTCCGGCGACAGGTTTGGAGTGGCGTTTGTTTTCAGTCCCTTCCAGGAGGGGGGCGACGCCTTGGAGCAGGCCGACATATGGATGATTTCGCCCAAGCTTCGTCTCGGCAGTTCCTCGTCGTTCGATTTCTATGTGCGCACGCGGTTGCTTGAGAGTCCGGAGGCAGACCTTGAGCCATACAGGGTGCTGGTTTCGGAGACAGATATTGAGCCGGAAAGCTTCAGGGTGATTGGAGAAGACGTGCGCCTGGCATCGCTCGACGGCTGGGAGGCTGTCAGTGTAGACCTTTCGGAGTATGACGGCAAGGATGTCTATGTCGCGATCCAGTATATAGGCAAGCCCTTTATAAATACGTGTCTGATGATCGACGATCTTCGCGTCAACACCAATGTGACCGGAGTTCCGGAGGTTGTGGCCGCCGGAGAGCCGGAGATTTCTTATGACGGTGACCGGGGAGTCGTGACAATGCGCTGCGGCAGTGCTGCGGCAGTGCTGGGCATCTACAGCTCAGACGGCCTGAAGGTTGCCTCCGGCGAGGCAGGTGCCATGAATGTCTGTGACGTTGATGTGCGTGGGCTCCGTCCCGGAGTCTATGTAGCCCGTGCCAGTGGCGACGGCGGCAATAGTGTATTGAAATTTGTTGTAAGATAAGCAGGTTCCTGTTGCAAGGACAGGAGTGTTTCCGGACGAACACCCCGCTACCGGGGTTCGTCCGGAATTTTTTTCAACAGGCCCGCAGGGCATGTTCTCCGATGAATGTGAATAAACGGCCTGGGGTACCAGATATGAAAACAGAATGTACGGATATGTCTCACTCGGTTTTGGGAATATCCGTACATTTTGTTTCAGATACCAGGCTGTATGGAGGTTACATGCCTTTGATTCTTTGTGCGGGTGTGGACAGGGCGGAGAGCCCCATAAGGATTCTTTTCACATCCTTATCCTCCGAGAAAAGGGTTTCTGCCGAGGGATTCTTATAGCAGTTGACATACAGAGCATATTGCCAAACTCTCTATTACCGAACTCCTTTATCATATAAGTCTTGCCCACTTGTCTTGCCCCGTATAGCACCAATGGCTTTCTGCCGCGTCGGTTTTTCCATTCAAGCAGGTCTCTATAGATTGCTCTCTCCATATACAATGGATATTTTTATGCAAAGATATGCCAAATTCCTGTATTTTACAATGTTATAACATTTTTATGGGGATAAAAATGTTACCTGGATACATTTTCATGGGGATATAAGTGTTGCGAAGCCACATTTTCATGGGGATAAAAAATGATTGTCAGCTCTGTTTTCAGGGGGAAACGCTTGAAACGAACTGTCTGACGGCAGCGAATATCATGGTATGCAACAGGTGATGTCTTGATCACGGATTTCTGGATATCGGGAAAATTTGTTACCTTTGCATAACGACACAAAAATGGCGGAAATATATGGAAGAGCAGAGATATCCGGTCAGTCAGGCCGATTTTGAGACGATAAGGGAACGAGGTTTTGTATACGTAGACAAGACGGGGTATATTCACCGCCTTGTAAGTGACGGTGTTTTTTACTTTCTGGGTCGTCCGCGGCGATTCGGCAAGAGTCTGCTTATCTCCACGATAAAGGCTTATTTCGAGGGTAAGCGGAATCTTTTCAAGGGTCTGGCCATCGACAGGCTTCAGCAGGGAGAATGGAAGCGGTTTCCTGTGCTTCATCTTAATCTCAGCGGTAAGGCCTACGTTGACGGCGGTAGTCTGACAAGCCACCTCGGGATGTATCTTGATGATTGGGAAAGTTCTTTCAAAATTGAAAAAAGACAGGATTCAGTCGAAGGCCGATTTACAGAGATAATCAGGAGAGTGTCGGAAACTTGTGGCAGCAGGGTTGTGATACTGATAGACGAATATGACAGCCCTCTGTCAGCGGCAATCGACAAACCGGAGCTTTTTGAGCTTTACCGAGACCAGCTCCATGGGTTCTACTCTGTTCTCAAGGCGATGGAGAGCCATATCCAGTTCTGTATGCTGACGGGAGTGACCAAGTTCGGGAAGGTTTCTGTCTTCAGCGGTCTCAACAACCTTGATGACATAACGTTCAATGACGTTTATGCCGGTGTCTGCGGAATAACGGAGTCCGAGTTGCACGGGTGTCTCAACCCGGGCGTCAGCAAACTCGCGTCCAAACGTGGCTGGAGCGAGGATGAGGCTTATCGCCGTCTTAAGTTCCATTATGACGGCTACCATTTCTCGGAAAGCATGCTTGATGTCTATAATCCATACAGCGTGCTTAAGGCCATGGCTGAGTCGAGGATTCGCTCATACTGGTGTTCGTCAGGCCTTCCCACGCTGCTGTCAAAGATGCTTCGGGAGGAGGACTACAATATCGAGGGTCTGAACGGCAGTATAGTGTCGGAACAGAAGCTTGACAACCTGTCGGTATACCAGCGTGACGCTGTGTCGCTCTTTTACCAGACCGGCTACCTGACGATAAAACGGTATGACGAGGATACCCAGCTGTATACGCTCGGTTATCCCAACCGGGAGGTTGAGCAGGGCATCCTCGGCAATGTGCTGGGACTTTATGTCCCGGGGAGCATGGATGCGGACGCGCGCACAGTTCAGCTGCGCGAGTGTCTGCGGAAAGGAGACCCTGATCGGTTCGTCGCCGAACTGAGGGCATATCTGTCGGGCATACCGTCGAAACTGCGCAGCCGCATAGGGAAATACGAGAACTACTACCACACGGTGTTCTACTGCATCCTGTCGCTGATAGGGCTCGACATAGATGTGGAGTACAACACGTCGGAGGGATTCATCGACTCAGTGGTAAAGACCCGCGACTATATATACGTCATCGAGCTGAAGCTGAACGGCACGGCTGAGGACGCGATGCGCCAGATAGAGGAGAAGCATTATGCCTCGCCGTTCGCCACGGACGCTCGCCGCCTTTACCGCCTCGGCCTCGGCTTCTCCAAAGCCACCGGCACCGTTGACAGTTATGAGATAAGGTCAATTTAATAGATGTGAAATATATGGAAGAGCAGAGGTATCCGGTCAGTCAGGCCGATTTCGAGACGATAAGGGAACGAGGTTTTGTATACGTTGACAAGACGGAGTATATCCACCGCCTTGTAAGTGACGGTGTTTTTTACTTTCTGGGTCGTCCGCGGCGATTCGGCAAAAGTCTGCTTATCTCCACGATAAAGGCTTATTTCGAGGGTAAGCGGAATCTTTTCAAGGGTCTGGCCATCGACATGCTTCAGCCGGGAGAATGGAAAGTACGTCCCGTCTTGCGTCTTGATCTGAGTGCGGATATATACAATGAGCGCGATTCCCTCGTCAACGCTCTTTCGTCAATATTGAGCCGGTGGGAGAAGGAATGTGGAATCAGGGAATTGAAACCTACGTTGCCCAAGAGATTCGAGGATGTCATACTGGCTATGGAGGAATCTCATGGCAGTAAGGTCGTGATATTGATCGACGAATACGACAGTCCCCTGTCAGCGGCAATCGACAAGCCGGAGCTTTTCGAGCATTACCGCGACCAGCTCCACGGGTTTTACTCGGTTCTTAAGGCGATGGAGAGCCATATCCAGTTCTGTATGCTGACGGGGGTTACGAAGTTTGGCAAGGTGTCGGTATTCAGCGGTCTGAACAATCTGAATGACATAACGTTAGACAACCGTTATGCCGGTATCTGCGGCATAACCGAGACAGAGCTCCACGAATGTTTTGACCCGGGCATAGCCCGTCTTGCCGAGGAGGAGGACTGGAGCATACCCGAGACATACGATATGCTCAGACACAGTTATGACGGCTACCATTTCTCAAGAAAAATGCTGGACATCTATAACCCGTACAGCGTCCTTAACGCGCTTGACAGGTCGGAGATAAAATCTTACTGGAACTCGTCAGGGATTCCGACTCTTCTGACTAAAATGCTGCGGGACACGGACTACAGACTTGAGGGATTGGACGGAAGTCAGGTCTCGGAGGAGACCCTTGACAATCTGTCGGTGTATCAGAAGAATCCGGTATCGTTGTTTTTCCAGACCGGCTATCTGACAATCAAGGCTTATGACAGGGATTTGAAGATGTATACACTTGGTTACCCCAACCGTGAGGTAGAGCGTGGAATCTTGAGCAATATCCTTGGATTGTATATGCCGGAGGGGGAAGATGCCAATACCACAGCCCGCAAGCTGCGCGAGTGTCTGCGGAAAGGAGACCCTGAGCGGTTTGTGGCAGAGCTGAAGGCCTATCTGTCGGGCATACCGTCGAAGCTTCGTGCCAAGGCGGGAAAATACGAGAACTACTACCACACGGTGTTCTACTGCATCCTGTCGCTGATAGGGCTCGACATAGACGTGGAGTACAACACGTCGGAGGGATTCATAGACGCAGTGGTAAAGACCCGCGACTATATATACGTCATCGAGCTGAAGCTGAACGGCACGGCTGAGGACGCGATGCGCCAGATAGAGGAGAAACATTACGCCTCGCCGTTCGCCACGGACGTTCGCCGCCTTTACCGCCTCGGCATCGGCTTCTCCAAAGCCACCGGCACGGTCGACAGCAGCCTGGTGGAATAGAGTCACGCAGAGGCGGAAATAGGCATCGGTTGTTTTGCAGTTGGATTTTTTTGCTACATTTGCAGAATATTTTATAGGTAAAACATAAAGTATTTGTGCAAAATGAGAATCGTCTCCATATCCAATAAAAGACGGCGAACGCCGTTGATAGATAACAACCTCATTCTTAAAGTTATCTATACAACACTGCTCATCGTCAAATATAGTAAGGAGGCGTATGCCCGTCTCAAAAAGGAAAGCGAAGCTGCTTCCTCCGGCATAATCCGCAAACGTTGCCGTGCCCTTATGTCCAAAATGTCTGAACCGAAGCTGAGTAGCGAGCGTTTAGCTGCAATAGCGGGATGCAGCCGCAACTTCGTTGACAGCATGATTCATTCGTATAACAACGAAGGAATCGATTCCGTTCTCAGAGTCGCTCCCATTCCGGGTCGTCCCGGTCGGCTGAAGGGTCATATGGACGAGATTTCCAGCAGACTGGAATCCAAGCCACCCCGAAGTTCTGCCGAAGCCGCAGATATTATCCGGGACATCAGCGGCATTGTGTTCAGCCTGACATGGACAAGGGAGATAATGCATCGCTGCGGCTTGCGGTTCATAAAGACACAGCCGATTCCGGGCAGAGCTTGTCCACAGAAACAGAACGAATGGGTTTCCGCACTGCAACCGGTTATGGATGAGGCCTAAGACGGTAAACGCAAGCTCTATTTCATGGACGCCGTCCATTTCACACTGGAGGCATTCACCTGCCATGTGTGGTGTAAGAAGCCTCTTTACCTCAAGACCGGAGCAGGAAGAAACCGCTTCAATCTTCTCGGATGCGTCGATCCGTTCTCTCTTGACATCATACAGTCCCATTCCATGATTCATGTTGATGCCGACCAGACAAAAGCCTTCCTGGAAAAGGTAAGGCAGGCATCGGGTGACACCCCTGTCTCCATAGTCCTTGACAACGCGCGTTACCAGCATTGTCAGGCAGTAAAAGACAAGGCGACCGAACTCGGAATCGACCTCATATTCCTGCCTCCGTATTCCCCGAACCTCAACATCATCGAGAGGCTTTGGAAATTAATCGGCTGGTCTGCGAAACGTGAGCTGTCCAAGATAAACTATCGTATCCACACCGATGCCATCAAGCATAATCTCATACCGGCCGAGATTACAAAGGCTCAGGCGAGTATCATATATGCCAATGAAGCCGATGTGCTGAATGTGGCTATGTTCGGCATGACAGCAAAACAGTGGCGAGAAGCCAATCCCGACCTCAAAGGAAATATCCGGGATTACGCCTCTGTCAATGAACTTATATGCCTCTCCAACATGGAGAATCTCAATGCGGTGTTTATTGAACATGGGATGCCACTGCGGGAGCGCCTGATCAAGCTCAACCAAATCGCCATCCATCAGATGAGCGTACTTGAAAGGGGCGACAACGATAGAAGACTGCTGAAATAGCCACTCAAAATCAGTTTCATAACGTAGATTCGCCCTCAGATGCTCCAAAAATTTGGATATTTCGGGAACAAGTCCTAATTGCCGTTGGATTATATTCATCAGCAGTCTTGCAGTTCGTCCCTTGCCGTCAACCCACGGATGAATGGTGACTAATCGGAAATGGGCTTCAAAACTCAGACGGTGGCATGGTGTTAGTCTGATTTTGGTTGAATGGTTTGTGTAATGGGTAAGTTCAGCGCTGAAGGTATTGGTTGAGGCGTTCGAGGGCATAGAGCGGGATAATCCGGATTCTTATTTCCCAACCTGTCTTGCTCCACGCAGGAGCAAGACAGGTTGGGATGGACTGTTTTTCCAGTCGAGGAGGTGCCGGTCGATATTGCGTTTTATGTATTCCATAGTCATTGTTTTTGCAAAGTTACTGAAATTTAGGCCATTTGCAAAAAGTCAGGGGAATCGATGTCAGATTCCCCGGCGGCGTATCTTTATGGGTATCACGGAATCGTCTTCAGGGATGCTTTCCATGACGAGGGCGAGATGGCCTCCGCCTCCGGCGCCGAGCATTTTCCAGGCGAGCGCCTTGCCGCTCCATCTGTCGATGTGCTCCTGCACACCGGGCTGCATCATGGCGGGGAACATGGCTACCTGCGCATTGAATGAATCCATGAAGGCTGACGCGAAAGCTCCGAGATTCCTCTCCATTATCGCGGCCCAGCAGCGGTCGGCTGCCTCGGTCAGGTCTTTTACCTTTGCCGGGGTTATGTCCTTGCCGTCCACAACTGAACAGCCGGGACGGCGCGGAAACATCGGCACAAGGCATACATGGCTCTCCAACCACGAAAGTATCTCCTCGTCATGACACGACTCGATTCTCGATGGCCAGTAGTGGCCGTCGTAGTAATGGCGGTTGAGCCCCGACATGCAGATGCCGATGGCATCCTGTGCCCCGGATATGTGTCCCTTGTTCTCAGGGTCGTTTTCGAAGCAGAACAGCAGACGGGCAAGCATCTCCTCGTCGCCGTCGGGCAGTTCGTAAGGCCAGATCTTTTTGGCGGCATTTCGGGTGGAGGTCGACATTCCGCCACGCTCCATGAATTCCACCGTCGGCTCGATGCTTATGGTCAGAGCCCACCCGGCACCGTGTTCCGACACGTAAGGCTGGTCAATCCACGTGCCGGCGATATCGACGCGGTAAGGAAGGCCGGACCTCACACCCTTGCGCAGCGAGGTAGTGGAACGCGCCTCCAGACCATCGTCAGGCACTCTCTCGAGCTCGACGTACTCTATGCCGCGCTCGGTGCACAGCCTGCGTTTCACATCGCTTCCTCCGTCGGAATTGACTACGAATACATCCGGCTTCACCATATCCATGGTGTCGACGAAGTCGAGCATCCCGGACCCCGGATTTATGAAGGCGTCCTTCACATAGCGGATTGCCTTGACCATATACAGACGTTCCCTCTCGGAATATACCGTCTTGCGGTGTTTCAGCTCCTCGATTGTCTTGTCGGAACCGATTCCCACATAGAGGTCGCCATATTTTGAGGCTGACTTGAAGAAGGCGACATGGCCGGAATGCAGCATGTCGTAGCAGCCGGAGACGAAAACTTTTTTTGTCATGATTTCAGTTGTGATGTACGCAGGCACGCTGCATCAGATAGATTGAATAAAGGAGGATTATGAGGAAGCAGAAGAGAGGCACGCAGAAAGAGATGGAGATTCCCGCCATATCGGAAACCAGGGCCTGGAGAGGCGTGAGCAACGCTCCGCCGAGGATTGCCATAATCAGACCGGAAGCCCCTATCTTGGCGTCTGCGGGCTCCACATCGCCGAGCGCGACTCCATAGATGGTAGGGAACATCAGCGACATGGCAGCCGAGATTGCCACAAGCGCCGAGACGGCGACCATGCCGTGGAAAGACATCACGATGAAAGTGAGCGCAAGCCCGGCGACAGCTGCCAAAAGGAGAAGTCTCGCGGGAGCCACATACTTCATGAGCCATGTGAAGAAGATACGGAACAGGGCGAAGGCGATGATTGAATACAGGAAATACATCGACGCATCCTTCTCAAGACATCCTGTCTGAGCCATGACGTAGCGGATGGTGAACGACCAGACGCATGTCTGCACGCCTACATAGAAGAACTGCGCCACCACGCCGTATCTGTACCGGCGGTTTTTCCAAAGATTGCTTAGCGTCGCCCTTATGGGAGCCAATGCGGAATCATCACGGTCTTTCGGCATTCTGGCAAGCAGTATCACGATAAAGAGCGCACACAATACGACTCCTATTATCATGTATGTCCCCGATATGGCGTCAAGCTCGTGGTGCTGCATCTCCAGCAGCGAATCGGCCGACATCGAGCCGCGCTCGGCCGCGTCGGCGGCATTCAGTTCAGAGAGGATGAAGTGGCGGCTGAGAAGAATGCCGCATATCGCGCCTATGGGATTCAGAGTCTGGGCGATGTTGAGGCGGCGTGTGGCGGTCTCCCTCGCGCCCATCGACAGGATGTAGGGATTGGCGGTGGTTTCCAGTATAGCGCATCCGCCCGCCATCACATATATCGCCACGAGAAAGAAAGGGTAGGAGGCTGCGTCGCCGGCAGGGAGGAACAGCATGGTGCCGGCGGCATAAAGAGCGAGCCCGAGGAGGATTCCCGCCTTATATGTGAACTTCCTGACGAAGAGCGCCGCAGGCAGCGCGAAGCAGAAGTAGGCGCCATAGAAGGCGAATTGCACCAGCGAGGTCTGCAGGTCGCTCATCGACATGATGCGCTTGAATGCCGCCAGCAGCGTGTCGTTCATGTTGTTGGCCACTCCCCATAGCAGGAAAAGAAGACTGACGAGGACGAACTGGAGTCCGAAGGTTTTTGAGATGCGCTGCATGGTCATAGCTTGAAAATACGGGTCATCACTTTCCATTTCTCCGCCGACGACTCATCTTTCCCGCAGTTCTGGAATCTCGCCACGAATTCCTCCCATTCCTTCTGCCGGGGCAAGCCGGCGAGCCTTGAGAAGGCGGCGTCAAAGTCGATGGTGTCGGGAGCCTCGACAATCATCACCAGAAGGTTGCCGAGAAGATAGATGTCCATAGTGGTGACACCGACCTCGAGAATCCCGTTTCTTATCTCCGGCCAGATATTTTCATGTACCCGGCGGTACTCCCCGATCAGTTCGGGGTCATCCTTTAGCGTCAGGGTCTTTACGATACGTTGCATGACGTGTTCCTCAATATTGTTATTGGTCTTTAGATTCAAATATATGTACCCTCCGGGAGGAGGATATTGCAATAGCACGGCAAATGTAAGAAAAAAATTTCAAGATTCCCTTATCGCGGCAATGTTTTTGACTAAATCATTTACCGGATAAAAATAGGGAGTGTCTAAACCTTTGAAATGTTTTGAATGTTCCTTAAAAAGAGTTAATTTTGCCGTAGGCTGCGGCTGCGACGGTTCCAGGGGGAGCCGAACGGGCCGTTCCGAGGCAACGCCTGAATAGAACAGATGGACAAAGACCACACCGAAATAAATGATAATATGGCTGCCGACGGCGCTCCGACGCCCGACAACCAGGCTTCTGACAACCGGACGCCGGAGGGTCGGCCGAAGTCGCATTGGATAAAGCCCACATGGCTAAGACGAACGCTCAAGACACTGATATGGCTCGTAGTCTCGGTTGTCATGATTGTGGTGCTCGCGGTCGTGCTGCTTTATATACCTCCTGTACAGACCTTTGTAAAGGACAAGGCCTGCGACTACGTATACAAGTCCACCGGAATTAAAATCCAGGTTGACAGGTTCCGGCTCCGTTTCCCGCTCAACGTAAGCCTGTCGGGTGTAACGGTGCTCGACCAGCATGCCGACACAATGGTCAATGCGAAAGAGGTGGTGGCCGACATAGACCTTAAGCCGCTTCTCGCGCTCGATGTGCGCCCCAAGCGACTGTCGCTCACCGATGGCTATTACCGGATGGTCTCTCCCGACTCATCGATGATACTAAGTGTGCGCGCTGGCCACCTCGATGCCGACGACAGGAGTTTCGCCAATATCCGCACGAGCGAGATCTCGCTCAACAAGGCTGTCGTGAAAGACGGCGACCTGAAACTCTATATGGATGTGTGGAAGAAAAAGCCGACTCCGACAGATACTGCCGCCACTCCGTTCCTCATCAAGGCCAACGACATACGGCTGGAGAAATTCCGGTTCGCGATGTCGATGCTGCCTACCATCGACACGATGTATATGGATGCCGCCACCGTTTCCTTGCGCAAGGGCGTGGTGGATCTTCGCGAGAACAGGATAACGGCCTCCAGCCTCGGTGTGGCCAACGGGAACTTCACCTATATCGCGCCTACGCCCGAATATGTGAAGGAGCATCCCGCGCCTGTCGACACCTCGGCTCCGGGGCCTCCCATGCGGATACTTGCCGACAGCATCGCCCTGGACGGCTTCAACGTGGTTTACGCCACAAAAGGTGCGAAACCGCTTCCCGGTTTCGATGCCTCATATATATCGCTGTCCGAAGTGGCGGTAGGTCTGAGGAATTTCTACAACGAGGCCTCCACAGTGAATCTTCCCATAACCCGCCTCACGGCCCGTGAGCGCTCCGGCCTTTATGTGACGCAGGGTGCAGGTTTTGTCGGCGTGGATTCCACCGGCCTGACGCTGCGCGACCTGAAGGTGCGCACTCCTTATTCAGATATATCCGGCACCGCCGGCATCCCCTTCGCCCTGATGGAGCTGAATCCAAAGGCCCCTGTCGACGCGACCCTGGCCGCCACCCTCGGCATGCCTGACGTCGAGGCGTTCATGCCGGCGCTGAAGACATACACCGCCATGCTTCCCAACCGCAATCCCCTGGTGGCCCGGCTCAAGGCCGTCGGCACCCTGGCCGACGTCGCCATCGAGCGTCTTGACGCACGCATCGACGGTTTCGTGCGTCTGGCGGCCAAAGGATATGCGAAAAACGCACTCGACCTGAAGAAACTTCGTGCCGGAGTGGATATCGACGGCGAGGTGGCCAACACCTCGATGATATCGCATATGCTCAAGGGCACCGGGGTGCACGTGCCGGCATTCTCCATAAAGGGCACTGCCGGAGCCGACTGCGGCACATACAGAGCCGATCTCGGGCTCCACACCGCCGGAGGCACCCTCGCCGCCCTCGGCCACGTGAGCATGAATGCCGAGAGCTATGAGGCCCATGTGGAATCCAGAGGGCTCAATGTGGCGGAGATAATGCCCACGCTCGGAATAGGACGTGTATACGCCACGGTGGATGCCGACGGAGCAGGTTTCAACCCCACGCGCCCGGCTGCCAGGACCCACGCCGAGATACGTCTCAGTTCAATAGAATACCAGAAGAATGTCTTGAAAGACATCAGTGCGGTCGCCACTCTTTCCGACGGAGCCTATACCCTGACGGCAAATTCCGGAAACACAAACCTCAGTTTCGATCTTGATGCAGCCGGAACTGTGGCGCCTGATCTGTATACCTTTGACATCAGGGGCCATATCAACAACGCCAACCTGTATGCCCTCGGCCTCAGCAAGGAGGAGAACGGAGGCCGGGGCAACATCTTCATAGAGGGCTCGGCGAGTCCGGAACGCTGGCTGTATGACGCCGATATGAAGGTGTCCGACTTTGAGTGGACACTAGCCAATAAGTTCTACCGTATTCCGGGCGCACTCACGGCCCATATCGACGCCACTGCCGACAATGTGGCCGCCAGTGTGGCCGCCAACATGACGAGCCTCGACTTCTCCAGCTCTTCCGGGCTGAAGCGTCTGGTGGACGGATTCACGGCGGCGGCCGACTCCGCTATGCGTCAGATCGACCGCCGTGAGCTCGACTTCGACGTGCTGCAGAAATGTCTGCCTCCGTTCAGCCTTGACGTGGCAGCCTCCGGCAAGGGGCTCGCCGGGCAGGTGCTCAACGCCCAGGGCATGAGTGTTGACACCATATGGGCTTCTTTCCGGAATGACAGCCTGCTCCACGGATATGCCGACGCGCGTAACCTCAACACAGGCTCCATGCGCCTCGACACCATGTCGCTTACGCTTCGGGAGAGGGGCCGGCTTCTTGACTACAAGATGCACCTGGGCAACAGGAAGGGAAATCTCCCCGAGCTCGCCGACGTCGACCTCAACGGATATGTCGGCTCCAACCGAGCCCTGGCCTCGCTCACACAGCGTAACGAGAAGGGAGAGACCGGTTATCGTCTCGGTTTCACCGTGGCCGTGATGGACTCCGCCGTCAACCTCCACTTCACGCCGCTGAAGGCCACGATCGCTTATCTTCCCTGGACCATCAATCTTGACAACCACATAGAATACGCCTTCAACGGGCGCATCGACGCCAATCTCGAGGCCAGGAGCCGTGAGAGCTCCATCGCCATGCGAACACGTCCCGCGGCCAACGGCTACGATGAGCTGCAGGTGAATCTCTCCAACATACGGGTGCAGGATTTCATGAGCATGGTTGTTGACGCACCTCCTGTAACGGCTATAGTCAATTCCGACCTGACCATCGGCTACAGCGACGTCGGTTTCGAGGGTGGAGGCACGCTCAGCGTGCATGATTTCAGCTACGACCGCGTGAGGGTAGGGGATTTCGACATGAATCTGGAGGCCGGTCTCGAGAACAGCGGCGCCACCAAGGCCAAAGCCACTCTGAAGATAGATGGCAGCGATGCCTTGTCGGCCAATGTGCGTCTCGTGCCTGACTCCGTCGGCAAGCTCTCTCCCGAGGAGATGGGCCTGAAACTGATACACTTCCCGATATCGGTGGCCAACGCCTTCATCGGCAAGGATGTGGCCGTGCTCAACGGTGCCCTCACCGGGGAGATGGATATGACCGGCTCGTTCACCGAGCCTCTTCTCAACGGGTCGCTCAAATGTGACTCAGTAAACGTCTATATCCCCATGTCGGGGACACGTCTGCGCTTCGACGAGGAGCCGCTCACGGTGGCCGACAACGTGGTGGGATTCAACAACTACGATATATGGGCGATGAACGACAACCCGCTGACTGTCAACGGCTCGATAAATGCGCGTAAGTTCAGCGACGTCTCTTTCGATATCTCCGCCAATGCCCAGAACATCCAGCTCGTGGCCAACGACAAGCGGGCACGCACGGATATCTACGGCAAACTGTTCCTCAATCTCAACGCCTCGGCGCGAGGGCCGATGAAACACTTCACGGTAAACGCCAATGCCACCGTGCTCAGCGCTACCGACATAACGTACACCCTCCAGACACTTGGCCCGGAAGTCAATGTGACCGATGCCGACGATGTGGTGAAGTTTGTGGTTTTCTCCGATACCACCCAGGTGGCCAAGGCCGACAGTGTGCCTCAGCAGCTTAACATGCGCGTCATTGCCTCGCTCACGCTGCAGCCGGGCATGCAGGCTACGGTGAATCTCAGCGGCAACGGCACCGACAAGGTGCAGGTGCAGCCTTCCGGCTCGCTCAACTATTATCAGAACTATATGGGCGACATGCGTCTCAACGGGACTCTGACCACAGGGGAGGGATTCGCGAGATACAGCCTTCCGATCGGGCAGAAGATGATGACGTTCGATCCGGCGAGCAGCATCACCTGGTCGGGCGACATAATGAATCCCCAGCTCTCGGTGAGCGCGCACGACAACATAAAGGCCAACGTGGTGGAGAACGGCAACTCGCGTCTTGTCGATTTCGTGGTCATGATGGATGTGGGGGGCTATCTGTCGCAGCCCGCGCTTAAATTCGACCTCAAGGCGGACAACGACATAGGGATAGAGAACCAGCTGCAGTCGATGAGCGCCGACCAGCGTAGCCAGCAGGCAATGAGCCTGTTCATCTATGGCCAGTATACCGCCAACGGAGTCAAGACCGACAGCGGGCCTACCTCGGGAATGCTTTACAGCTATCTCACCGGGAAACTGAATTCCTGGGCGGCGCAGAACATCCGGGGAGTCGACCTCTCGTTCGGAGTCGACCAGTATGACAAGATGGTGAACGGCGACAACTCCACCACCATGAGCTACAGCTACCAGGTGTCGAAATCGCTGTTCAACAACCGGTTCAAGATCAGCGTCGGGGGCAACTATTCCACGGACGCCTCGGCCGACGAGAATTTCTCCGAAAACCTGATCAGCGACATCTCCTTCGAGTATATACTGAAGCAGACTCAGAACATCACCATGTATGCCCGGATATTCCGTCACCAGGGATACGAGAGCATCCTTGAGGGCGAGATTACCGAGACCGGTGTCGGCTTCGTGCTCAAGCGCCGTCTCGCCACGCTACGCAATCTTTTCCGCTTCAGGCGTGGACGCAGACGTGAGAACTCCGACACGACCGTTGTGGCTGCCGGAGCGGCGCTGAGGAAGGAGGAGACAGATTCCGTCAGTGGTAAGGCTGGCGTAAATGACAATGGCGGCGACGCCCATAAGAATGATGAAAATGAGAAGTGACAGAAAGGTAACATATTCCCGTCTCCTCATGCGTGTGCTCACGGCCCTGCTCGCGGTGCTGACGCTGGCCTCATGTAATGTCACGAGAAGGATTCCTGACGAAGAGGTGCTTTATACCGGAGTGAAGAAGTTCGACATCCTGACGCCTGACAAGGAGGAGAAGCTCCCCTCCGGGCTTGTGGACCATCTCAAGGAGGCCATAAACGTCGCTCCCAACGACGCGTTGCCATTCAAGATAGGCTCCCCCTACCTTAAGTCGCCTATTCCTGTCGGGCTGTGGGTCTACAATTACTGGAACCAGGACGCGAAGGGAATAATTGGCTGGCTTTACAGAAGCATGGTGCAGCAGCCTGTGCTCATATCCGACGTCAAGCCCTCCCTGCGGGTCAAGATGCTCGAGCAGATTCTCGCCAACAGCGGATATTTCGGGTCTCACGTCACCTATAGCCTCGACTACAACAAGAAGAACAAGAAGATGGCGAAGGTGACATACACCGCTGATGTCACCACCCCATATCCGATAGACTCCATAATCTATATCGACGACAAGGATTCCCCCTTGTGTCATTTCATCGATTCCCTCGCCAGGAGGAGCGAATATCTGCGGAAAGGGGAGATTTTCAATGTGGACTCCCTGTCGGCGGAACGCATACGTATCACCAACCGTCTGCGCAACAGGGGATATTATTACTTCCGTCCCGAATACATAGAGTATCTTGCCGACTCCACCATAACGCCCCATAAGATAGCGGTGAAGATGACCCTGGCCGCGAACACTCCTCCGGCCGCCAAGGTGCAGTACCGCACCGGCGACATAACCACCTACGTGTTGCGTCGCAGCAAGCGCAGGCCCGGGACTCCCGACACGATTTCCAGCCCCAAGGGCGACATAATAGTGATGCGCCCCGCGAAGCTGCGCGAGAAGCTGATTCCCGAGTGTATAACTTTCCGCAAGAACAAGATTTTCTCTGTGCGCGACATGGACCGCACCCAGAACCGTCTGTCGCGCCTCGGCATCTTCAGCAATATCCAGATCCAGCCGATGCCAGCCGACACCCTCGGCAACGACCCGACGATGAACCTGTATATCGTGTGCCAGTTTGACAATCCTCTGGAGGCATCTATCGAGGTGAACGCCACCTCGAAGTCGAACAGCTACATCGGTCCGGGTCTAACTTTCGGCCTTACCAACCACAATCTGTTCGGAGGCGGCGAGCGTCTGAGCGTGCAGCTCACCGGCAGCTATGAATGGCAGACGGGACGCAACCGGGGAAGCGTCTTCAACAGCTACGAGCTGGGGCTGACGGGGACCCTCTCTTTCCCGCGCCTGCTCGCTCCCAGATTCTTCAAGACAAGCCATCGCGAGCTCAACTGGACCAATATCTCGGCTGGTGTCGACCTTCTCAACCGTCCGCATTATTTCAAACTGGTTGAGTTCAACGCCGGTTTCTCCTATGAATGGCGTGCCACGCGCCACGCGCTCAACCAGTGGACCGTCTTCAAGCTTTCGTACAACCGTCTGCTGTCTACCACCCATGAATTCGACTCCATAATGGCGCAGAATCCCGCAGTAGGATTGAGCTTCCAGAACCAGTTCATCCCCCAGATGAGCTATACATACACCTACGACAAGTTTTTCGAGCGGGCCCGCATCAACGGCATCAATTTCACGGCTAACGTGATAGAGGGCGGAAATATCTTCGACATGATATGGCGTGCCTGCGGAGTGAAAGGGGAGAAGAGGCTTTTCGGAATCCCGTTCTCCCAGTTCATCAAGGGGCAGGTGCAGCTCGTCTACAACAGGCGTCTGATCAGAGGCACCGACCATTGGCTTGTTTCCAGAATCCTGATAGGGGCGGAGCATGCTTACGGAAATTCGCAGGAGGTGCCCTATTCCGAGCAGTTCTACATAGGGGGCGCCAATTCCATCCGTGCATTCACGGTGCGTTCCATCGGCCCGGGCAGCTACCGTCCGCCGGTCACGGACCGCAACGGCTATTTCGACCAGACGGGTACCTTCAAGCTTGAGATGAACGCGGAATACCGATTCCCCATTGTGAGTGTGCTCCATGGCGCGGTGTTCGTTGACGCCGGCAACATATGGCTGCTCAAAGATGACCCGATGCGTCCCGGCGGAAAGCTCAGGGGGAAGACGTTTTTCAAAGATATCGCCCTCGGCACGGGAATCGGTCTGCGCATTGACATAGGGATGATGGTGATACGCGGCGACCTCGGCTACGGGCTGCACACCCCTTACAGCAACGGCACTCCCCATTACTTCAACGTCCCCTTCAAGGATGCCTTCGCCTTCCATCTGGCCATAGGCTATCCCTTCTGACCGTCCGACTCCATGGGAAGGAATCCGGTGACAGCAAGGGAGAGGCGCGGTCTGCTCACGGTGGCGGCAGTGTCGCTGCTTGTCGTAGGCTGCGGCTACGCCATGCGGACGTGCCGCAACGCCTCGGTGCCGATGGCGCCGCCGCTGGAGGTTATGACAGACGACGGCCGTTTCGTGACGGCAGACTCGGACGCGGCGGTTCGTGTACGTCGTGACTCCGCCGACGTAAGGAAGTCAGGCAGCCGTAAGAAGCGGAAATCAACACGCTCCGACGGCAGTAAAAAGAAAAGCGCTCCTGACCTTCCGCCACGCAATTTTCTCGACGAAGAATTGTAGAAAGTCCGATTTTTTCGGTATGGATAGCTATAATGAGGGATAATCAATCTGTAAACCCCAAATCTTGCCGTAATGGCAAAATGACTTAATATTTCAAGTGAGGAGATGATTTATTTGCCTGGTATTTTATTTTTTTAGAAAATATGGTCGGAATATTTGGTTGAATGGGATATTATTCGTAAATTTGCAGCAGTTACGTTCGGCGCGGCTGTAAATTAGGTGTGTTGGACAAAATATGGACATATTAAAAAGCGTTTATCAACGATTTTTCTTGACTGATAGGAATCTCGCAAATTCTTTAGTTTGAGTCGAGAATAAGTGACGGTAGATGTCTTTCGTGTATGATATCAATACCTAATTAAGATAGGGCGGCTCTATAATGTCATACAGCGTGAGGTTTCACCGTTGCTCTTTTACTCAAACGGGCAATGCGACAGCCTCTTTCAGAAGAAGGAGCACCAGATACAGGCTTTCACGCTTTTTCTTTTTCAAACAAATCGGTCTAATCCGGAGAGCCTATATGACCTTCCATGACATTATGAATAATAATACAGACGTGGAAAAGCGCAGAACAGCCAATGTGCTTTTCAGGCTTGCCAATTATTTTGGCATGATCATTTTATTTTTCGCAACGTCTGCCCTCTCGTCTTGTGGGGGTGATGACGATGAGCCTATGGTTTCAAATGATCTAATCGGCACTTGGACTTATGAGTACCGTAGTGAGGGTCCTGAGGATGGTGAGTATGAGGAAGAGATAATTACCTTGAAATTCGACAAGGACAATAAGGGTTTGATTGTTCGTGAGGAATCCTACCCAATCTATACGGGTCTTATTGGTGGGGATGCAGGCTTCTCAGGCATGCAACACAACACATATTCCATGAAATGTGGTTGGTCGACTAGTACAAACTCAGATGGTAAAGACATTCTCATAGTCAGCTATGTCTCAGGTGACAAGAAGGTATGGCCGTTTCCAGGTACGTTTCAATATCTCCTTATGGACAATATTCTGGAGATTTCAGACGACCGTGGAAACAGGATAAGGGACTTCAATAAAAAAGAATAATAAATCATCTTAAAGCATGAGGCTGTGTCGTAAGCAGGGTTTACGGCACGGCCTATGTTTTTACCCACACGGCAGTTCGAAGGATTCCGACAACTGCTACTCCGATATTACAAGTTTTTTACTTTTCGGGTAGCTTCCCATTCTGTTCCCATCGGGATTTCCATACGAGTGAAGGAGCCGTTCTGCACGCTGCAAGCTCCGCAGGGGGAACTCTTTACGGGAGGGAAAAGACGGAAGGGTTTATTCGGAAGGATTGTTCAGTTCCGCGAGACTCAGAGCGATTTTTTCCGCCTCACACGCGATGCCGAGCATCTGCGAACCTATTATTGAACATTCAGAAAACTTGTGCCCGTGCGAATTCACATTCAGAAGCCGAAGAAGGTCATGTTGGAGTCGTCGGGGTCGCCGGTTATGAGGAAGAAGACGAGTGTCAGGCCGGATAGAATCACGAGTTTGAAGATGCTGAGGTCGATCAGCTGCACGGCAAGATGGCGCGATGTGGATTTCATGTGCCACCATATGTATACGTTGATAATCAGCGATATTGAGGGTGCGATCATGTCGAGGCCCCATCTTTCGGGCTTGAGGGTGAGACACATGGTCAGCATCAGGAAAAACGCCGACAGACCGATAATGATGAAGAGTATTCTCGCGGCCTTGCGTCCGAAGACAATGGAGAAAGTCCGTTTGGAATTTCGCAGGTCCGAACGGTAGGTGGCGAAATTGTAGACGAGATGGCAGTTGGTCGCCATCAGGCCCATGACGCATCCGATGAAGACGGCCGGCGAGAGGTCATACCAGCCAAGCGGGTCGGTGGCCTCGTGGAGCGACTGCACCAGCGATGTCCCGATCACGCCGATGGGGCCGAAGAGGAGGAAGGTGCTGAGAAGCGACCAGGGGGTGCGCACGAGCATTGGCCCGGCGTTTGTGGCCCAGCCGATAATGAAGATTATCAGTCCTAGCACGAATGCCCACCAGCCGGTCATGGTGGCTATTGCGCATCCGATCATAGTGGCCAGCAGCATCATGGAATAATATCCTTCCTTGAGGATGAGTCCTACCGAAAGGCCGCTGTCGGATTCCCGGGGTATGTTGTCATCGATGTTCTCCCCGGAGTTTGTGCGGTAGTCCATGTAGCGGTGGGCGAGGTTGGAGGCGCCCTGGGCGAAGACGGCGAAGAGCATACAGAGGATTGCCGGAAGGATCTCGAGGTTTCCGTGCAGCCCGGCGGCGGCAGTGCCGGCGAGGACAGTCGCGATGCCCATCAGCAGCGACTCCGGGTTTATGCTTTTGCTTAGAATCTGGAATAGAGTCATATCGGTAAAAAAATAGTGAAGATAGATATAGGTGTAAATTAAGTAAGACGGATTGGGGGAGCCCCCGTAATCCGCTCCAAAATTAGCTAAAAAAAACGAGAAAAAAGCCAAATACGGATTTTTTTGTCAAATTCCATTGAAAAAACTTGTGTGAGCCGGAAGAAATTGCTAACTTTGCACCCGCTAAGGCGGATGAGCCGAGGCAATCGGGGTGTAGCACAGTTGGTTAGCGCGCTACGTTCGGGACGTAGAGGTCGGGCGTTCGAGTCGCCTCACCCCGACAGAATCCGCGGAGTCTTAGACACCGCGTTTTTTGTCTTCTGGGACAGGACGGAACCAGGCTTTAGCTGGGTTGCGGACGAAGTGGAGAAATTTGGCTGCTTGCAACCACTTGAAAAAATGCTAAAATCGCATTCATAAGTATTTACCGGGAGGGGAGCCTCCCGATTTTGCAGGCATGCGGATTTCCGACACTACGGCGGTTTCCGGATGCTTTTATTATATATATATGTGTGTTTGTAAATACTGATAAAACAATAAGAATATGAACTATCTTTTTACATCGGAGTCTGTCTCTGAGGGACACCCCGATAAAGTTTCCGACCAGATAAGCGACGCTCTCCTTGACGCCTTTCTCGCTCTTGATCCCAAAAGCCATGTGGCCATAGAGACCTTGTGCACCACCGGGCAGGTTGTTGTGGCCGGTGAGGTGTCGAGCCGGGCATACGTGGATGTGCCGGCTGTGGTGAGGGGCGTTATAAAGGATATCGGCTATGACCGGGGAGCATACCGTTTCGACGGCGACTCCTGCGGCATACTCACGGCCATACATGAGCAGAGCGGCGACATCGACCGTGGCGTCAGCCGTGCGGTTGACCAGGAACAGGGTGCCGGCGACCAGGGCATGATGTTCGGATACGCCACCGACGAGACCGACTCATATATGCCGCTCACTCTTGAACTCGCGCATATGCTGATGAGCGAGCTCGCGGCAATACGCCGTGAGGGGAAGGACATGACCTACTACCGCAAGGGGAAGCTGACCACTTACCTGCGTCCCGACGCCAAGAGCCAGGTGACGGTGGAATATACACCTGACGGCAAGCCTGCGAGGATACACACGATAGTGGTCTCCACGCAGCATGACGAGTTCATACAGCCGCTGGAGGATACGGAGGAGGCCCGCAACGCCGCCGATGCGGAGATGCTCGCACGCATACGCAAGGATGTGGAGGAGGTGCTTCTTCCTCGCGTCATCGCAAAGCTTCCTGAAAGGATTCAGAAGCTCTTCGACGACCGTCTCGTGCTTCATGTCAATCCTACGGGCAAGTTCGTGCTCGGAGGTCCCCATGCCGACACCGGGCTTACGGGACGCAAAATCATCGTCGATACATACGGTGGCCGTGGAGCTCACGGCGGTGGCGCTTTCTCTGGAAAAGACTCCTCGAAGGTAGACCGTTCGGCCGCCTATGCCTGCCGCCACATAGCCAAGAACATGGTGGCAGCGGGTGTGGCACGCGAGATGCTTGTCCAGGTAAGCTATGCCATTGGCGTGGCAAAGCCGGTGAGCGTGTTTGTCAATACCTTCGGCACAGCAGCCGCCGGCCTCGACGACGCAGCCATCGCTGCCCGCATTCCGGAGCTGTTTGACCTGCGTCCCGCCTCGATAGAGGAGAGGCTCAGGCTGCGCGAGCCAATCTACCGCGAGACGGCGGCCTACGGCCATATGGGACGCGACTGCCGCAAGGTGGTGAAGACGCTTCCCTACAAAGACGCGCGCGACACCGAGACGAGGGAAGTGGAGCTCTTCACTTGGGAGAAACTTGACAGGGTAGAGGATATAAAGGCCGCTTTTGGCCTCGCCTGACGCCCGTCAGCCTCTGAAAAAGGATAAATTTTTCATAAAAAAACGCTGATTGTTGGGGAATTGCACCAAAATTGTTACCTTTGCGTGCTTATTTGCATGTGCCGCGGACTCCGGATTGCTTCCGAAGAGCCCGGCAGCTGCTTTTCCATAAAGAATTAATCAATAAACAACCAGCTATATTCAAGCTATAATTAAATGGCAACTTTAGAGAAAATCAGAAGCAAGTCGGTCTTTCTTATCGTAGTGATAGGCGTGGCCCTGCTTGCGTTTATTATCGGTGATGCTATCACCAACAGCCAGAATCTTCTGGGCGACCACACGACAGTGGCTAAAATAGGTAAGGAGAAGATCGATTTCTCCCTCTATCAGCGCAAGCGCGAGGAGCTTAACCAGCGTCTTGAGCAGGCCCGCAAGCAGAACCCCCAGCAGTATGCATCCTTCGATATGCAGCTGCTTCCAGAGATGGCCCTGACGGAGCTCGTCAGCGAGACCCTTCTCGACAACGCCGCCCGGAAGGCCGGCATCCGTGCCACTGCGGAGCAGCTTCGTTTCTATATAATGGACAATCCCATCAATCCCCGCATCGGAGACATAATCCGTCAGCTCCAGGCTTCCGGCCTGAGCGTCTCGACTCCCCAGCAGGCTTATGAGATTATCTTCAATCCCAAGCGCAACGGTCTCACCGACGCGCAGATGGCTCCGTTCCAGAGACTTTGGGTAGCCATGGAGGAGGAGACGAAGCTTATGGTGATGCGTCAGACTTACCAGAAACTCGTCTACAATACTGTCAAGGCCAACGACCTTGACAAGCGCGCCCTCTACAACGATTACGTGAACACATCCGACGTGGAGGTGGCCTACAAGCCTTACGGCCAGCTCGACGAGAAGAAATATCCCGTTTCCGACCAGGATCTGAAGAGCCTCTACTCTGAATACAAGAACCGCTTCAAGGTGAACGAGACCACGAAGGATGTCAGCTTCATAGCTGTGCGCATCTCTCCCTCCGCTGCCGACCGCGCAGCCGCCAAGAAGCTTGGTGCCGCTACCGTGGCAGCTCTCAGCGACAGCGCCGCAACCCTCAGCCGCGAGCTCCGCAAAGAGGGCGTTTCATCGGAGCGTGTGGAGCTTCGCGCCGCCGACCTTCCCGCAGGAGCTGTCAAGGAATACGTGCTTAACGCTCCCAAGGATTCCGTCAAGATGGTGACCGAGAACCTCAAGGGCTTCACAGTGGTCAAGATGGGCAAGCGCACCATGGCGATGGATTCCATCCAGCTCAATCTCGTGCAGGTAGTGGGACAGAAGCTTCCCGCTACGGTTCTTGCGCGTCTCAATGGCGGTCTGTCGGTGGATTCGGTATCCAAGACATTCCCCATGGACAGCGTAATGGCGCAGACAAAACAGTGGATTCCCCTCATTACGGCTGATGGCCGCACCGGCGCCCTGGAGCAGGGTCAGCTTGACACTCTTCTCAATGCCGGCGGACGTTTCATCACTCTCGTAAGCAATGAGCAGGGAGCTGTCCTCGCACAGGTGTCCGAGAGAAGGGCTCCCGTGGAGGTATATGAGTATGAGCTTGTCACCTACAACCTCAACCCCAGCGTGAAGACGGTATCCGACGAGCGTGCAAAGCTTGAGAAATTCCTGGAGGAGAACAAGAACACCAAGGATTTCAAGGCTAACGCCGCCAAGGCCGGTTACACTGTTGAGCAGTACAGCCTCACGCAGTCCACACCTGCCGTTCCCCGCGTAAACGGCATGCAGATATATTTCCCCGACAGCCGTCAGGTGGTTCGTTGGGCGATGATCGACGGCAAGCCTGGCGAGGTGAGCCATATCTACGAGTCGAAAGACGCCAGCCAGCCTGCTCTCTATGCAGCGGCTGTGGAGGCAGAGTATGAGGATTTCGTACCCATGTCGAACCCCTCTGTGAAGGATTTCCTGACTCAGATGGCACGCAACTCAAAGGCAGGCGATGCCTGGGTGAAGGATTATCAGGCAAAGGCGGGTTCGATGCAGTCGGTGGCTCAGGCAATGGCAGTGACTCCCCGTCAGGCAGCGCAGTTCCGCTTCGGCAACAACGCCGCTGTCCGCGATCCGAAGGTGACAGGTATTATCGTCGGCACGAAGCCTTCGCAGAAAGTTAAGGTAGTGAAGGGCGACGACGGTGTCTATGCCTTCATGGTGAAGAGCAATGCCCGCGAGAAGTTCCCCTTCACCGACAAGCAGTATGAGCAGCAGTATTTCCAGATGGTCAATCCTAACATGGACGCTATGATGCGCGGCGCTGCCAGACTCGACAACAGAATCTATAAGTTCGAGGCAGGCGACTGAGCCTCTCAGCCCTCGGATAAGAAATAAGACGGGAGGGTCGTCGCCGTATGCCGGTGATGACCCTCTCTTTTTTTACAATCTCGATTATGTCAGAAACAAGAAACAACAATATGGATGTCCGTCCTCCTCTGATAGGGATGACCCTCGACGAGCTCCAGGGAGTGGCCGCGCGCGGGGGAATGCCGCGTTTTGTCGGAAAACAGCTTGCTGACTGGCTGTATGCCAAAGGGGTAAGTGAGTTTGACGAAATGATCAACATCTCCAGGAAGAACCGCGAGTGGCTTGCCGCAAACTATGTGGTGGGCAGAGAGGCGCCGGTGGCGTCGCGCAAGTCGGTCGACGGGACCGTGAAATATCTCTTCCAGGTGGCGCCCGGCAGATACATAGAGTCGGTCTACATCCCCGACAAGGATCGCGCCACGCTCTGTGTGTCGTCGCAGGCAGGCTGCAAGATGAACTGTTACTTCTGCGCCACCGGAAAGCAGGGTTTCAAGGGAAATCTGACGGCGGCGCAGATAATCAACCAGATACTGAGCATCCCCCCGGCTCCGGAGCCGGGCCACCAGCCGATGGCGCCTCTCACGAATGTAGTGTTCATGGGCATGGGGGAACCTCTTGACAATATGAAGGCCCTGCTTCCCGTCATAGAGATCCTGACGGCTCCCTGGGGGCTCGCCTGGAGTCCTAAGAGAATCACGGTCTCCACAGTAGGCAAGCTTCCGGAGCTCAAGGACCTTCTTGACAAGACGCAGGTGCATGTGGCTGTCAGTGTCCACACGGCTGATCCTGTGGAGCGGGAGTCGATGATGCCGGCGCAGAAGGCTTTCCCGATATCAAGCGTGATGAAGCTTCTCTCAAGCTACGACTTCAGCCATCAGAGGCGTCTGTCGCTTGAATATATAATGTGGCGCGGGGTCAACGACGACGTGGCTCACGCCGAGCAGCTTGTCAGGCTCATCGGCGGCATGGAGTGCCGCGTCAACCTGATTCGCTTTCATGCCATAGAGGGTGTGGATCTGCGTCCGGCGTCGGAAGACAGGATGCTGATGTTCCGCAATCTTCTGAACCAGAAGGGAATCACGGCTACGATAAGGGCCTCGCGTGGCGAGGACATAATGGCGGCTTGCGGAATGCTTGCCGGTAAAAAGAATAATTAGAAAGAAATGGCGAGAAATATAAGGGTTGGTATAACCCATGGAGATATCAACGGCATAGGGTATGAGGTGATGCTCAAGGCCCTGGCCGAGGAGGGTATGACGGAGCTATGCACTCCAGTGATTTTCGGATGTGCCGACGTGGCGAAGCAATGGATAAAGATGCTCGGCATAGAGGGCTTCCGGTTTAGTCCTGTCGACACTGCCGCCGGGGCGGAGCCGGGACGTATAAATCTTGTGGATGTCGGCCAGGGCTCTTCCGCATTCAAACCGGGAGAGGTTGTGGCAGAGGCGGGAGCCCTTTCGGTAGCGGCCCTCGAGGCTGCCGCTGCGGCTCTTGAGGCCGGCGAGATCGACGTGCTGGTAACAGCTCCCATTTGCAAGGAGAATGTCCAGTCGGAGAGCTTCTCGTTCCCCGGGCACACGGAGTTCCTGGAGAAGAGGCTCGGCGGGGGAAAGAGGGCTCTGATGCTGTTGTTCAACGATATGCTCAGGATAGCGCTTGTAACCACCCATCTGCCGTTGAAGGATGTCCCGGCAGCGGTAACGGCCGAAGCTGTGGAGCGCACCGTGCGCGCCCTCGACAACACGCTGAGGCGCGATTTCGCTATCGACCGTCCGCGCATAGCGGTTCTGTCGCTCAATCCTCATTGCGGCGACGGAGGCCTTCTGGGTTCTGAGGAGAAGGAGGTCATAACTCCGGTGGTGGAGAAATGCAGGCAGGAGGGTCTGCTCGCTTTCGGGCCTTATGCCGCCGACGGTTTCTTCGGCTCCGGCCGGTTCGCAGGGTTCGACGGGGTCGTGGCGATGTATCATGACCAGGGTCTCGCCCCCTTCAAGACAATAGCTGCGGAGGAGGGTGTGAATTTCACGGCCGGTCTTCCCTACGTGCGAACATCCCCCGACCACGGCACTGCATTCGCAATCGCCGGGCGCAACGAGGCTGACCCCACATCGATGCGTCACGCCATTTTCGAGGCCGTCGACATTTTCCGTCGCCGTGCCGTCTACGACGCAGCCTCGGCCAATCCGTTGAGACGCAACTTCGTGGAGCGCGGAGCCGACAAGACCATAGATTTCTCGAAAGTCGACAGCGAGGGCTGAGGCGGGAATGAATTTTACAGAACAACTTGCAATCGAAACATAAAATCAGGATGCATTACGGTATTATCGCGGCCGGAGAGGGCTCTCGCCTCGCGCAGGAGGGCGTGGCGCTTCCCAAGCCGCTTGTCAAGATTCAGGGGCTTCCCATGATAGGGCGCCTCATAGATATATTCCGTCGCAACGGCGCCGAGAGCATCTCGGTGATTGTCAACGACAGAATGCCGGAAGTGGCGGAATATCTCCGTGCGCTCGCGCCGACTCTCGACGTCCCGCTGGAGATGGTGGTGAAGTCGACCCCCTCCTCCATGCACAGCTTCTATGAGCTCTCCTCCATGCTCAGGGGCAAAGGCCGATTTATCGTCACCACGGTCGACACCATATTCCGTGAAGATGATTTCCGGAAATACGTGGAGGCATACTCGGCGGCCGGCCCTGATGTGGACGGAATGATGGCCGTCACTTCGTTTATCGATGATGAGAAGCCTCTGTATGTCGAGACAGACGGGGATATGGGTATTCTGGCGTTCCGCGACACTCCCTGGGAGGAGGCGAGATATGTCTCGGGAGGAATCTACGGCCTTTCGGAACCGGCGGTCGACGTCCTTGCCGACTGCCTTGAGAGGGGCGTTTCCAGAATGAGAAACTATCAGCGTGCGCTTGTGGCATCCGGTCAGCGTCTTCTTGCCTACGAGATGGGCAAGATAGTGGATGTTGACCATGCCGGCGATATCCGGGGCGCGGAGCTTTTTCTTGGCTCAGGGAAATGACCGGGCTCCGGTTCCGACTTAAATTATATTTTGACCATAGATATGGCAGAGATTAAAATTGCGGGGGTGATGAGGGCTGGCGCCTATTCCCCCAACCATATAGGCAATGATGCCGCGATTTTCAACGCTACCGCCGAGCAGCTGCGCAAGCGCGGATGCGAGGTGAACGTCTACAACGAGGAGAGTTTCCGCCAGGCCGACATAAAGGAGGATGTGATTCTCAACATGTGCCGGGAGATGAAATCAATCGAGAAGCTCCAGCATCTCGAGGAGGAGGGGAAGCTTGTCATAAATTCCGGTTTCGGAATAGAGAACTGTACTCGTGAGCGGATGACCCGTATTCTGGTAGGCAACCATATTCCCTATCCGGAGAGCCTTATCGTCAACACCAACGAATCGGTGACGGGCGCCCTGGCCAAGGCCGGTTTCGGTTCCTGCTGGATAAAGCGTGGCGACTTCCACGCCATGCACAAGGAGGACGTCAGCTACTGCCGCCATCCGGAGGAGGCGCAGGAGGTGCTCCACGAGTATTTCTACCGGGGCATCAAGAGGGCGGTCATCAACCGCCATCTTGTCGGCGACCTGGTGAAGTTCTACGGAATCAGCGGGCAGCCGTTCTTCTACTGGTTCTATCCATACGACGAGGGACACAGCAAGTATGGCCATGAGGCCATAAACGGCAAGTCGCAGGGACTTCCCTTCAGCGAGGAGGCGCTTCGCGACATATGTCAGCGGGCGTCGGAGCTTCTTGACGTCAGGATTTACGGCGGCGACTGCATCGTGGGAGCCGACGGCAGCATCATGATAATAGATTTCAACGACTGGCCCAGCTTCGCGCCGTGCCGGGTGCAGGCGGCCCCTTTCATTGCCAAGTGTGTGCTTGCCGCGGCAAAAGACCATCGTAAGAAAACAATGGAATGAGTGAGTATGAGTGAAAATCAGCAGAAAAAATCATCCTACAGAGATTCCCTCAAGTCGATGGACACTGAGGAGACTTTCGACCTTATTTTCTATCGTCCCATCGGGTATGGCTGGGCCCTTCTTGCGAAGAAGCTCGGAGTCACGCCCAACGCCATAACCATAGCTTCGATTTTCATAGGGGTCGCGGCCGGCGTGCTTTTCTATTTCGACAACATATGGTGGAACATCCTGGGAGCCCTCCTGCTCATGCTTGCCGACTCGTTTGACAGCGCTGACGGCCAGCTTGCGAGAATGACCCACCAGTATTCGCGCCTGGGGCGTATTCTCGACGGAATGAGCGGTGACTTCTGGTTTATCGCCATTTATGCCGCCATATGTCTGCGCGAGAACGTCACTTCGGAGTTCTTCATGGCCCATCACTGGGTGATATGGGTCGTGGCGATCGCCACGGGGGCCTGTCATGCCGTGCAGGCGGCCATGGGCGACTACTACCGCCAGTTCCATCTGTATTTCCTCAAGGGAAAGGAGGGGAGCGAGCTTGATTCCGCCCATACTCTTTGGAAGAAGTTTCATGCCATGAGCTGGAAAAAGGATTTCTGGAACAAGCTGACCCTTGCCTTCTATACCAACTACACGGTGGGGCAGGAGAAGCGCACCCCCTGGATGCAGCAGCTGCGTTCGGTGCTCAAATGCGAATATGGCGACGATATCCCGAAGTCGTTCCGCGAGCGTTTCCGCGCCGCGAGCCGTCCGCTGATGAAATACACCAATATCCTGTCGTTCAATACCCGCACGTTCGCCTTGTTTGCGGCGATACTTGTCTTCAGGATGCCCTGGCTGTATTTTGCCTTCGAGCTTACGGTGCTCAACGGAATCCTTATTTATATGATGTGTCGCCACGAGAAAATCTGCCGCCGGTTTGTTAAGGAATTAGAGACCTCGGCGCCCCATGATGAGTAGGGAGCGCGGAGCCTGTAAATAAAATCAATGTTATGGATGTAGATTTCAGCAAAGTGAAGGGTGTCATATTCGATTACGGAGGCACTCTCGACACCGGAGGCGACCATTGGAGCCATGTGATATGGGCCGCCTGGCAGAAGGCTGGCGTGGAATGCGACGAGCCCTCTTTCCGGGAGGCATATGTATACGCGGAGCGTGAGCTCGCCCGCACTCTCCATATCCTGCCTCATCATGATTTCCGCGACCTTCTTGAGATAAAGGTCGAAATCGAGCTTCAGAAACTCAGTGAGTCAGGACGTTTCGCTCCGGCCCAGATCCAGGAGAAGAGCCGCGAGATAGCGGGTTATTGCTATGACGCGGCCAGGGAAAGCGTCGATAGGGCAAAGCCAGTGCTTAAGGCGTTATCCGAGCGGTATCCGATGGTGCTTGTGTCTAATTTCTACGGCAACATAGAGACTGTGCTTGAGGATTTCGGCATACGCGGTTATTTCAGGAAAATCATCGAGAGCGCGGTAGTGGGCGTCCGCAAGCCTGATCCGGAGATTTTCATGCTGGGGGTCAAGGCCCTTGGAGTGAAGCCGGAGGAGACGCTTGTGGTTGGCGACAGCTACGGAAAGGATATAGTGCCGGCCTTGAAGGCAGGTTGCCAGGCCATATGGCTAAAGGGCAGAGGCTGGACAGAGGAGGAGGACAAGACCCTCTATCCCTCCACTATCGGAAAGCTTGACGAGATACTCGGATTCCTGGAGGGAGCCTGAGCCGTAAGATCTATTAATCGGCGGGGACGCATGCCGGCTTGTCCGGGATGCGTCCCCGCCGGTTTTCAGCTCCGAATTAACTGAAAACGGACAAAATGCTTCCGTGCGTCGTTAAGATAGATTAACATTTAAGCGGCGAAATTAACAAATTATGACTATATAAGGGGTTAATATGTTATAATTAATAATTATTAACATTTGGCCTGTCAAATTTTATTAAAAATTTTTTTGTCAAGTTGGAAATTGGATATAATTTTACGCCGTGAATCCACAACAGGGCTGATTCACGGTGTCTTTCTGTATGGTCGCCGTGCGTATTTTTGTCCTGTCAAAAAAACGACTATAAAAAACTTTTAAAGAATAATATGGCAACTAAAGCACAGGAGCCCAAAGGAAAACTGGGCGTATTGGTAGTGGGCCTGGGAGCTGTGAGCTCCACATTCATGGCCGGCGTGCTCATGACACGCAAGGGTCTTGCAAAACCTATCGGGTCGATGACTCAGTATGACAAGATCCGCGTAGGCCGTGGCGCAGACAAGAAATATCTTCATTATAAGGACATCGTTCCCCTGGCAGACCTCAACGACATCGTGTTCGGCGCCTGGGACGTTTATCCCGCAAATGCCTTTGAGTCGGCTGTCAATGCCGAGGTTCTCAAGGCCAAGGACATTCTTCCGGTGAAGGAGGAGCTTGAGGCCATCAAGCCTATGAAGGCTGCTTTCGACCACAACTATGCAAAGCGTCTCGACGGCGACAATGTCAAGACCGTTAAAGACCGCTGGAACATGACGGAGCAGATCCGCGAGGATATCCGCAACTTCAAGAAAGAGACCGGTGTTGACCGTGTCGTTGTCCTCTGGGCCGCCTCCACTGAGGTATACGTCCCCGTCGACGAGAAGGTGCATGGCTCTCTCGCAGCTCTTGAGGCTGCCATGAAGGCTGACGACAAGGAGCATGTGGCTCCCTCGATGTGTTATGCATACGCTGCCCTCTCCGAGGGTTGCCCCTTCATCATGGGTGCTCCCAACACCACTGTCGACATCCCCGCAATGTGGGAGCTCGCCGAGAAGACCAAGATGCCTATCGCCGGCAAGGACTTCAAGACCGGCCAGACTCTGGTGAAATCCGGTTTTGCACCTATCATCGGCACCCGTTGCCTCGGCCTGAACGGTTGGTTCTCCACCAACATCCTCGGAAACCGCGACGGTCTCGTGCTTGACGAGCCCGCCAACTTCCGCACAAAGGAGGTCAGCAAGCTCTCCACCCTCGAAAGCATTCTCGTGCCTGAGGACCAGCCGGACCTCTACGGCCACGGCAACGACGAGGACACGCAGTATTATCACAAGGTGCGCATCAACTATTATCCCCCGCGCAACGACAACAAGGAGGGCTGGGACAATATCGACATCTTCGGCTGGATGGGCTATCCCATTCAGATCAAGATCAACTTCCTCTGCCGCGACTCCA
>DKYZ01000079.1 GCA_002493515.1 Porphyromonadaceae bacterium UBA7087 | reverse complement strand
GCTCGGGACTCAGTGAGGGATGCAGTTAAGATACAGTTGTCGAGAGGCCGGAGACAGGCTCGAAAGCGCCGGGGTTGACCTTTGACCCGGAGTTGCCCCATGTCGGGCAGGTGTTGGGGCTTGTGTTTCGTGCCGTGAGAGCCACCTGCAAGTCCGCGCAGTCCCTCACCGTCCCGTCGGTGGCATACATATGGATGTTGAGCTTGTTGTCGGATGTGGGGCGCAGCATGTCGTTGAGCATCGAGGCCACGAGCACGCGGAAGTCAAGGGTCGCGCCGTCGATGACCATCACGGGGCGAGCTCTGTTGACCAACATCGGACGGGGCGTTATCGACTTCCCGGCGACCACCGTTATCTCGGTCTTGTTGTTGACGGCCTGCGTCCTTATGAGCTCCACGGTGAACGCTGCGAAGAGCGGCATGCCGCATGTGGGCGTCTTGTTGTTGTAGAGATACCCGTATTGCATAGCCTCATCTTTGGGTGCGGCCAGGAGTGTTCCGTCGCCCTTTCCGTACTTCACGCTGTATCGCAGGCTCATGCCGAGTGTGGTGAGCTGCGCCTCCGTGAGCATCCGCGACTCCGCGCCCTTTATCTCCTCGACCATGGCCGAGACCCTCATGACCTTTGTCCCGTTCTCCAGCGTCATCGTATACGGCGCGCCTTTCTCGGTCACTGGCACGGTGTCCATGTCGGCGTAGGTGTTGGGATTGTCGGTGGTCGGGACTGCTGTCCACACCACTGTTCTGACGAGATACTTGACGTTCCAGATGGCCGGGGTGATTACAGCCGAGCCTACCGTGAGGGCGTTGCTGGAGTTGACCGCCACAACGTCGTTGACCGCCACCGTCTGCCTTGCCACGGTCTTGCCTCCTACGACAAGGGACAGCTCCATGCGGTCGGTGGTCGCGCCGACGGGGATGCTGGCCATGCCGGAGGTGTGGGCGATGTTGTTGGCCGTCTCTGACGAGCCGTTGGTCAGATGCCTCACAGCCGAGAGCGTGCCCTCAGCCGTGGGCGATATGGCCGAGCCTACGGTCTTGTAGACAGCCACCGTCACCGAGGCCGGGGAGACACCGTTGATATATCTCCTCACAGCCGTCGGGGAGCAGACAAGCGAGTAGGCCACGGCAGAGGCGCCGGGAGAACCGGGAGTGCCCGGAGCCCCCGGCTTTCCGTCCTGCGGCACCTTGCTCACGACGGTGGATATTGTCGCTATTTTCTTTGCCATTTCTGTTTTCGGTTTTTTAGTTATATTTTATTATCAAGATTCTTCGAGTCTATCCAATTCGCACCCAGGATCGTAATATCTTATTTATATGCAATCTGAGATAAAAATGTCCGTCGTATCCGATAGCGATTTGATAGGTATCGGATCCGGCTGAGAAACTCAAGACAATCCCAAAATCGCAAGGTTTTGTACCGGTGGAAGAATAAATGTTGTATACTCCATTTAGTCCAGCCTCATCCAAATTGGCAACCTTCGGCGTAAATATTCTGGATTGGATGACATTCGCGGTGTCTTTGCGAATCGATCCGTCCGCACCAGCCAGCATTACGCTCAATCCGGATATTTCGGTTGCGGAGGGCAGCGACTTCATGACGTCGCTCAGATTTACTGTCTCTGCCATTACGCCGCCCTCCTTTCCGATGCTATGATGTCACCTCTGTCAGCATAATCCGATACCACGGTTGCCACTGTCCAACTCGATATATCCTGACCCAGATATGTCTGCCGTCTATATGGGTTATTCGCTGCATGATGTCTCCGCCCCGATACATCACCTCCATATAGCCGTAGTTCCATCCGGACATGGGAGTCGGCGTTATAGACGAAGTGCATCTTGCATCCAACAGGTATACGCCAAAGTCCCTGCAATTTTCTATATCTCCGTTGACATATCCACGAAACACCATCGCGTCTGTCATCACTCTTTTCAGCAAATTGTTGGTAAGTTCCGTTGTTTCTGCCATCACGCAACCCACCTCCTTTCTGCTGAAATTTGTAATGCATTGGGTATGAAGCGTTTACCCCCCCCCAATTTTTCTTCAGGGATTCCGCCGCATTGGGATTCCAGATTGGCATCATGCCGTCTATGATGACCATGATTGGTATGACGTCAATTCTATTGGCCTTATCTGCGGACGGTCCAAGAATCAGGCCGTAGTAATCCACAGTCCGGTTATCCGATTTCAACTTGCCAATCTGATGCATGATTTTGCCGCGTGTCATATAGGTCGTGCTCGGCCAGTCGTCAATTTCCTTGTTGACATAATAAATCCATTCTGAGAATGAATATATCCCGGTGGACGCGGAAATCACCGTCGCCGACTTTCCGAACAGCAGGGTTGCAAGAAGATTCCCTCTGCCTATCTTCTTCAACCCGCCATCCGAGCCGAATGCCATCAGTCTGTCAGTGTCCGCCATGGAGGTGGCCTCTGTCGCGTTCAGCAGAACGTTTTTCAAGTCTACGGTCTCGCTCATGACGCCCTCCTTTCTGCATACCTGCGTAAGTATCTGCAAATCTGAGGCTTACCCCCCCCCATGTACAAACTGAGCCATCGATGACAATCTCGGCGTCCGTAATCGGTTTATTCTCGTTCTTCTGTCCGAGGATTATCGGCGCAGGAAGGCAATCGTAGAAATCTCCGATAAGCGTAATACGTCCGGAGTTCCCCATAAATCTGATTCCGACATAATATCTGCCTTGGTATCTGGCTATGAACGGTCTGCACCAGCTCAGCGTGGAGTTCAATACAACTCCAGAATCGCCAATTTGATAGGACTGCAGGGCGTTCATCACGCAGATGCCAGTTCCATACAGATAGCCGGTATTATACTTTTTGACAAATCCGCAGAACCCCTTCATGTTAGTATGTGGATTCAATGAGGTCCCGAGGTCGGCGAGCAGAATCCGGACTTCTCCTCCGTCAGCGCTTTCGTTTATCAAATACTCGCGCTTCTCCATCCCGAGCTGCACGTCCTTTATGGGGATGCTTTTCAGCCCCCCTCCGCTTCCGACGCCGAGCACCTTGTCGCCCGAAGCGACCACCTGCGGTGTCAGCGTGTTCAAATCAATTGTTTCTGCCATAGTTTTATCTGTTTTTAAATGGATAATCAATCAGCGATGGCCTCAAACGTCACCACTACCGCGTCGTTGTTGTCAACCAGGTCGTTGAGAGTGACCGGGAACGACTTGTTGGCCGCGGTGGCCGACGGATGCCCCGCCGGATAGACCGTCCCCGTGCGTATCGTCGTGCCCGAGGTGTTGGTCAGCGTCACGGTGTAGTGGAACACCATCTGCGTAGCCCCGCCCGTGCCGTATGTCACCAACGAGTCGCCCTGGTAAAGAGCCGGGGTAATCGCGCACGGCGCGTTGTCACGCTCCCGGATCATGAAGTCCGGAGGATTGCCCGACAGCACTATCGCGCATGGGTCTGTGTCGTCGTTGACCGTTATCATGTCCTGCGCCAGCCATGCGTGCATGCCCGTCGCATCCGTCTGGCTCGCAAGACAGGACACGCAGTATAGCTGCGCCCTGACCGTGAGCTGTGACTGGATGTCCTTGGCCGCTACCGTGAGCGTGTCGTGGTAGTGCCATTTGGTGGCATAAGGAGTGCAGACAGCGTTGACTGTCTTGAACGAGCCGCCCGAGAGAATATCCCACTTGATGCCGTACTTGCGGTTGCTGCCGTGGCTGATGGCAACGTTAGTCCCGAGGTTGACCACCGTCGCGCCGGCCTCCGGACCATCCACCGTCTGCGCTATGTTGAGCGGCGTCAGGCCGAGATAGGCGCGGACGCCGAGCTTCACCGTGTCATTGAGATTGCGGATGTTGGTGCTTCCGCTTACCGGGTAAATCTCCATCGTGATGTCGTCGCCGCGTACCGAGCGCATCATGAAGGGGATGTGTGCCCAGTGTTTGGTGTCGCCGTTCACCGCGTCGATCACCTTGACGAGAGCCTTGAGCGTGAAGCCCGCGCCTCCGGTCTGCCCCACGAGGTTGCCGCATATCAGCAGGTCCTCCTTCTCCGAGCCGCCGTCGGCATCCACTTTCTTGAAGCACCCCGCGTATGTTGTCGCGCCCGATGCGAGACCGGTGCAGAGTCCCGCCGAGTCGAACGCAAGGGCGGTGTCGCCGACGTACCAGCCCAGCACCTCATATCCGGTCTTGGCCACGACTCCTCCTGTCTTGGGCGAGAACACCATCGTGCGGACGGTGCGCTGCTGTGCCGCCACCGAGTAGTCGGGATATACGTCGGGGGTCGTGGCCGGGTCGCCGGAGTAGTTCTGGAACAGGTCGCCCTGGTCGCACATGAGCGACACGCTCACACTGCCCACGTCGCGCACGAGTCCGATGCCCTGCGCTATCGAGCCGATGACCTTGCTCATGGCCGGCCTCCTTCCTGCTCCTCCGGCTTCTCAAGCCCCTCGGTGTAGCGTTCGTCCTGAGGCCACGGAAGCTCCGCCGCAGGACCGCCCTCCATCTCCATGCGCAGCTCCTCGGCGCTCAGCAGCACGCCCCCTATCATCGCCGGGATGCGCGCGAAGTGCTTTACCGGAGCCACCAGTGTGGAGTCGGTGATTGTGATAAACTCGTTGCCGTCGGGAAGCCGCGGCCTCCCGAGTGCCCGGAGGTCGAGTCCGAGCATCGCCGCCGTCTGCGGCCTTACCTTGATATACCCTGATAGTCTTGCCATCTTTCTGTCGCTTTTAATTATCATTGTCTATGCCTTGTGCGTCAATACCTTGCCGTTGTACGTCAGTATCTTGCCGCCGTGCGTGATGCCCTTGCTCTGTCCCTTTATCGCCGAGCTGACCTCCACGCCCATGCCCGCCGCGCCCATCGACGAGGGCAGGCGCACGCTCGCCCCGGTGGCCACGGTCGGGGCTGACGCGAAGGCCGTGTCATAGTTGGTGGACGCTGTTGCCTGGCACGTCTTCCATGCCGTTGACGCCACAGCATCCACATCGGCCACCACCCCCTGGCTGTCGGTCAGTGTGAGCTTCGCCGGAATGCCGCTCTGTCCGGGCTGCGCGAACTTCGACATCTCCAGCCGCCGCGCCAGCCTCGGCACGAACGCCACATGCGCCGTGTGGGCCGTGCGCACTATCTTCGTCGGCTCTGACTTGGGATAGAGCAACGCACGCAGGCGCGTCACCTCGGCCATCTCCATGCGCTTGAGCGTCAGCGTCAGCCACTGCGCGTCCTTGGCCACGGAAAATTCCCACTGCAGGTCGGCCACAGCCCCGGTGATGTCCTTCCACACACCCCCCTGCATTACCTGCCACTTCAGTCCCCACTTGGTGTCGGTGTTGAGATTGACGAATGCGCCGGACTCGGAGCGGAGCATCGCCTTGATCGCGATTGTCCCGGTAGGGTCGGCCAGCACGTCGCGCACCTTGTTGAAGCGCAGGGCACGTGGCGTCCCCTCGATGACTATCCTGGGCGCGCCCTCCGTGATGCCGAGACACGAGGCCGACACGACGTCCTGCCGCGTTATCTTGTCGCCCGTGCGAGGGTCGGTGTAGACAGCCTTGACCCGGAACGAGCGCACGCTGCCAGCCGGGATGTTGGCTTTCCATGTCAGAGTGCCGTTGGCGTCGCCGGTCGAGTTATAGGTGTAGTCGGTGGTCGGCACCGAGGCCGACGGTATCGCCGCCCACGCCCCTCTGTCAACAGAGGTCTCCCACTGGAACGAGGCCGAGGCGTTGACCGAGCCTCCGGCGAGCTGTCCGTCGGGGTCGTCGATTCGGAAGTCGGGAGTCAGCACGAGCGGCGAGACAGTGTAGTCGGGCACGTAGCCCTCCATCGCGTCATGCTCCTGCTCCGACGGCGCGCCTGACTCCAGTATGGCCATTGTCGCCGTCAGCGGTGTGGATAGTACAGATGCCCTTGATGTTATCCTCATGTCATTTTCTGTTTTAAGTCGTTATCCTTCTGCGTACCTTTCTGGCCGCTCCCGCGATGTCGGGGTCGGTCAGCTCCACGTCACACCATATCTCAAGCCCGGAGAGTCCCGCCGAGTCAAGGCCGAGGGTCGTGGAGTCGAGCCTCAGCGATTCGGTGCCGGGGGTCTGCTCCTGCGCCGCGTTCCATGCCGCGTCGAGGGCCGTGCGCTCGTTGCCGTAGGCGTCAATCGTGCGGCGTCCCCACACGAAGGAGTCGCAGCGGTCGGTGACGTCCTCGCCGTGGTAGTATACAACCACCGTCTTGGTGTAGTCGAGTCTGTCAATCTGCGATAGGCATATCTGCGTCACGGAGTCGGCCCACTCCAGCTTCATCCCCGCGCCGGAGATAAACTTCCAGCCCTTGCCGAGCCCCGGGCCGTTGTCGGAGCCGTCGGCATTCTGAGCCGCCACAGCCGTGACCGGACAGCGCCACCGCGACCCGAACCGCCACGCGTCGGAGATCTCCGGCTTCCCGGTGGCGGGATTGACGTCGCCCGCGAAATACGACTCCCCGAGCGTCCACGGCCCGCGGTCTGCCGTGATGTCGCCGTCGCTTCCGTCTCTGACCACCGGGACGCGCTCTGTGTCGAGCAGGATTGTGCCCAGCGGGTCGTAGAGCTCGAAGGTCACGGAGGTGGTAGTGGCAGCCGGGGTGATGCGTTTGGTATTGCCCGGTATCGAGCCAAAGGGCAGCACCGTGCGCGTGGTCTCGTCGTCGTCGAGGAGATACTTCACCACGCCGTAGTTGAGATGCTGCATGAGGTTGCCTTTGACCGCCTTGACCCTCGCGCCGATTGTGGCAGGTCTCATCGTTCCCGCCGCGTCGAGGCTGATTGTCGATGCCGTCGGCTCGATGGAGTATATCACCGGAGGCTTGCCCCCCTCGCCCATAACCTTGTTGGCCTTCATCGTGGCATAGAGGTCGGCGCATCCCTGCTTTCTGGCGACCACCGTGGCCGTGCATTTCATTTCCGTAAACCCGGTCATGACGAGCCTGCCGTCTGTGTCTATCGAGGCCGAGCAGCCGTAGGTGGAGTCAACCGAGAAAGCCCAGCTGGCAGTGTCATCCTTTGTGCCGTAGAAGACGCGGATGCCGGAGCGGCACGCATAACTGGCCGGCACCGGATTGGCGTCGGAGTCGCAGGGCACGCTGTCCATCTCGTTGTCGAGGTCGAGCAGGTAGACGCTCTGGCCGTCCCTGCCGTCGGCCACAAGGGGGACGGTCTCGAGGTCGATGCATACTCCCTCCTGCATGAGGCGCAGCTGTACCGCTCCCGATGTGTCGGTGTAGGCCGGAGTCCCGGTCTGCCATCCTCCGTCAGGGTCTGTGGGGTCGATGAGCGACACGTCGCGCCACTCCACCTCCAGCCCTGCGTCTGTCATTTCCTGCGCTGTCAGCTCGCGCGGCTCTCCCTGCCCGGATATAAGCACGCCGCATGTAAGCTGCCCGCTCTCCGGGAGCAGCGAGCCGTCGGAAAGAATCCTTATCTTTGAGTCCGACGGCAGGAGCTGAAAACGCGCGTCACCGCGACGGCGCAGCAGCGTGAACACCATTGTCCTCGTCACGTCGCGTCCTCCGACTCTTACGGTGGCCTTGACCGGAATCTCGACCCGCGCAGGCATCGAGAGGTCTGCCGATGTGACAGCCACGGTCTCCCCGGCCACGGTCAGCCCGATGCCAGTAAAATCACCCTCGACAGCCACAGTGTAGTCATGGAAGCGGTAGCCGTCCACCCACATCTGCACCTGCGTCGATGGCAGTCCCCCGACGATCTCGCCGAAGTCGTTGAAGACCACCATGTCGCTCTGATTCGACAGGTCGCACTCCACAGCTGCAGCGATATTCTCTGGCTTAGGCTCGGGGATGGAGTAATCGTCGATGCGTCCCATGTCGCGCAGACGCTCCTCGATACCCTCCAGCCTCTTGGCCGGAATCCTTTCGCCGACCGTCACCACCGGATTGTCGTAAGGGATGTCGAGCGCATAGTCAAGCCCGATGACGCGGCTCACGAACGTGCCCGAAGGAAACAGCGACGCCTCGTGAAGACGTATGCGCTGACCCAGAGAGGGCATCCATGTATTTGCAGACTCCGGCACCATCGGACAGTCGTAGGTCTCGCCATTGGTGATGTTGGTCTCCATCCATTCCCCGGCCTTGGTTTTCAATTCAAGCTCCGCAGCCGCCACAAGGCTGTCAAGCACATCGTCGTCGGCCCAGCCGAGCAGGAGGAACGAATCATTCTCGGCGGGTTTGAGGACGGTATTGGGGAGCCGTCGGCCAAAATCGTCGTTGACGACAATCTCAAACGCCGGGGTATGTTCCGTCTCCAGTTTGCCGTGCGGAAGCCACTCGGCAGCGAATGTCATGCCGTTGAGCAGACCGGAGGTAAACTTTATCCTCAGTCCCTCTTTGCCGGGGATGACGAAATCCGAGTCAAAGGTCAGCGTGCCGGAGGCAATGCAATAATACCTCTCGGTCACACGTGAGCCGTCGGCATTCTCACTCTGCACGTCATAGCTCCATACACCGCTGATCGTGTTGCTCTGTCTGGGGTACACATCGTCGAATATCTCCACATGCTCTATCGCGCCCGCTGCGCCCGCGCCACCATAATCTATATAAGGAGTGTCAACAGGGAGGCGCAGACGGTTTGAGGCCACCGCGTCCACCACCGGCTCTCCGTCAAGGGGCGTGAACCACGAGCCGGGGATATTGAGCCTCACGAGGCCGTCGAGCGTAAAGGTGTCGCCCACTGCGAGCGAGGCGCCGGAAGGAAGCCGAAGGGGAATGACGCCCACATCGGGATTGTTGCCGACGTTGAAGGCGACTCCGTTTATCCTGCTGCCGTCGGCCTTGGTCAGCGTTATGCCCTGCACCGAGTCATATGCGGCTATCGAGGTCAGTTCCAGTGACGGGCCATAGCTTACGGCCTGCACCGCTCCCGAGGCATTGGCCGCAGGATGGAACGTCAGGTAAAAGCCGATCGTGAGGTCTGAGTCCACCGGCAATGATATAACCATATCCTGCCATGATGCCTTCCATTTCCCGGTATGTGGGAAATACGAGTACTCGAAGACAGTCTCCCGGCTCTCCGGATTGCCGTCGGCACCAGTGTAGGTAAAGGTGATATGGAACGTGGCCTTGCTGTTGGCGAATTTCTGTGACGTCTCGTTGAACTCCACATAGGGCCTGAACTGCGACAGCCTCACGTTATAGGAGCCGTGCTTTAGCCCTGCCTTCGTCTGGGTCGCGGTTATGAGCGTGGATGAAGGTAGAGCCTCCATGTTCCCTCCTCCAGAGCGTCCGAGGTTGTCAAACTTGACCACCGCGCCCGGGTCGGCCACATGGAGCGCATTCCTGAACATGGACAGGCGCAGCGGATGGTCGTCGTCATAGACGTCGCTGCCGCTTACGCGCGTGGCCTTGAACACCATCTTCTTGCGGTAGTAAGGGGGCAGGTTCTCCGTGCCTCCGAAAGCGTAGAGCCTCGTGGGGCGTGAGCCGTCCCTGCCGGAGGGCTTTATGTCGGAGACGTTGTCACCGCGCTCGAAGGACACTATGTCGCCCTGCTCGCGGCGTCCGAAGTGTATCACTCCACCCTCTATCCATACCTCGCACTCAAACACCGAGGCCATTTCCCTCAGTCCGGACAATATGTCGGTGGATGAGTATGAGATGAGCCGTGCGTCCTGCGCCACAAGGTCAGCGTCGGTGGATATGTCCACCGTATACTGTATGTCGGTGCCGTCTGCCGGGTCGTGCCACGTGAATCCGCAGCTGGCGATGCACTTCATGGCCATGCGCATGTGTCCGGCCAGCGTGTCGGTAAGCCGGAACTCCACCTCTGCGTGCGCTCCGGGATTGAGCATTAGCAGACGGTTGCGCATCAGCGCCCACTGCGGCTCCAGCCTCAGCTGATAGTCGTAGCCTCCGGTCTCGGTATTGTAGGAGGGCTGCGGCAGCGAGGCCACCGTCATGCGTCCCTCTCCCGGGACGTCGGCATAATCGCCCACTGCGAACCCCACGGGTCGCACGGTCGAGAATTTAAGCAGCGCGTAATCGTCGCCGCCGATGGTTCTCACCCTCCGGCTACCCTCGTTTATCTCGGTGGTAAAACGCACCTCTGAATCATGGCTGTAAATCGTTATCATGGCTATGTCCTGTCCTTGGGGTTTGGCTCATTGAACCGTATCACATATTTTGCAAGCGTGGCGTACTGGCCGAAGCTCGTGCAACTGACAAAATCGAGGTGGAATACCACCGACGGCAGCTCCGCGACCTCCAGCTCAACCTCTCCGGCCTGCAACTCGGCGATAAATGCCTCATGCCGGGTGTTGAGCTGCGTGCGGTTGTCGGCACTCAGCCCGAACGGCAGCGACACGTCGCGGTCTTCCACGCGCTTCAGGGAGCTTCCGCCGGGATTGGTGCGCGTCACCCTCTTGCCATGCTGCAATCGGCTCTTGTTGGTGACAAGCGGTTTGGCCGCAGGAGGTGTCATAAGGGCCGACACCCCTCCGTCGAGCAGATAGACGCCCCATGTCGTGTAGGCGTCCTTGCCGTTGATTTTCAGTTTACCGATCTGTGACATGATATTATGGCTGTTTTGTCGGTGTTTACAATATCTACCCGGGCGGTGGCCGAAACCTCGACCGACACCACGGCATGGCCGGATGCCTCCACCCTGACACTCGCGCCGTCAAGGGCAGTGATATGATGGAGTGCATCCGTGCCGCTTGCCTTTACCGTGGCCTCGGTGCCCGGGCCTGTGAAGACCCAGTCGCTGCCCTTGTTGTCGGCCTCTCCGGCGAAATCCGGGAATATGCGGTGGAGCACCAGATCGGCGCGGTCAAAATCAAGGAGGTCTGAGGCTTTGGGAAAGTCATGGATGGTCGTCCACTCCCTGCCTTGCGGAGTATGGAGCAGACTGGCAAGCCCCGTAAGGTCCATGCCCTCGCGGAGTCTGCCGCATGCGCCGAGCCTCTTGGCCTTGGCTGTTATCTCGTTACAGATTTCTGACATACCTTTCGATTTTACCTAAATCCTCGCGTATCGTGGCGAGTTCACGTGTATTCCTGCTGATGGCCTCAAGATGACCCATGTTGACGATGTGGATGTTGAGCGCGTCCTGCATGAGGTCGCGCTGCGCCGATGCCAGCAGGAGCGACTACTTCACGCTCTCTGCGATTCCTGCGTTGATGCCGCGTATGGCCTCCGAGGTCTCGCAGAACGCCGTGAAGCGACCTGTCAGCACGTCGGCCCGGTCTTGCGTGAACGTATCCCAGCCTTTTGCAGTGGGATTCTGCGAGTATGTGCCCGACAACAGGTCGGCCTGTTGCCCGAAACGCGCGTCAAGCTCCTTCTGCAGCTCGTCGGCCAGTCCGTAGATATAGTCCTGCTCTCCGGCTGTGAGGATGTTGTCGGAGTAAAAGTCGGCGAGGGTCTGGCGGATGCGCTCCATCGCGCCGCTCCCCTGTATCGCCGCCTTGATGCTCTCCTCCGCCATCTGACGCATCATCTTGCGCACCGTGTCGCGTGCCGACATGACGCGGCTCTCTCCGCTGCTCCATGCCTCGGAGTAGGCCGACGCGAAATCCTCTATCTGCGACTTTAGGTCGTCGCCGAATATGGCGTCTTTCGCGCTCTCCTTGGCGTCGGCTATGGCCTCGTCGAGGTCTTCTATCTGCTCGCGGTACTGGCGCACCTTGTCGTCGTCGGTCTTCTTCTTGGCCTCTTCCTCGGCAAGCTGCTGCTGCACGAGGGCTTTCTGCTGACGCAGAAGCGTCTCCTGCTGCCCTATGAGTGCGGATGCGTCGTAAGAGTAGGCCTTGGAGATTGATTTGCCGAGCCTGTCGCATGAGCGGTCAAGGGCATCGATGCGCTTCTGAAGGGCCTCGATGTTTTTCTCATGCTTCCTGTCGGGGTTGACCAGCGAGGCTATCATAGTGGCCATCTGGATTGCGGCTCCGATGATTGCAAGAATCGCCGAGGCTTTCTCCATGGCTGACAGACTTCCCGCAGCCGAGGCGGCTGATGCCTCCATCCCCGCGCTCGCGCTCTCGACAATATCGCCGGAAGCCTTGGCTGTCTTATCCACGACCTCCTTGCCCGATTCTGCGAGAGTCCTTATGCCGGAAGTGAGTTCGGTGAAGGCTTCCATCATCCCACCCAGCATACCCGTGACCTCTGAAATGCCGTCGGCCACATCGTCGCTGAATATGGATGCGAACTCAGCCGCGTTCTCCCCGGCCTTCTGTATCTGCTGCGAGAATTTCCCTATGTCGGAGAACTTGACCTTGCCGAGGGCCTGCAACTGAGACCGGAGCTGTGTGCTGTTGCTGCCGGACGATTTCAGGGCATTGTCGATGGCGTCGAGCTGCACCCTCAGTTCGTCTGCCAAAACAATATCCTCCTGAGTCGGGGCTATGGATGTCGCTATCTGTTCACCGTCCGGCGCAGTCCCGAGATTGAGCGAGGGCGTCAATTTCAGTGTGGCAAGACGCATCTCGATTTCTGCCTTCTGACGTTTCAGCTCCACCTCGTTTGCCTCCTCGTCGGCCAGCTGCCGCTGTATGGCAAGACGCTCCCTCATGCTTTGCAGCACGTCGTTGTCGCCGTCGAAGAATGAGCCGGATGTCGCCTCGGCCATGCGCAGGTTATTGAGGGCTTCCTCGTACTTCTGTATCTTCTCGGGGTCGAACGTGGCTATTATCTTGGAGCGATACTTCTCCATATCGTCGATAAGGCCACTGATGGTGTCTTTCGATAGCTTTGATATGTCGCCGAATGCGAGAGCCATGCCGCCACCTTCCTGCCACTCGTTGAAATCGAGGTCGGCCAGAGCCTTGTTGCGGTTGGCCATGGCCATCATCCGCGCCCCCTGGTCAGGCGCAGCCTCTATCTGCTTCGCATAGTCTGCCTCTATCGCCTCGCGCTTCTGCTGATACGATCCAAACTCCTTGAGATAGGCGTTGAACGATTCCTTTGCTGCCTGTATGCGGTCGGCCTCGGCCTTGCGCTGAGCCTTGGTCAGGTCTTCCTGTAAAAGGGCATATCGGTCGCGTATGGTCTTCATCGCGGACTCGTCGATGTCGGAGTCGCGGAAGGTCTTCTTGGCGTATTTCCTGTTCCCGGCGGCGAGGGCGTCCTGCTCTGCGTTGAAGACGGCCATCTGGCGGTTCAGCTCCGCCTCCAGCTCATTTTCAAGACGTCGGCCCAGTTCGGTCTTCTCCTTGTCGAAGTCAAGACGCTGCTGCTCGAGAACCTTTGCCTCGCCCTCTTGCATGAGGTTGATGCGGCTCTGCCAACGCTCATATTCGTAGTCCTGCTCGATGCGCAGACGCTCCTGCCCCTGCTTGCGGAGGATGTCGGCAAGTTTCCCGGCGGCGTTCTCCTCCTTGGCGGCTATCTGCCCGGATGTCATGCCGGAGGATTTCTTCTGCTTCAAGTCGGACTCGCTGCCCCACTGAGCACGCTCTTTTTCAAGGGCATTGATTTCTGTTACAAGTTCCTTGTATTTTTGGCTATCCTTCTTATGTTTAGCAAGATCAGCCTTCTTTTCCTTTATCTTCTTATCGAGCTCATCACCATTAACTACTTTATTCGATGTCTTATTTTCATCAGATGTTTCCTTATATCCGTATACCTCTTTTAAATCCTTTAAATACGCATCATATTCATTTTGTGTTTTCCGAGCATTAAAGACCTCTGCCCCGAAATTATCCATGCTGAAAACGCCAGATTTATTATTTCGAAGAAAATCCTCAAGCATTGGTGTCATACCCGAGTCATCGCCTTGATAGAGGTTTTTTATCAAGGCTTTTATCCATTGCTTTTGAGTTTTTTTGTCTATCTTAGTCTTTCTGAAACGATTACCTACAATGCGCCCATTTTTATCTCTTGAGAAATCAGAAAGAACTACCTCTCCAGACAATTTCTCAGTGATGGATTTAATAAGTTCATCGTGATTAGGGGCGTTATCTTCTTGGAATTTTGCAATTTGACGAGCGGCTACACTTTGTTGTACCGCTTCTGTGAGTTTTTTGTAAGATTCACTCAGATAACCGACTCTTTCAATTTCTGAGTCAATGCCGTTGAGATATTTGCCATATTGAGATACCAATTCATCTTTAGCTTCTTTCCAATCTTCACTTCCTTTTTTTGATGTTTTTAAAGTATTGTTTAAATCTTCTAATCGCTCATTCTCTTTCGCGAGTTCAAGTTCAAGATTTTGCGTTGTTTGTTTATGGGCATCGGCAATCTTTTCAGCTTCTGTTTGATAGGTCGCGAGTTTATATACCGCATAACCCAAAGCTAAAACCGCTCCGGCGGCAATGGCAAACTGATTGGCTTTCAGCATCGCATTAACCTTACCGACGGCAACGGCAAGCTTCTCTTTTGCGATAGTAAGCACTCCGGTTGCCGCTGTATTTCCTGCTGTCTCTGCGGTATTGATTTGGGTAGCAAGTGTCTCACGTGCCTCCGAGGCCGCAGCCGCGTTTGTGGATGCCGTTCTAAACTCCTCAGCTGCCGCAGCCGCATTGGCAGCTTCCTCTTTGAGCCATGTCTCAGTCGAGGCTATGTCGGTGGCTATCGCCTGAGCCTTTTCCGCATCTCCAGCGTTTGTAGCTTCGGTATATTGGTTTAGAAGAGCTTCTTTCAGGTCCTCTATGCCAAGTATCTCATTATTGATTGCGTCAAGTTTTGACGTTGCAGCGGTTTCCTCCGCTTTAGCTGCCGCCTCCATTGCTGTCAACGCCGACAACTGTGCTTGAGCCTCCTCCCGGAGGGATGCTATTTCAGCAGCTTTAGCCTCGGTCAGATTGCCAGATGCAACCGCTTGTTGCAAAGAGGTCATCTGCTCCTCCTCTTTCAGAGGGAGCAATGCTTTGAGCTGTTCTATCTCCGCATCATAGCCGTAGTTTGTGGCTGCTTTTGTAAATCCGGAGTCAAGAGCAAGAACTGCTTTCTGCGCACCGTATGCAAAGGTGATGTCTCCGAGAATCGCAAGAACGGTCTGCCAGTTCTCTACCATAGAGGATGTGACGTTCAGAGTAGTATCTATCAATCCCTCTGACGATTTGCCAATCTCGTTGAACATGGTGGAGATAGCATCCTCGATATTGGAGATTTGACCGGAGATGGTCTTTGATTGCTCCTCCATGAGACCACCGAACTTGCCGCCTTGATTCGTTAGACTCTCAATAACTTTCTGTACTTCGGGGAAGCCCACTTTTCCGGCTTCCACCAATCCTTTGACCTCGCTTTCGGCAACCCCAAACTGCTTTGCAAGTTCGCCAATCATCGGGATTCCTCGTCCGGTGAACTGATTGAGGTCTTGGGTATAAAGGCGACCTTGCGCCATTGTAGTGCCGTAGAGATATACGAGGTCTCCAAGATTTGTGCCAAGTCCGGCGGATATATCGCCCAATCGGATAAGAGTCTCGTTAACCTTTTCGGCTTCCAGCCCAAAAGCAAGAAGTTGTTTTGCTCCGGTTGATACCTCCTGAAGCCCGAACGGAGTAACGGCAGCCGTCCTGATAAGCTGGCTCATCAATGACGTAGCTTTCTCTTCCGAGCCGAGCATTGTATTGAAAGCGACTTCAAGCTGCTGAAACTCGCCGCGAGTGTTTGCGACCTGCCCGGCAAGTTCCTTGAATCCTACTCCTATTCCAATAGTAGCAATGCCGCTTTTAATGTTGGAAATAACTCTGTCGATATTACCTCCCTGAGCCTCAATCTGCTGTGAGGCGTCGCGCACACCGGCTGTGACCTCATGCAATACACGCATGAAGTTGCCGTTGTCTGCCGTTATCAGAAAGTGTAGATCTGCCATAGTTCCTTATCAGTTCCAGTCCATTGATTTCAGTTTGGCGAAGTCATCGGCTGTCATACCGATTACATCGTCATCGCAAGTAGGTTTACCCAAAGCTTTCATATCATCGTCAGAGAGATAGACGGTATTGACCGAGTCAGCGAGCATCATCCGCAGACTGCAAAGGTCGATACCCCATACCACATATTCTTTCGTCCATCCGTATTTGGCGCACGCCGTATCTATGAGCGAGCCATAGATTGTCTTGCCTCCGAATGACGCCGTGTGTCCATCCTTGTTCTTATGATGGATGATTCTCGACTGTTCCTTGTGCTCATCCTCAATCCCGGAAAGGGATATGAACACATCAGCCTTGGGTTCTGTGAGAGCGAGGAGAAGAAGCTGCGCCAGCTCCTCGTTGGAAAGATTCTTCGAGAAGCATTTGGCGTGCTTTTCCACTATTCTTGAATCGCTCAGTTTCTCGTAATCCCTCAGAGAGAGAATAGCGAGAATCTGACAAACTTCCATTCGCTTGACAGCGATAATCCGCAAAGCCTCCATAGATGGATTCTTGCCCAGCATCCCATAGTCCAGTTCGAGTGCCGACAGACGCCGTTCAAGCATGAGCGACATCCCGAGAGTGGGCGACCACAGACAGAACCGATGTTTGCCTATGAAAAACTCCCGCGGTCGATCCATGACCGCGTCCGCGAGAGCTTCATTCAGATTATCTTTCGTCAGCATTATTATGGGTCAGATGCGTTATCCAGCACTCGTTGCGAACGCAGCGGTAAGATTGGCAATCGGGCTCCAGTCGATTGTCGGGGACTGCGTGCCGTCTGCTTTGAGAGGCGGCTTGATAAAGTCGAAGGTGACAACCTTGATAGCGCCGTCTGCAGCCGTATGGGTATCCTCTGTGGAAATAATAACCTCCATTACGGTGATACCTCCGGCTTCTTTGTCTTCCGGCTGAACGCGGAGTGCATAAACGCCGTCAACCACGCCGTCAATCTCCTCGAAGGGGAAAGTCACCATGGTTCCGTCGTCAAGCTTTCCACGACGGAAGCTTGCTGAGAGTCCGTATGTATTGGCAGCATACTTGACAGCCTCTACGCCGCCACCCTCAACCTTGGCTTCTTTTTTCTCGCCCTTGGTTGTATTGAGCTGGAGTGAGTTTTCTACCATTTCTGGAAACTGCTTGAACTCACCATAGGTAGCTCCGTTTTTCTTGGCAATGGCCGCGAGAGCCTTGCCCCACATTAATCTCTTCATATGTTGTTATCCGTTGCAATATTGATATAATACCTTGTTGTTGATGAAATGCTCGTTCCTGCCCGGCACGGCCATAATCTTCTGCTCCTCGAGCGTGAGTCTGTATGGCTTCCCGACAGCAAGCCCGAACACATCCTTGCACAGCGTCATGAGCTTTCTCAGCCGTATGGTATTCTCCTCGTAATGGTTGTCGCGCTTTATGTCGGCGACATATACATTCACGTTGAGATACACCTCTTGCACTTGCCTGTATGGGACAGGAGTGAGTAAAGATACTACTACATCCTCCTTGTCTGAGTCTTCCGGACGGAGCGTCTTGGATAATTTTCCGCTGACTTCTCCAATCAGGTCTGATTCCTTCAAGAGAAAATACACGTCATCCCTTATATCTACTTCTGTCTTCATAATCCCATCTGCTGTTGCAGTTTAGTGATACGTCTTATAGCTTTCTCCTTTGCCTTGTCAAGATATTCCTGCACTTTGGCTTTAGCCCATAGTTCCGTAGATGCAAGCACATCCTTGTTATCCCTCGCCTCAACCGCGTCGGCATACTCCATTCCGGCAACCACCACAAGGGCGTATGTCTCGGAGTATTTCGACGCAAGCTCATCAACCATTCTCTTTCCCTCGGATGTTCCTTGGGAGCCGTTCTTGACCACGGCAAAGTCTGATTCGATAATCTTGCATCCCTCGCCGTATATGGCATAACCGATGGAGCTTCTTAGGTTTCCAGTCTGGTCAAACCACGAGTCATCTCCGGCTCTGTCGCGGATTCTCCTGATACACTGCTCTCCGAGGTAAGCCAACGCCCTGAAAATCTCCTCATGGAGAATCCGGGGGATGAAGTCCATAACCTTGTTGAAAGCGTCAAGCGAATCGCATTTTATAGCCATAGCTTCGATTGCAGTTGGTAGCGGTGGAATCCCTTGACCTGAAACTTCCTTTCCATTCCGTCGATTATCAGCTTTACATCCTCGCCGATTTGGAACTCGTGGCAGTTCGGTTCAAGTCTTCTGACTACATAAGAGTAGTGAGAGGTCTTTCCGTCTGCAAACGTGATTTCATTGGCTGCGCCAGCCGGGACGGCATGGCATTCGAGAGGTTTGCTCCAGCTCGAGGAGCCTTCATGGTAGTCACCGTTATCGTCCTCGAAACCGGGTGTAGTTTCGAGGTACGATAACAAGTGAGGTTTTAACTCGATGACTGCCATTTTTAAACCTAAAAAACGAAATAAGATGAAAAGAATAATCGGTGGAATTAAGACCAGCCAACATACACCTTGGGTTGGTCGAGATGCTTCTCTTCCTCTCCGATAGAGGCGTATATGGCATTTGCCTTTTTGAGAATAAGGTTTCGGTCTTGGAGCGAGATTGAAATATCTGACTCGGAGAAGTTCGGAGCCTCGACAAGAGAATAGAGGCAATCGGCAACAGCACCGTTGAACTCCGGCGAGTTCAAGACTTCGGCAGATATTTCGCCGCTTCCGTCAAGACCTCTGCGCATGAGCATGTTTTCGATTTTGCCATCTTTGATGGGATAGTCGATTTCGTCTTTGAGTGTCTGTGCGATTGTTCTCATATCCTAATCTCTTACGCGCCTGAGCTTGCAGGTGCTTTATGAACTTCTACGTCAGCTTTCAGAGCTACCTCATCGGCTGCGGAAAGACTGTTGACAGCCTTGATTACAGTCGCATCGGAAGCGTTGCTCTTGATGCCGGGAACGTATGCCTTAAGAGCCGTGATGAACTCAGGCTTCTTGTAGGTCGTATCCCATACCGTAATCTTGACATCGGTCGTGTCCTTTGCCTCCTCGGTGGTGTTGACTTCCTGTCCTTCGGTGATGTCCTGACAGTAAATCTGGTCAACACCCTCGATGACGGTAAGAGCCATCATCTGTCCGGCTGTGGTCTCGGTGAGCGGGTTGGTCGTTCGGAACTTGCTGATAAGCTTGTACTCGTCGATGGTCCGATAGTTCACACCGGCGACGGGCGCGGTCTTCTCGGCGAGCGTGCCCCACACGAGCTTGCCGACCATGGTTGTTGTCAGATAGACAAGGCGGTTGGTGTTCCATGGCTTCACGCTCTTCTGCTTGCCGTTTTTCTCGACAAGACACGAGCGGTTGATGCGCAGGAAGTCTATGTCGCCATACTGGTCTTTGAAAGCTTCGTCGAAAGCTGACGAGCTCGGGACGGGGAGCGTTGAAGTGTCGGTGAATGTCTGACCGCGATAGTTGGCAACCATCTCCTTGGCACCGCGTGTATTGCGGAGAGCCTTGTATCGCTGCTCATCGAGGGCGATTGTGGTGATTACGTCGCCGGCGGCTGCGGCTGCGTCAAGCACGCGCTCTATATCGTCAAGAGTCAGTTCGCCGGGGGTCTCCACGCCGAAGCTGTTTTTGTCGAGATAGCCGAAGTTTACGCGAAGCGCGGTTCCGGTGTTGTTCTCGTCCTCAACCGCCACGATACCCTCGCAGAGGGCTGTGAGGAAGTTGTATTCATTAACCTCGTCGAGACCTACGGAACAGAAGACCGGGTCCTGGGTCAGCTTGGCCGCAACCTGCAACCATTGACCGCCCTGCGCCTTCATGATGTTGACCGAGTTGATATCGCTCTCCTCCATCGGGCGCGATATGCCCTGCTTGGGAAGCTTGCCGGAAGCCGAAGAGATTGAATCTCTCTTCTTGATGGGGAGTGGCGAGTTCATCGCGATATTGTCGGCCATGACATAGCGGGTATCTACCGAAGCCGCATTCCATGTCTGGTCGGGCGAATAGAGCTTCGTGAGCATCGTCTTGTGGAGATAGGTGCGCTTCTTGCGACCGTTGCGCTCGCCACGCTCTGTCTCCACGATATTCTGAAGCTTGGGAAATATGCGATTGTTCAGTTCAGCGAATTGTGATGCAATCATTTATTGTTCCTCCTTTCTTTTTAATCGTGCATAAAATAGAGTGAGGGAAGCGCGGCCTTGAGAGCGGTTTTCAGTGTGTCGGTCAACGGGTAGGGCATGGCCTTGTCGTTGATTTCCCCGTCGTACTGTATCGCGGCTCGCGGGTCTTTCTTTGTCACAGAGCGCACAAGTATGCCGGCATACTCGAATCCCGTTGTCAGAGTGCCGAATGCGCCGTTTGAAACAGGCATGGGGCGATAATCCGTCTCATCGGTGGTGCTGCGGATTATGATATGACCGCCCTTGACAACGTCGTCGGTAAATCCGGTCATATTGAGCGTTCGACCTCCGATTATGCGCCCACCTTTCCTTCGGATAAGGATAGACTCAAGCCCATCGTCGAACTTTACGTCAGTTAAGTTTAAATCTGCTGCTGCCATTTGTTTTGCGTTGAATGTTTTTCTGTTTTGGCGTTGAAGACTACATCATGTTTGCGATTGCTTCGGATTCTGCATCGGTCAGCTCCGGCTCGTTTGCTCCGCCCTTACCGCCGTTTCCGGCTCCGGGAGGTGTGCCACCGAGTCCTTTGTCGGCAAGCTCCTGGTTATAGGCTTTCAAATCCTCTTCGACCTCGGACACGAAATCGTCAAACTCCTCGTCGTTCTCAAACTTCATCTTCGCGAAGTTTTTGAGCGTGCGTTTGCCGAATATTCCGGAGTCTTTCAGAATGGCCTCCAGCTTCGATTTGCGTGTCTCCGTGACTCTCTGCCCCTCGATAGCTGCGAAGCGTTGCTCCTGCTGTTCTCTGTAGGCTTTGAACCATGCGGGTTCCGCATCATCTTTCTTGGGAGGTCTGCCGGGCTTCCTTTTGGGCTGCTGCGATGATGAATCACCGTCTTCGTCACCGTCTTCGCCATTGTCCTCTTCATCGTTCTTCTTAGAGTCGTTGATTACGCGGTTTGCGTATGACCGACCGAGTTCGAGGTAAGGAAGAACCGCGTCAATCGCATCGTCGATAGCAGCGTTTACATCCTCTTCTGAGGCATCGTCTTCGAGCGTCAGGTTGCCGGCAATCTTGGCGGCGGCACCCTTTATCTCCTTTTCGATGAACCCGAACGCCTTCACTTTCGGTTTCATCCGTCTCATAATCTGTTTTGTCCTGTCCATGGATAAAGACTTTTGTTCATTAAGTTTGAGCAAAGTTATTAAAATCTATTAAGCGCAGCAAAAAGTGTCGAAAACTTTTTCAGTCGCTAATCAAGTAATTATCACTCAGTTAGCAAAAAATCAGCCGATTGGAGCGAAAAAATCTGCCGAAATATTTGGCTATTATCATAATAGTTTGTAATTTTGCGCTATCAAAATAAATCTAATAAGCACGATTATGAAGAGAAAATATAACATCGAGGTAAATGATTCCGACAAGATTGCCGGAGGCTATCTCACGACAACAGCCCCGCTGACCAAGAGGCAGATCGTTATTTTCATGACCAGACTCGGCAGGGAGCTGATAAGGAACAACCGCCATATCGACCGGGTGAGCTACACGGCATGGGAGGCCGTTGCTGGCCCTTTGACTAATCTGATAGCAGGATTGTGATATGGAAAGCAAGAGAGTTTTCAGAGTGGAATTGAAAGACCAGACGGTCGATGGAAAGAGCGAGTTCTTCTTTGGCAGCATAGCCGCCATGTACCAGAGATTGACCCCGGAGATTCTCGGGGTGGCAAAAAGCACCATGAATACCTATTTATGGAGATTCGGCGGTCAGTATGAGAATAAGCTCTGCAAGATAACCTCAGGCGAGATTATCCGGAAGAGTCAGAAAAAAATAACGCGCTAACAGGGTGATAATCACTTCATTTGCGTCTAATAGATTATTTTTTTCTGAAAAATAATAGCCGAAATATTTGGCTATTATCATAATAGTTTGTAATTTTGCGCTATCAAAATAAATCTAATAAGCACATATGATGGAAACAATCAAAATCTCAGTAACACAGCCCAGAGTGGCAAATCCACTGGAAGCCACAACCAGCAGATACGGAATCATAGTCATCGCTGACAACAAGGAGATTCTCATTGTTCGGGAGGGCAAAATCTCGGAGTATATGGACTTCGCCGCGCCGGGCTATTACAGACTTGCCGCCATGGTGAATGTGACGCGCCCTGCTATCATGCTGGGGATGAAGACGAGGTGGAATCGGACATCATCGGCATTATCAGAAAAAGCCTCGTCAGAACAGGCGTCTGCTCCGAGAACGAGTGTGGAGTATTATTCGCGAATTAAGCACTGAAATTTCATCAATCAGCCCGGAGTCAATGCACTCCGGGCATAAAACCCACAATTATGGCACAGAATATTGCTAAGACGCCCCTCATGAAGGCATTCGAGGAATGTGGTATCGTTAGCCAGCCTACATTGTTTGGTTGATACCGTTAACAAATTAGTAAAGACATGAGAACAAAGAGCATAGCAGATTTCTGCAAACAGACCGAGAGAATCCGTTTCGGCTACGGCTGGAAAACACGCCGCGAAAAATGGGATTACGACCGCTTCATGGCTATATGCCGCAAGATTGAAGAGATAGAACACCGCTATATAAGGGCTATCGGCAAGCATCAGCGCGAAGCCGAGGGTATAACCAGAGAGCAGCAGGCCCGGGATTGGGAAAGCATCTGTCAGATGCAATATCCTGCAAGTGTATACATGGCAAAACCGCAAAGAATATGAAGGCAAAGACACTCAAACAAATCAGCGCACAATCCACGCGCATACAATTCGCAATAGCGAACAGCAATCTGTCAGACCATGATAAATTGGCCAAAATAGGAAGGGTGAAACAAATCGCATCCCGATACAGTAACAATATGATTGCACACCTCCGCAATGCAATGGGGTGGGCAGATATTGAGGAATATGGAGCAATAACTCCCTTCCCTCTCTCAATGTACGCCAGGCAAGCAGAAGTCTAACCTCTAAACCGAAAAACTATGAAAGTATATGTCATAACGGCTGGCGGTCTATCCTATGTATGTGCCAACTTAAAGGCCGCAAAGAGAGTATTTAACAACATCTGTGCTGAATGGGCTGTAACGTGCGAGCTGACCCGTAAAATCGAAGCTAATGAGGATGCTAAATGTTACGTCTATACCCACAAGACAGGTGGGAACAGAATCATCAGCTACCGCCCCTGTCCGCTAATAGAAGCATAACACCCATCCCGGCGGTGGAGAACCACAGTGGAGCGACACCGCCGCCGGGAGCCATTAAACAAAAACAATGACACGCAAACAGAGATACAAAGAGCAGCTCAACGAGTTGGAGGGACGCCGTGGGCGTCTACTCCGCTCCGGCAAATACATGGAGGCCCAGAAGCTCCACAATGAAATCCAGATGGTGGAGAGGATGATTCAGGAGGCCGATGAATACGAGGAATCCCTGAAGCCCAAGCCGGTCAAGGAGGTTCTGTCGCAGCAACAGATTGACGAATTGGGACTCATCCCTCTGATGATTGAAGCGCATCTTGTGGCGGACTTCCTCGTTGAAATCTCAGATATGCTTGTGGACATCTGCAACAAGCATAATCTCGGCGGGGTGGTGCTGCCTCCCGGATTCCGTGAGCTTATAAGACAGGCCGAGAAATTCTCGTCTTCGCTGACTTCCATCAATCCACAGCTCTGCGACCTCGTGGTCAACAACGAGACCTTCAACGCTTCGCTGCATAAGAAATACCTGAAATATATAGAGCAGAGATTGAAACCTCGAAAATAAACGCTATCTTTGCGGCATGGAAGATAAAAAGACACAATTCCTCACGGAACTGAAAGAACTGTTGGCGAAGTATAATGCTACAATATGTGCCAATTATATTGACGAATGTGTTGCTATTTATGTGGGAGATGAAGAAATATCTTACCCAGATACAAGTGTCATCGCCGACAATGTGTTTGATTATGATAAAGATTAGCGATATGAAAGATATTCATCTTCATTGGAATATAACTTATCCATTATCGCCCGGCTCTCTTCCCAGTCGGCAGTCCAGCGGACATAATCACCCTTGACGAGGATGAACTGCGGGAAGCCGATGTAGCGCGTCTGGCCGTCAGAGAAGCCCGGTTCCCATACCTCGCAGCCTTTCCACTCTCCAAGCCTTTTGACGGTGTCGAAGATGCTTTTTCGGGCGAATCTCAATATTTCTTGCTCTTTCATTTGTTAGATATTCAAAGTTTTATTACTTTTGCATCGCAGGATTGGCGCAAGCCATTACCTGAAGTTCTTTACCGGACGAAGAGGGTCTTTATGAACCTTGGATAGTATCGAGCGAAACCGATTAAGTTCGTGAAACTACATATCTACGGAGGTGTAGTTATTAGTAGCCGCTATTTTAGTGGCTATTATTTTTTCTGCTCCCATATTCGTTTGAAGTATCGATTAAAGTCTTTTCTCTGGACTGTCAGCTCCATGATAGAAATCAATCGTCCTCCCTTTAACAACATCACTTCTTTCAAGTCTGAATTGTTCTTAAACGCTTCTTCAATTCGCGTAGTGATGTAGTTGGTATCGTTGGTGCCTGTCAGGTCAACCAATATCCTTTCTGACTGAGTGCTTCCCTTTGCGAGGTTATGACCGAGTGAATTCTTTCCGGTTGAAAGCTTCCCCTCAGTATAATATACCTTGCCTCCTTTGGAGAAAATGAAGTCCGCACTCTTGCCGCTTCGGGGGTTACTAAGCAGATATACATCATAACCATTGTTGACCATCTTTTTCGCCATCTGGATATTCTTCGATAACTCCAGGTTGCTTTTATCAATCTTCTTCGGAAGTTCCTCGGTGGCAAAGATAGAGCCTTTTGCCGTGGAATGATACTCCGATTTGACAAATTCTCCATTCTTCACCATTTCAATATCGAGTTTAACCTTCTCTCTATTGGTCGTGGCGATGTTTCTCTTCTTGATATAGTCTGCTATATCGGCTTTTATTTCGCCATACCATCCCTTTTCAAGAAAGTCCTTGATTTCTGGAAGCTGCATCCTCGGTGCATCGCCCTTGCTTTTGGCAAGTTTGACACTCCCCTTTGCCACATCCGGATTGATTTGCAGGTTATCTACGCGGTAATACTCAAACGAATCGCCTTTGACCTTTGAGGTATATTCGGAGAAATTCTTGATTATCTTTCCGCTCTGAGGGTCGTATATACGCAAGGAGCCGTCAGCGAGACGTTCTGCGGTTATTACATGACCGCCATCGTTCTGGAACCGGAAACGTAGATGATAACGCCCCGGCTCTTTCATTTCTCCCTGCAATGAGGTCAAGAGGTCGCCGTTGAATTTTATGCCGATTGCCGCCGGAGGATTGCCATTAGCGTCAAAGAAGGCAATCTCCGGCTTCTTGGCGAGTACTGAGGGCATATACCAGTCCTGTTTGGTGTTGCCGTATGCCTCGACATCAAATCCGCGTCGCCGCATTTCATTGGCAAGTACCGAGCACTGACAGTTGACCCTATACTTGACCCCTTTCTTGTAGTAGGGATTGCCGCGCATCTCGTTGGCTTTCTCAAAACTCATAGGCTCGCCCTGCTCGACACCGAGAACCTTTGCAAGTTCCTGATGATTCTTTTCCTGCGCCGACGGCTTATGGGGTTCCGGCTTTGGATTTACGACAGTCTCTGCCGATTTTTTAATTTGCGATTGCGCGGCATTCTCCGCTTCCTTATCCGGATGCAATATCCTATCCACCTCGTCCCGATTGTCACGGATGAAATAAGGCAAGGTCCCGCGCTTCTCTGCGGCATTTATACGGCCTTCATTATTCCTTATCCAGTCCTTGAATCCCTGCGGTACATCCTCAACCTCGTTGACGCTCGGCGCATCCTCATCATCAAAGAACTCGTCCTCGGTCTTTAAGATGGGGATGGAGTAACACATGCAGTTTGACCCCCAGAAACATTTGCCATTTCTGCGGACGTACATTATGTGGTTCCGTTCAAGAGTTAAGTCATAAACCTTGCCGGAATACGGCATCAACTCTTTTTTGAATACGGTTGCCGTTGTAGAATAACATTCGCGGATTCTATAACATAGATAGTTACTTTTTATAATAGAACCATCTTTTTTAATAGCAGTTTTCGGCTCTTGAAATTCAAAAGAGGGTCTATGCCCAACCTTTAGAATCAGTTCAGACAAATCTCCAGCAAGCCGTTCGGAGGTTGTGAAGTACATCCGCTCCTCTTTATCAGAATGGAAAGTATTGCCATGATTACCCACAAACGACTTGCATTTACGCGTATGACCATCGCATTTGATAAAAGCGTCAAGGAAAATCTGAATTTGGCGTTTTGATGCGGTTTTTATCTCATTTGGAATATATTTATTCAGACAAGTACCAAACTGCGAGAGATAGCGATTTAAAGCGGAATTATAGATATTTATAACATTGGGGGTAAATGAGATATTGTATCCCATTTTGGCAATTGTATCAGCTATATCGTAGAAAGCAAAACGACCTGCCTGTTGCGCTATAGTTACCCCTGTTCCACTCTGTAAGCTGCCGTCTGACAGGTAGTACCCCATAAAGGCACAATAATCATCAAAACGAATCTTTCTGCCCTCAATTTCAAACCACTCCCTTTCCTCTGCATCATACATCGCGCCGCGATAAAATGCGCCCATGGTCATTCTAAATTCGGATGCTGGACAATATTTAATTCTACCATCGCCCTTGTTAAGATATACCATCCTGTGCTCCGGCGTAACGGCGCAATCGAGCGACTTATTGAAAAATCGCACCAGCTTTCCATCGAAGTCATAGCATTGCCTATCGACAATTGATACGTATTCCAACTCCCTATTATCGGGATTGAGTGACATAATTAAATCATTGTTAGAAATATCTTTAAATTGTCTCCATCCGGCATTTGTTAATACCTCCATATCTCCTTCATAACAGGCTGGATGCCAACCAAGAAACTTGAAATCCTTGCGGTATTTCCCCGCGAGGCAATCGCAAATATCCTCCACATGCCTGCCGTTCTGTGTAGTCTTGACCTCATAGCCCACAACGAAGTCAAACTGCCGCCACCGCTCCTGCTCCGCCGTGCGGTAAGCCATATTTATCTCTGTCCGGGCAAGACGCTGCGCATTGCGGGCCGAAGAGCGATAGACACCGCGCCCGGGATGATATTCCGTGGGATCGGCATCGATGAAATGAACCTTGCCGTCACTGCCCATGATTTTCTGTTTCCACTTGCGCTTCCATTCGCCGTTCTCGTCCTTATAGCGGAACCGTCTGAACATTATGTCCGGCTCGTTGAGATACTTCTTGATGTCGGCAGCAAGCTCCATGGCAGACGTCCCCGGCTCGATTGCCGCGCTGACCGCCATTTCAAGCTCAGTCTTGTATTGCTCCGAGAGATTCCAAACCCGCGTCGAGAGATTCATTCCGGCAGCTCTGCGCTGCTGAAAGGCTTGCAGGGATGCCGGATTGGTCTCAAAGTAGCGCGTGTATTCCTCTCCGGATTTGGTTGAACCGGTATAAGCCTTCAGCAACTTCTTTGCTATAAGGTCTTGAACGAGGTTTGACTCTTTCCATTCAGCCGAAGTTCCCGCCATGATGATAGCCTGCATTTCTGAGATAAATTGTGATTGCAGCTTTTCAAGAGCCGCCTTTGTCTGCGGATAGTCGCTCCAAAGGAATTGCTTTGCAGGGTCGTGGTCGGTCGCAAGGGCAAGCTTGGAGGCTTCCTTGTTGAGCTTGTCGTAGAGCTGATTTATGAGCGCGACATAACGCTCTATGCGCTTCTTGTGTTCAAGCTGCGCCTTTCGCTGATTCGGAATCTTCGGCTTTGGCATGATGATTATGGTTTCTTAAACTCAATGAATCCGGTTGTTGACGACTCTCCGTCCGGCATTTCTTCAATCTCCCAATGGATGATTTCATCGGGCTTCTCGCGGATGGCTCTGACGATGGATTCAACGACGGATTTCTTGTCATGCTCCACAACCGCCTCCTTGCCATGCTTGTTGAAATATTTGCGGTCGGCTTTGAACGAGATTCCCAATCTCAATAATGATTCTTTTTCTTTTTCCATTTTATTATCGATTTTTAGGTTGATTATTATTCGGTCTAGTGGTTATATTGTAAATCTTGCAATGAAGCGCAAAACGCCGTGCGAGCGCGTTGTAACTACGCTCAATCTTTCTGCGCTCCTTGCGCATACCCATGCCGTAGTACTTATGCCACATGGCGTGGTAGTCGCGCAGTCGTGTAAGCATATCCTGCGCTTCTTGTATCGGTTTGAGATTCGGATTTTCATCAAACCACTTGGAGAGACTCGGCACTTCAAACGATAACGAGAAATTGTCCTTAGTCGGAATATAATCCGCTTCTTCCTCGGATTCAAAGCTTGTGCTGCACTCCACCACCTTTCCGAGCGGCTTCATATCGGCTTCGGATTTGCCTATAAATAGCATCCGTTCGCCGGATAATACATTATCCTCGTCTCCCATATCATGCCTCCTTTCTCAATTCGTTCATGATTCTTTCGTAGCGACCTCTGACGGATTTATCCACCGTCAGCAAATCGCCGATTCTCGCGACGTCGTAGCATACCGACGAATGGGAGCGTCCAAATATCCTGCCGGTGCCGGATTTGGACATATGAAGCTCCCGGTGCAATATATACATCGCCATCTGCCTTGCCTCGGCAAGAGGCTGCGTCCGGCAATGGCTCATAATGTCTACTTCTGTAACATCATATTCCTTTGCCACGGCTAATAAAATCGCTTCTTTTGTCATGGTTATTTCTTGTTTAGTTTGTCGTACCTTTTCATTCTCTCGCAGTTGCAGTCGGGAGTGCAGACGAAATCCACAAACTCGACATAAGGCGCATAAGGCAGATTGAATCGCTTCCTGCCATGCGACTGCTTGCTGCAATGGTCGCTCGCATAGTTGTAGTGCTTGCACTTCATTCTGTACGCCTCGCGCTCCTTGCTCTCTATCATTATAAGCTGATTGTTTTGTCGGGGTTAGCCTCAATCATTCTCACTATCTCGCCAACAGTCGGCAGACGCTCTATCTGCTTGACCGAGTTCAACGCCGGCTCCAAGTCAATCAGATTGGCTTCTATTCTGTCACGGACTTTCTTTAAGTCATGCTCGTTGATTTTGTCGATGTCTCCGTTGGGATATTTGACGCGCAGAAGGTGCTTGTATGTCTCGCCCATTAGAATTTGCAGAGTGACAACGTTGTCTTTCAACGCGAGCAATGCGTTTAAGGCGTATCTAATGTCGTGAATGGCTATATTCCAGTCCTCGGGAGTCAGCTCCTTTATGGTTTTGTCGCGCCACTCGTCGAATGACTCAACCTTTATCTCTTTCTTTCGTGCCATATCATTCTTTGATTAGTTCGACACCATGCAGGGCAAGAATAGATTCAAGCTGATGCAGATACTTGCAACAGACCTCATTTCTGAGCCTACTATCTCTCGGACGGAACATAATCTGCCACCATCCGTCAAAGCCGTATTCCGAAGCGATAATGCCCCAATCACAGCCGTCCTCGGATAAGTTCTCATACCGTAGCCAACTGTCAGAGCCTTTGCGCCACTCAAACCCCAGCTCCTCCAAAAGCGCGGGAGTTATCTTTATCGGCTCAACCTCGTGAATCCTCGCATAACGCAGATGCGCGTCGGGTCGCTCGTCGGGATGATGATACCCGATTTTGCGCCGAGTAATTCCACATACTCTCACCCTCTTGCCGTCAACGCTGACGTGGCTTCCAATGCGAAGGCTCTTAATGTTAATCATCTTCCACGTCCTCCAAGTTGATGAATAATGACACTCTCTTGATATTGGCTCGTTGACTTATAATATTCCCCTGCTCACTCTCAATCGTGCTTTTGTCGCCCGATACACTTATGGAGAAGTTCGGCTCGCCGTTCTTGATGGCGACCTCCACCATGTCGGCTACTATTCGCTTTATTTTATCGTCTTGATATTCCATACTCACTGCTTTTTCAGCCCCTCCGCAACCGCCTTGGCAACCGAAACGGCA
>DKYZ01000026.1 GCA_002493515.1 Porphyromonadaceae bacterium UBA7087 | reverse complement strand
ACTTAAAAATGTCATGTGCTATGTTTGATGTACTAACAATGTACTCTTCTGGCTGCTCTCCCTTGCAAATTTCTTTGTTTCGTTGATACTCCTTGGCGATGGCGATAGCTCTTTGCAGTTTTTCGGAAAGGAGTTTCTTGTCAGGCAGTTTTGTGTAATATTGGGCTACCTTTACCGGAGAATCCTCTTCGAGCATCAGATATTCGATATGTTCTGTGTTTCCTTCGGAGCATAGGATAAGACCTATGGGTGCTTCTTCTCCCTCCCTGCGGTCATTGCGGTTGAGGTAGCGCAGATACAACAACATTTGTCCTTCATGTTCCGGTTTGAAGCGTCCCAATTTCAAATCAATCGCTACCAACCGGTGTAATCCTCTGTGATAGAATAACAAATCAAGCTTATAGACGGTGCCGTCAACCGGAATCCTTTTCTGACGGTCAACAAAAGCAAAGTCAGAACCGAACTCCTTTATGAATAGCTGTATCTGGTTTAGGATAGCGGTTTCGAGGTCGCTCTCGCTGAATACGTCAGGCAGTCCAACGAGGTCAAGGAAATAAATAACTGCTCCTGAATACAAGGTCAGGATGTATGCGGTCGGTATCCTTCATCGTGTCAAGTTCGGCCTTGATGATTTCTTCAGGTCTGCGACTTATGGCGGTACGCTCGTAGAGTTGCGAATCTATTTTCTCATCAAGAGTGCGGGTCGACCATTTCTCCAACCGACACATCTCCATATAAAATTTGCGAGCAAGTTCGTCCTAGACGAACATCAGGGAGCGCAGATGAGTCCAACTCAATTGTCTACGCACCGCGTAGTCAATCTCAGCCTCCGAAAAAGTATACGCAGCGCGTAGACAATGTTGTAGCTTCTTGAATCCCCATCCACTGCCATATCTCTTGACAAGTCTCTCAGCAAGCTGTTTCACAATCTGTTTGCCATATTCTGCGCGGGCATTGTGCAACACATCCTCCTTGATTCGCATACCTACCTGCCAGTTCATTCGACAGGCCTCGGAATTGACATATACAGCCACACGATAGCGGGTGTCTTCAATGATGGCACACACGTCGTCATATAGTCTCGATTCCAGAGTCTTCGGTATATGTTCCTCTGTAATTGTCATTTCTGCACGTATTAGACTGCAAAGTTACTAATTTTTCGTTGATTATGGCTTGGATTTCAGAGATTTTGGCTAAATTTGCAGTCGAAAGGTTTCGACCGCTCCACAACATTTTATAGAAATGGAAACAAACCGGCTTATCATAGTATCAGTTCTTCTTTGTCTCTTTCTTGGCGCAAGTGCTAAAAAGAAGGAACAGGATTATCCTCGGGCTATATCACTCGCGTTTATATGTGGCGAAAGATTTTGCCAATTCTGTTTCCACGACTTACGGTCAGGCTGGGCTGAACGCATTTACGTTCTCTCCAAAGAAATGGACGGATGCGACAAATTCCAGTGGTATAATTGCTAAATCAGGGCGTTATGGTGGAACATATGCGCATAAAAATGCAGTGACAATTACAGAAAATTACTGAAATGAAAAAGAGGGTGGAACTTAGTTCATATTGCTGGATAATAACATTGCTGACATTTGCCTTCATATGTGGCATATTTGTTTGCACGGTAAAAATTCCGAACAATAATACAGCCGTATGGATATGGGGAGTGGCTGTTGCAGTATTGGTGCTGCCTGCCTTATGCTACATGCCGCTATCCGTTTCTTTGGACAATAAAAGCTTGAATATCAACAGACCGCTGAAAATCAAATCAATTCCATTGACAGAGATTGCGGAAGTTAGGCTGTGCTCTCCGACGATGGGCGCAAAGAGAATCTGCGGTAGCGGCGGCTGGTTCGGCTGGTACGGCTGGTTCAAGGAAGCAGACCTCGGCAAATATTTCGCATATTACGGCAAAGCCTCCGACTGTTTCCTCGTAACCCTCAAAGATGGTCGCAAATACATGCTCGGCTGTAAGGATGCCCCCGAAACGGTCGAGGCTATAAATAAATTGAAACCTTATGAAGAAAGATAAACCAACAGCCAATACAGGGTCAGCTCTTCGTTATGGGATGTTCGTTCCGTTGGCATTTATGTTAGCGTCGGTAATTACCTGTTGCCTCTCCTACTCAAATGCCAAGCAGGACATCGCGAACGATCTTAATGACGCGATGTTCGCGTTGGCTGATGAGAACAGTGAGCTTTGGACTCGCCCTGACACTGTGGCGGCAATACGGCAAATGTATGAAACGACCCACAAACCGCTGATTTATCAGGCGTCGGATGTCAATTTCAGAATCCCCTCCCTCAAAGACGAGGCATACTTCACTCTTGCTTTGGTGGATAAAAAGAAGTCGTATCATAAAATCGGAGGAAACAAAATAGTATCGGACTCCATAATGCTCATGCCGCAGCACGCAGCCGAGGGGACTGCAATACAGGTCCAGGGTTTTGCCGACTGTTCCATGGCATCCGTGTTCAGCGCTTCGGACCAGACATTGCCCGGTATCCTCCTTTCTCTTTCTGTTCTCTCAATGGCTGGGATGTTTGTTTGGAGAAGAAGGGAATCCGAGACCGCCGAAACCGGACTGATTGCCGTCCCCGCAGCGCCATCGCTTGACGGCGTCAAGCTTACCCCAATGCAGCGGAGGTTCGCCCAGATGCTTCTCGATGCACCCAATATGAAAGTTGATAAAAGGGTTTTGTGCGAGACTCTCTGGGGTAATAAAAGCAATGCGGAGGAATCGCTCTACACTCTTGTCAGGCGCACAAAGAATGCTCTTGCCGAGGTCAATATGGAGATTGTGTGCAACCGGAGCGATTCTTACGAACTTCGGGTAAATAGCTGATATACAGCATTGTCAGAATTTGTCAGATAAAAGTCAGACAAATTTTTAAGCCCGAATGCTGCGTTTTTACTTGCTTTGCAGAAAAATTCGCAAAGCATGAAAACTAAAATTACATTGTCAATTATGGCCCTCTTTCTCATCGCAGATAGAGGGCACGCGCAGAACGTTGAGGCTTCCGACAGTCTGACGCGCGAACTTCAGGAAATTGTTGTCACGGCGAAGCAACCGGCAACCAAACTTGTCGGCTCGACACTCGTCTCAACAATCCCCGGCACAAATCTTGCCGACCTCGGCAACGCTCTCGATGTGCTGGCTCAGTTGCCTATGATAAAGGTACAGGACAATGCCGTCAGTGTCATCGGCAAGAGCAATATCGAGATCTATATCGACGGGCGACCGATGCGCGACGGGCAGGAGCTGCAGCAGTTGCTTTCTTCCAATCTGAAGAAAGTGGAATTGCTTATGGCTCCCGGAGCCGCTTACGCCAGTACAACAGGGGCAGTACTTAAAATCACGACACGGCGCAACTTTGTGCAAGGGCTGTCGTTCACCGATCAATTCCAACTTCAACGACGCCGCAAATGGTCGGTTATGGATTACCTCAGCCTAAGTTACCGAGCCGGTAGATGGGAGTTCTTTGCCAACGGAACGATAAACCATAACAACTCGCTCTCAAAGGGGGCAACTACCAATACTCTCGTTTACAATGGCCGCGTAACGACTGTCGGCAGTTCCCAGCATAACACATACCCGACTACCACAGGCGTTGTCAAGGTAGGATTCAATTATGCCGGTGGCTCCCAGTCGTTTGGCGCATACTACCGTTACAATCCTGAACGCGGCGGTTTTAATAACACGGGCAGCGAATGGCTTGACGATGTCCCGGCAATCAGCAGTAATATAGACAAGCATACCAGATCTCACAGCCACCTCGCTTCTCTCTATTATGAGAACACTTTTGCCGACAGGTATCTCCTTCACTTCGACGGCGATTTCCGCCGGTCAAAAGAGAGCAATTCCGTCGCGACCACCTATCCTGAATCCTCCAATCCGGCAGTGAACTCGACCGATGAACGTACTTCGACCCTTTGGGCTGGGAAGCTGTATCTGAATTTTCCACTATGGAATGGCGATTTTACCGTCGGAACGCAGGACAGCTATACGCATACCACTCTCGATTACCGTATGCTCAACAATGCCGTCAGCGAATATATCCCATCATCGCTGACCGATGCGCGTCAGACTTCCGCTGCTCTGTTCGCTTCATGGGCACGTATGTTCGGCAAATTCTCCCTCTCGGCGGGGGCAAGATATGAGTATGTAGATTATGACTTCAAGGTAAACGGCAAACGCGATGAGGATGTCAGCCGCCGCGATCACCTGCTTACACCTGACCTGTCACTCGGCTATTCTTTCAACGAAGAGTCGCAGATAAGCCTCAGCTATAAGATGGCGACAGTCAGGCCTTCATATTCACAGCTTACAGGATCCCTCAGTTACACGGGCTTGCACCAAATCGAGGGTGGCAATCCCGGACTGCACGACGAGAAGATGCACGACTTGCAGCTGTTTTGCATGTGTAAAGGCTTTATGTTTCAGGCAGATTACACTCGTGCACTTGATACCTACGCTTTTGTAAAGCAGTTATATCCTGCCGATAATCTCCAGTTGCTCATGCACCCGGTAAATATCGATGTCTCGGCATTGAATCTCTACCTCGTCTGGAGTCAGCCCATACGCCGGTGGACTCCCAATATAACCCTCGGCATGTACCGCCAATGGCTCAACCTTGACGGAACGAGATATGACAAGCCCATTTTCTCGTATTACTTCGACAATACCTTCTCATTGCCGAAAGGCTGGATGATTACAGCCAACATCAGCGGCAGTTCACAGGGCGATATGCATACCAACCGATTCGGCGCTTCATGGTTCACCATGGATGCATCGGTGGACAAGACGTTCCTCAACAAGTCGCTGACAGTCAAGCTGTCTGCAACCGATATATTCAACACTGCAAACAATGACTGGACCATGAACACATACGGTGTATTCGTTGACAAACGCCAAAGCTATGACCGTAGGGGAGTCGCGCTCAATATCATCTACAACTTCCAGCCGCGCAAGAGCAAATACAAAGGCTCATCGGCTGCCGAAGCGGAAATGAAAAGATTGTAGCTATACGACTTTGTTCTATTCTTCTGACGTTAATTCTCCCTATTTGTCGGCTTTCTGACCTGTCAACCCCTAAGTCAACCCCTAAGTCAGGGCACAAGTCAGGGCACAAGTCAACCCCTAAGTCGAACCACTTGATTGAAGATGTACGAGCTGTCCCCAAATTTAGGACACATTCCGTTTCTCTCGATTGCGACGAGCTCGGAGGTGCTGTTTGTTTTCTTGTATTCCTCGATTCCTGTTACAGCAGGTTTTCGCGTTCGGTAATCTCAGCGTCGGTCATGGTGTAGCCGCTGAGACTGCCTTCCTTGGCCTGTATGCAGATGTAGGTCATTGGCGTCTCCGAGGTGCATTTTAGATTGCGGTCGCAGTTGGTTGCGACACGGATCACAGAGCCTTCGGCCACGTCGAACACCTCACCATTGACCTGGAATTTACCGGCTCCTGAGAGGATGATATAATTCTCCTCGTTTTCCTTGTGGCTGTGGAAGAACGGAACAGCCTCCCCCTGTGGGAGTGTGCCGAATGAAATCTCGCACGATGTGGCCCCCGTTGCATCCTTAACAAACTGTTTCCCCTCGAAGCCCTGGAGGCTTCCGACTGAGACGTGGGCGAATTTTTCGCCGGTGTTGAGAACTTTTACTTCGTTCATAATTTTTGCTTTTCAGTATTTATGTTTAACTTTGCAGCGGATAGCCGCTATTGTTTTGATAGTGCAAAGTTAATATCTAAATTCTTATCCAGCAAGAGGTTACGAATACGAAAGAAAGTTACCTCGAAGTAAGCAATTGCTGATTATGAACGCGTTACAGCTCAAAGAAAATTTAAAAAAATATACCGGCATCGAGTCGTGTCCCATAAGAAATGTCATCGCCCGCTTTTCGGGCAAGTGGTCGATTCTTGTTTTGTGTGTGCTGTCGGAGAATGAGGTGACAAGGTTTAACGAGGTGGGCAAGGCAATCCCTGACATATCTCCTAAGGTGCTTACCGACACCCTGAAGAATCTTGAATCGGCCGGACTTGTGTCACGGAAACTATATGCCGAGATTCCGCCTAAGGTGGAATACTCATTGACAGAACTCGGCAAAAGTCTTATGCCGCACATCGAGGGCCTTGTCGGCTGGGCAATCGAGAATTTCAATACGTTCCACTGCAAATAGGCATCTGGATTCATCCGATTTACTATACATTTCGTTTGCATATTTCAGTGCTAAAAAACAATGCCCGACGGGTTTTTCGTCGGGCATTGATAGCTATAAGTTTGACTGTAATCCTGAATACCTGATTATAGGCTGTTTTTCAGGTCAGATTGTAACGTGCAGATTGCTGTTCTTTTTCTTCAATACGCTGCCGTCTGAGTAGCGTATAACGACAATGCCGTCGTAATCATCTTCAACAGGCATTCCGTTCAGGTCATACCGGCCCGTTTCCACGACTCCATCAGCCGTTACATCGCCAATCCCGGCAACTGCGGAAATATCAAAGAATTCTTTCCATACATCCGCTCCGCGATACGCATCAAGGGATGATTCGGGAACGTATAGCTTTGTAGATACATACTGATAATTCTCGAAATAATCCGCGTGGGGCGGAATCGGATTCAGACATGTCAATGACTTTAGTTCCTCGCATCCCGCGAATATGTTTGATCCGATAGATTCCACTCTGCTTCCAAGCACGGCACTCTCAAGCGATGTGCAGTATGCAAAGGCCTCGCGTCCCACTGTCTCTACAAGATTCGGAATTATGACAGACCTCAGCTCAGGGCAGTCTCCAAAAGCGTAATTCTCAATGACGCGAAGTTCCTTACCGAATTCTACAGATTCAAGACTCTTGCAGCTATAGAATGCTGCACTTCCCAATGTACGCAATGCCTCAGGTAATCTTACGGATTTCAGAGCCTCGCACATTCTAAAGGCTTCTCCACCAATTGTTTCCACGGAATCGGAGATTTCTACGGTCTCAAGACGGTTACATATGCGGAACGCCCCTTCTTCTATAACTCTTACCGATTCCGGAATTCGGATCTCACGTATTCTTTCACAACCGCTGAATGCCCAGACGCCTATTTTCTTTACAGCTGCCGGAACATTAACCGTTTCCAGTTTTACACATCCGTCAAACACACAGGCATTGATTGCCTCAAGACCGGAAGGGAGGGTAATGCTCTCGAGCTGATTACATCCTGAGAAACAACCGTCACCTATTGCGGTAACGTTGGGTGTAACAACAAATGTCCGGAAAGAGGTGCCTTGGAAGGCTTCCGCTCCAAGACTCTTCACCGTCTCTGGTATTTTAATGCCTTCAAGCGAGACACATCCCTCAAACATCCTGTCTGGAATGGCATTAAGGTTTTCCGGAAGTCCTATTTCCTTAAGATTCGAGCAGGCGTGAAAACATCCCTCTCCGATGGTCTGCACTGTTGAGGGAATAACAAAACTCTCGATGCCGTCGCAGGCTCCGAAGGCATACGCACCCATTTCTGCAACACTTGCGGGAATTTCAACACCTGGGAGCGCAGAGCACCACTCGAACATTCGATCTCCCAGCCTTTTCAGACCGTTTTCAAGAGTAGCCTTGGATATGTTGTAGCAGCCGGAATATACACCTTCGCCCATCTCCTCTATCGAAGCCGGGACTGTAACCTCTGTCAGGGAGATGCATTTTTCGAACAGATAACTGCCGAGCTTCCGGATATTGGAGGGTATCTCAATTTCTGCGAGAGACCCACACTGCGAGAACGTAGCATCCTCAAGAGACTCGAGACCGGAAGGAATCCTCATAGTCGTTATGCCGGTAGCCTCCAATGCCCTCATCCCGAGATAGCGTAACTTGTCCGGTAGGGTGACGGAAGTCAGTTGCATATTTGATGAAAGGGCATACTCTCCGATTGAATCAACATTCTCAGGCACAACAATTGAACTAAATGCGCAGCCCGTGAATGCAAAATCTCCTATTTTTCTCAAATTCGATGGAAGTTCGACGGAAACAAGAGAGCTGCATCCGCTAAAAAGAGATTTGGCAACCTCTGTTACAGATTCGGGAATGACAATCTTTGTCAGCTGTGTGCTGGAAAAAGCCGATTCTCCAATACTGCTTAGAGCTGAGGGGAGATTCAATTCCCGTAAATAGGTGGAATGGAATGCCGCATTTCCTATCCACGTCACAGATTCTGGCAGTCTCACTGTTTCTACAGAGGAGTATTCGAATGCGTTATCCTCAATCCCGACTACCGTATACCCGTTAGCTTCCTCGGGAACAGACACTTCTCCCGAATAGCTTTCTGTGCCTTGGGTCACGGCACAGGTTTTGGAGCCTCTGTCTAAAATGTTGTAGTACAGACCGTTCTCCTTGAAATCATAGGCTTCCGCACCAAGCCAGGCCATGGCTGCCAGAAGCGTTAAGCCCGTTTTTTGTAGATTTCTCATCTGATATTCTACTTTTACGATTCCCGTCCCCAAGGATATCGGTTGATAATAAAGAAAAAGGTGTGAGGACCAATCTCTGTCTTATCCCGGTCTCAGGTCTTGGCCTACCTTTCCAGCGGATAAGTACAACAGCCCCACACCGTTAAGTTATGTCAGCCATCCCTGGGGGACGGATACGTAACTACGATGCAGGTGCCATCGTCCTTCTATCCTCGCTGAGATCAAACGGCCAAGTTCGAGACCGGAAGATAAAATTTCAATAACACCCTTTCGACGGAATTGCTCCGTCAATAATTATAATGGTCGTTGGGACTGCAATGGAAGCATCCCGACTTTCAGACGGCAAATATAGAGCTTTTTTTAATTCCTGCCAAATAAATTGTTGATTTTCCCGCTATTTTCACATTATTCCGCTGTAAGTCTGTCGCCAAGCATGCGGTCCATATATGATTGGATTATGGCCTTGAGTTCTTTTTCCATGGCGGTTTGCGTCTGAGAGGCTGTCCTGCCGATGAGGTTATGCTCCATCTTGTGGTCATCGATTGAGTAGACGCCGATGGTCTTCCGGCCGTCAAACTGAAGGACATAGCCGTTCTTGACATACTGATATATGCCGTTGGTGTTGTTGACCGCCCAGGTGTCGGCTGCAGGCGTGTTGAAGAGGTCGATGCCAAACGCCACATACGGCTTATCGTAACCAAGATAAGTCATCATGGTCGGCATTATGTCTATCTGCTGCGCTATGGCGTCGCGTTCTCCCGAAGGTATGTCTCCCGACGGGTCGTATATTATGATTGGCCCGTAGAACGCGCCTATGTCGCTGCGGTATTCGTCGAAACCACGCATGTTGGTATGGTCGTTGGTGATGACGAATATGGTGTTGTCATACCACGGCTGCCGCTTGGCCACAGCGAAAAACTGGCGAAGCGCATTGTCGGTATATCCCGCAGTCTTGTGGATCTTCATTGTCCCCTCCGGAAACTTTCCCTCGTATTCAGAAGGAATCTGGAAAGGATGATGGTTTGACGCGGTGAATATGGCCGTCATGAACGGCTCCTTCATCTCAGTCATCTTCAGGGCATACCATTTCATGAACGGCTCGTCCCAGATCGCCCAGTAGCCGTCGAAATCCCCGTCTCCGTTGAAGCGGGAATCCTTTGTGAAATCCTCACGTCCGTAATAACTGCCGAAACCAATCGACCTGGCGAATCCGTCAAAACCCATACTGCCTGTGCGCGCTCCGTGGAAGAAAGCCGAGGAGTAGCCCTTCTCACCGAGCAGCGCGGGAATCCCTTTCAGCCTGTTGACAGCCTGGGGCGTCACTATGAAAGGTTTCTCAAACTTCGGGATGCTCGCCAGAATACCCGGCATCCCGTCTATACTCTTCTGCCCGTTGTCGTAGGAATATCTCCACCATGCGCTGTGGTTGAGCAGGGAGTCGGTGAAGGGAGTGTATCCCCTGTATTCCTCTCCGAGTATATCATGGTTCATGGCTCCGATATACTCACGTCCGAAACTCTCGATTATGATGACACACAGATTCTTTCTCGTTCCCTTGATTGAATCCGGCGACTGGCGCATCGGGGAATATATCGCGTCAAGCTCCGCCTTGTCGTCGAAATAATGCGGATCCCTGAACGGAACATTGCCTATGGAGCGTATCATAGAGAAGGGGGTGTTGAGCACAAGGGCCGTCTCAACGGGACGCGCCGTATAAGCGTTGGCATTGGATATGGCTATCGGGCGTATGTCGCGGTGACGCCATCCTCCTATCGGAGCTGTCGCAATGAGGGCAACAGCGGCCATACCGCTGAGAATACCGAGAGTCTTCCTTCCCTTTGATACGTCTGCGGTCCTGATCATCCTCCAGCTTACATACGCCAGGGGGAAGGCGGCGAGATAATTATACCAATGGTTGAGAAACCCTCCGCGTATTCCGGAGACCACTGTCACAGCCGCCACTATAAGTGAGAGCGAGGTCAGAATGTAGTAGCGGGCAAGCGGCTGACGGCGTATGTCGATGGCCGGACTGACATAAAGCTTCCACATTCCCCATATCAGCAGGACGGCAAGAAGCACAAGATACCAGTGGCTGACCAGCTCCACGCCCGCTATCTTGCCTAAATTCATCTCGTTGCCGAACTCGCTGAACACGCTCCACGACGTGCGCCGCAGAGTGTAGCTGAAATATACCGAGTCCGCGAGATTGACCAGCAGCGTCAGGGAATTTACGATTATGAAGAGCCATTTGCAGAACCGGTACCAACCGGGTCGCTCCTTCAGATGCACCGGCGCGAGCATCAGCAGCACATACAGCGCATTGGTATAGAAGATGCCCGGAGTGTCGAACACCATTCCGGCTCCAAGGAGATTCCAGAGGCGCCCCTCGGCAATGCTTTGGCTGAAATAGCTCCAGTTCTCAAGCAGATACTCGATCCTGGCGATGGAATAGATGATGAATACAAGCACTATGTTTGCCGCTGTCGCCATAAGCGGCGCGAGCACCGACCGGGACGGAAAGATATTACACTGTGTTTTCTTCATGTCAGATAGCGTGAATTCTCATGCTGTTATTTCTATGTGGCTGCTTCCCGTATTACCGTTCTTTACGATACGGATCTGCGTGGAGATACGCTCGCTCATCGTGTCGGTATGACTGATCACCCCCACTTTCTTCCCCTGCGACGACTGGAGCATGGCCAGGGAATCTATCACGGTAGCCAGCGTATCGGGGTCGAGAGTGCCAAACCCCTCATCGATAAACAGATTTCCGAATGAAATATTGCGCGACGACAGCGACGACAGACCGAGCGCCAGGCCGAGACTCACGATAAAAGTCTCTCCTCCGGAGAGTGAGGTCGTGTCACGCACATCATCGGCCCGGTCATGGTCTATGACGCGGATGCCGAGGGAATTCCTTACCTGGCGCAGCTCATACCGGCTGTTGAATTTCCGTATCTCGGCGTTGGCGTGACGGATGAGAAATCCGAGAGTGTAACACTGCGCTATTTTGCGCAGAGTCTTTCCTTCCGGACCTATCGCGTCGTATATCTCCTTCCAGTCGCAGTATTTCTCCTCAAGACGCCGGAGGTGATCCGCCCGCGAGCCAAGCTTGAGCATCGCGTCATGATGGTTTTTCAGGATAGCCTTGATGCCTATCAGTTCCTCCTTACGGCTTTTCCCCCTCGTCTCCCCAAGCAGGGAGGTGAGCTGCTCCAGCGAGGATTCCGGTTTTGTCTCCTGGCAGGATGCCCGTCTTGACTCCGAATCCCTGAGCGAGGTCGTGGCGGCGACAAGCCTAATTGTGCGTTTGTCTTTCTCCTCACGTATCGCCTTCCAGTCGTCGCGGGCGTCGAGCATGGAGGCTACATCGTCGGTCAATATACCCGGCCATTCTCCGGAGCGGACATTGTATTCCTCAAGCCATTCCGAAAGAGCCGCCTCTTTAAGAGCCAGCTCCTTTTTCTGCGAATCGAGAGTCTGGCATTGCGATTGCAGAGCCCCCTTTAGCGCATCAGTCTCCTCCTTGAGCTTAGACACGTTTTCTGTTGCCACGGCCAGATCTTTATCAGCGTCGGCCACATTCTTTTTCAGACGGGCCTCCACCTTGTCTGGGTCTTCGCCTCCCAGCATCTGCTTCTGGGTTTTCTTGAGTCCTTTCAAAATGTCGTGTGCAGATTTCCACCCGTCGGCGGCAGCGGCATGACCCTCTTTTTTCTCATCTTTCAGTTTCAGCAGCCCCGGCGACATGGCCTTTAGGGTGGCGAGTCGCGTAGCCGCTGTGTCCAGTTTAGCCTTTGCTTGCTCCAGAAGGCGCAGCCCCTTGCGCTCGTATTCCCCCTGAGCCTTGATCAGACTGTCTTTTTCGTCAGACAGTTTCTTTATCTCCTTCTGGGCGTTATTGAATGAGGAGAGAGCATCAGATGTTTTTATCCTCTTCTCCTCATATATCGGAAGAAGGGCCTTGATACTCTCTTTTGTGTCGGGGAGATCCGGAATGCGTTCGCGAATGGCGTTCATCTTAGTGGCTAAGGCTGCCAGTTCCGCCTGGATGGAAGCGATATTCTCCTCAATCACTTTCTTTTCGCTGACATTGCTTGCTCTTCTGGTGGTCAGGTTGTTGCTAAGCTCCACACGTTTCCTGAGTTCCGATTCCTTTGCATTGAGAAGACCCTGCATTCGTGAGGCGGCCTCGTCGAGATTGGCGTCGGTCACATTATATGGATGAGTGGTAGCTCCGCATAGCGGGCAAGGGCTTCCCTCCTTCAGCGATGCGCGGTGAAGCGCCCAGTTTTCGCTCGTAAGCAAGGTATATGTCTTCCGCAGCGTGTCGATTTCCGATTCAAGGTCTTTGGTGTCGGCTGATGCGAGCTCTTTTTCTATTCCGGCGTTTTCCTTGTCGATCGCGGACAGACGTTCCGATTTTGTCCCGCTTTCCTCTTTTTTGTTTCTGATGTTGTCGGCGAGCTCAATGGCCCGTTCTATGTCTTTATAGTTACTCTCGGCTTCTGAGTTGTCTTTCTGCAGGGAAGCGGCGTCGATACCCTCTATTTCTTTTTGTGCGGATCCAAGGGCTGAGACAGCCTTTTCCACCAGAGCCGCATTATCAGCATTTCCCTTATCTATCTTTTTTTTCAGCTCCTCCAATGCTTCTGTCTCCTTCGACAGGGCAGCTTCGGCCTTTGCCGTTTCCCGGGTATTGCCGTCTATTTCTCTTCCGGCTTCGTAAAGCTCACGTGCGCTCCTCAGCCGCAATATATATTTCTCCCTCACGGAGCCTCTTTGCGACATGAGCAGGGTCTTGGTTTTCCTGGCCTCTGCAATGTCGGGTTCAATCTCCGTCAATTCCTTTTTGGCACGTTCCGACCTTGCTGCGCTCTCCTCAAGAATCTGTTTCTGTCCAGACATCCTTTCATTCATGGAAGCTGATAGGGTTTGTGCCTCGGATATTTTCTTCGAGAGGGCAGCAATGGAGGAATCAAGGTTTCTTGACTCCTTCATCATGTCTATGGCAGGCAGCAGGGCATCCCTCAACGCGAGTCTGTCGGTCTCGGGTCTCATCAGCTCCAGAGCGTTGCGGGCCTCCTCCACCGCCTTTGCGTTTGCTGTGATTTCCTTCGCCAGCTCCTCGTCGTCGGCATACCATTTTATCTGCCGTTCGGTCTCCTTTACAAGCTTCTCGAGCGCGGTCTCCTCGTTTTCAATTCTCTCGGCGTCCGCCTCTGTCTGGGCGAGCCGGTCATCGGTCAGGATAAACGCCCTCACGGCCTCAAGCTCGGAGCATATGTCCCTGTATGCCACAGCCGCAGCTTCCTTGTTGAGACGTATATCCCTGGCCAGCCTGGCGTATGTCTCCCCGCAGCCGATGAGCTTTTCCAGAAGCTCGCAGCGCTCATACTCCTTTGCCGACAGAAAGTTGGCGAAAGAGCCCTGTGCGATGAGCACCGTGCGCAGAAACTGGTCGTATTCGAGTCCTATTATATCGGGGAGGTCAGCCCATTCCCCCTTTGTCTCCTTTATGCCCTCCGTGGTGTCTTCAATGCGATAAAGGCACAGCGATGCCTCGTCATAGTTTTTGGTCCGGAATCTGACATGCCATTCAGCGCGATACACGTTGCCGTTGTTTGCCAGGAATGTCAGCTTGCTGAATCCTGTTTTCCTGCCACGCGTGAGAATATTGCGGCAGTCGGTCGGGGCGAGACGGTTTTTCTCATCCTTATCCCGTTCTCCGTAAATCTCGATCGACTGGTTTTTGGCCCCCTTGGTTCTGGGGTATCTCGGCGCGCGGTTGTATAGGGCGAGACAAATGGCGTCGAGCAGGGTCGACTTTCCGCTTCCAGTCGGGCCCACGATGCTGAATATGGTGCTTTCGCCGAGCGGACCGTTCTCGAAGTCAATCGTCTCACCCTCCTTGTTGTCGAGAGATGCGAGATTCAATATCTCAAGTTTAAGAAATTTCATGAGGTGACGGGGTTTAGAGGTTAGTTCTCATATGAGGCGGCCGCTTCTATCATCTGCGTCAGCAAGGCTTTCTGGCGCTCGTTCATTTCCTTGTCGGCCTGCAGGCGGAATGTCTCGGTCAAAGTCTCGAGCGGGTCTCTGTTCACAATGTCGTCGATGCATGTCATCTTCCCGCCGCCGTCGAGGGTAGTCATGTCGATACCCGGCATTATTTTCTGGATTTTGCATAAGACGGCGTTTTTCTCATTGACGCAGGCCTCGATCTCCTTTATCGTGTCGTTGCTCACTTTGTCCATACGGACCTTGAGCATCACATAGTCGAAATTCTCGTCAAGCAGTCCCTCTTCGTTACGGTCCGGAAGTTCTTTGGCAATGAGTTTCTTAAGTTTTGAGGCTGACATCATTTCGTCGTTCTCCGGAAGAAGGCGGAGTCTGTGCTGCGGATGGTATTCAAGCAGTTCGACAGAGACCGGACCCTCCCTGTCGATGGTTATGAGATCGACACCGTGGATATAGTCTTTTTCGGCGAACGACATAGGGAACACGCTTCCCGTATAGCGTGCCCATTCGGTGTTCCAGATATGCTGGCGTTTGTGGATGTGTCCGCATGTGAGATAGTCGGGATGCGACGTCCACCCCTGCATGTTTACCTGTTCGAGGCCGCCGATTATGATTTTCTCACTCGCGTCTTTTCCGGCGATTTCGGCTCCGGAGGCATACATATGGGCCATCATCACGATTCGCCGGCCCGGGTATAGCCCGGCGGCTCTGTCGGTGAGCCGTCTCATGAATTCGTTGACACCCTCCGAATAGTCAGCGTTGCGCAGCACATCGCTGCGCAGATATGGCACTGCCAGCACAGTCAGGAAATCGCCCACGGGAATTATAAGGTCGTCGAGCGCGATCTGTAGCGAGCCGCTGCCGGAGTCTTCCTGCACCCATACACGGCGCACGTTGCCGCGAATCTCCACGTTGTGACGCGACAGCATGGGTCTGGGGGCCTCCAGCCGGCTCGCGGAGTCGTGGTTGCCGGCTGTGATTATTATCCGCATTCCGGGGCATGTCTGTGTAGCGTCTGCGAGAAAACGGTAGTATTCGGTCTGGGCAGCGGCCGACGGGTTGCCGTTGTCGAAAATGTCGCCGGCCACCAACAGCGCGTCGGGCTTATGCTCCGAGAGCTGGTGAAGAAGCCAGTCGAGGAAATGGCGGTGTTCCGGCAGGCGGTCGTTGCCGTGGAACATATTTCCGAGATGCCAGTCGCTTGTAGCTATTATCTTCATGGTGTGTCGATTATGTATTCCACTTATGGCGAAGGATGGTTTTCGGCTGCAAATATAGTGAAATTTATTTAACGATGCAGACTGTGGTGAGCATGCGGCCTGCCTGGTCGCCGTCGCGGCGGTAGCTCGGAAAGAGCGGATTTCCTTCGTCGTCGGTGCTGGAGTAGGTGCATCCCTGGAAGAGCGTTATGTTTTCGGGCTTTACTCCGCGCCTGATGAATCGCTGCGCGTTTACGCCCTGGAGGTCGATGTGCGGCTTACCGTCCGTCCCTCCGGGATAGGAAACCTGCTCTTTGAAACCTGCCTCGATGAAACGCTCCGCAAGCTCAGAGTCGACTTCATAGCGCTCCTTGCTGATCGACGGGCCGAACGTCACCTTCATCTTTGCCGGGTCGGCCCCGCGCTCCGCAAGGACATCAAGTGTATTTTCGACGATGCCTCCGAGCGTGCCTTTCCATCCGGCATGGATTGCGGCGATTCCCGTCACGTCGGGCGCATAGACAATGACCGGCACGCAGTCGGCTGTCCTTATGCCCAAGGCTATGTCATCAGTGAATGTCACAAGCGCGTCGGTATCGGGAATATTCCTCTCAAACCGCTTTTTGACGACCGCTACATTGAGCGAATGGGTTTGTACAGGGGTCACTATGCCGATAAATCTCACTATTGCGTCGCATTTATCCGGATTATTCGGAATTATAAGAAGTCCCGACGCGTCTTTCTCCCTCATCAAAAGCATCTGCTGTGCGCTCAGTATGCCCGGAGTGTCTTTCTTTAAGTTGTCGTTCATGGTTTGTTTCGTTCGTTGTTGATTCTCATCTGGTTTTTGCGGAACCTGTTCCAGTCCTTTCTCATCTTTCTCTGGGCGTTGATGGCATCAATGCCAAGCAGACCCTTAAGCCGTTTCAGTATTTTCTGCCCTGCGTTCAGTTTTACGAGATTGCGTCCGGCGAGACGCTTGTCAGGCGCGAGCGAGAGTCTGGTCTTCTCATGGCTCACCTTGTTGACCCTATCGATGAGAAGCTCGGTCTGAGGGTCGAGGTCAGGGGCTTCCGGCGGCTCGTATATCACCGACTCTTCAAGTCGGTGTTTTCGGCTGCTCCATTTCTTGGCCTCCTTTGGCGTTATGAACTCACGCTCCATGATATAGACGTCGGCTTTAGTGCTGACGAATACCTGCTGGTCAACGCCATTGAACATGAACATCCGTCTTCCCCGGCCGTCGGATTCAATTTCAAACGAGTATCCGGTCAATTCATTGGCCGATACGGTCTGGTCAAGCACATTGTCATAGACAAGATTCAGCGTCAGCCTCTCGAAGTCGATGTCATCGCGCCGTATGGCATGGAAGCCCGGCAGCCACCGTCTGGCCGTGGTGTCGGCAAGAACGTTGACATCGAGATTTATGCAGTCGCCTGACTTATTCCATATTTCCGACGGACTGTATTTTCCCCTGATGGTGTCGGTGGCGCTTTCTGTCCGGCAGATGCCTTCAGGCAATCTTGCGAGGGCCGGAATCCCGACCCAGTCAGACCATGAGAAGTGGTGGTCGCATTCGTCGCTTACGCTGTCCAGGCCCGTGGAGTTTGTGAACCGGTAATATGATTTTGAAAGTAGGGTTCTCGGGAGGGTCCATCCTTTGAATCTCGACTTTCTCGACGGGGGAATCATATAGTCCACCATTTTCTCACGAAACATGAATATGGTGTCGGAGTAAGTGGTGAGGGTGGAGTATTCCCTGACGTAGGCGAGCATATGGAGCACGCTGTTCTTACGCGACTCCACCACGAACTCAGGGAGGTCATGCACTGTGCTTTTGGCACTGTGGCTACGTGCCGGCGACGCATATGTCGGAGCGGCATACGCGTCGTAGTGCAGCAATGGCAGCAATGCGGCTGTCATGTATGCCGGCAGCGTGTTTCTCTGCATCAGAACCAGCCTCCTGTGCTCTTGGGCAGGTCAGGGGTCTTTTTCTCAGTGATGGCCTCTATCTTGCCGTCCTCGTCAAGACGGAACGCCTGGTGGCAGTCGAGGCAGGCGTAGTTGTCGGTAATCACCGGTTTGTCAAGTTGTGTGTGTCCGAAGATGAAGTAGTCGCCTCCGTCTACGAAGGTGTTCTTCTCGGCCTCGTCAAGGTCAGCCCATACCGGAGAACCGCAGACGTCGTGTCCGCCACGCTTGCTTGTGGCCCTTCCGAAGAGACGGTTAAGCTCCTTCTTGTTGTTGGCGGTCTCCTTCAGCATGTCGCGGAGCTGGGTCTGGAGAAGCTTGATGTCGGTAGGCATCTCCGTGTAGTCCGACCATTCCTTGAATATCGGGGCATGTGTGAACACGTAGCTTTTTCCATTGAGCTCGCGGATGGCTATGAAGTCGAACATCTCGATGTTGTCGGTCATAAGCTTCTCGATGTCCTCTTCCCAATGCCAGTTTTTCCGGCTCCAGTTCTGTCCGATGAGATAGTGGAGGTCATGGTTGCCGATGAGGAGATGGCAGTTGGGATGGCTCTTCACATGCTCGATGATTTCTTTGAAGTTTTCCATTGCCATTCGGAACGATATGTGCTCATATTCATATGGATCCAGGTAGTCGCCGAGGAAGATGGTGTCGGCGTCGGGGTATTTCTCCACGGCCTCCTTCCAGAAGGTGCGCCCGTGGATGTCGGGTATGATGATTATTTCCTTGCTCATGATATGAATCTTTATTTGATACGGTTGTTTTGCCGTGTTATCGGTATATAGATAATTTCTCTATTGTAGTAACGCCGGAACTCTCGGAAAAGTTCATGAGGGGTTGGTAAATCGGCTGTTGCCTGGTTCCTATTTTGTCGGCCTTACCGGTTTTATGCTTCCGTCGGGGTTGAAATCGAGGCGGTCGATGCAGACCTCGCGGTGAATGCCGGGCTTTTTGTCGCGGTCGATGAAATCTTCGTTGATGCGGTGGTAGACAATACGCCATTCGTCTGTGGCAGGGATATTTATCACAGAGTTGTGGGCTGTGCCGTAAATTTTGCGTTCCGGATCCTGGACGAGAATATTGCAGGGCTCGGCAACCTTGATTTCACCGAGAGGGGAGCCCGATGTGCCGTAGGCCACATGGTAATTTGGCGAACCGGTGTCATCGACCGACCACATGAAGTAGTAGACTCCGTTGCGGAAGAATACGTAAGGAGCCTCACGGAAAGCGTATGTCTCCAGTGTCCCTCCTTCGGGTGTCATCACGGTTATGGTCTCCTCGTTTATTGAGGTCATGTCGTCGTTCAGTTCGGCTCCGGCCATATAGCCGTTGCCCCAATAGAGATAGTATTTGCCCGTCTGCGGGTCCTGGAAGACATCCACATCGATCTGTTGTCCGTGGCCGACGGGGGATTCGCTGACTATCGGATGGACAACGGCATGGAACGGGCCGACAGGGTCGTCGGCCACGGCCACGCCGATTTCCTTGCGGTTCGTCGCGGGATTATGGCCGCTGAAATAGAAGTAATACTTATATGAGTCCCCCTCCTTGCGTTCTATGATAGCGGGAGCCCAGGCATTGCCGGAGGCCCATGCCACCTGCGGCCCCTTTAGGTCGAGCATCGTTCCCTCGTCGGTCCAGTCTGCAAGATCAGGCGAGGAGAATACGGTGAAATAGTGGCCACCCCATCCGGGAACGCCGTCGGTAGTGGAATAGATGTAGTATTTCCCTGTCCTGTTGGAATAGATTATCTCCGGGTCGGCATGGAATCCGGGGAGCACCGGGTTGTTCGGTGTCCCGGCATTTCCTGCAAATGACAATCCTGTCATGCAGAGCGTGATTATGGATGATTTCAAGTGCATGGTTTATCGTGTTTTTTTTATGGAAAGTTGTTGGTTCAGCGCAAATTTACGCAATTTTCTCCTCTTTTGCAATCTTTAGCCCATGAAATAATGCCAAAAATACACCAGACGACAGCTGGTCGTCTGGTGTGAACGATTATTTCCGCTCATTGCAGCCGAAGAAGGGGGTAGGCTGGCGGACGGGGACGTCCGCCGCGCCGGGGGATATTTGCGCGATAACAATAATGGACAGGACATAGAATCTAACTTAGCCGAGTCAACAGGGTGTTGACGATTTTCATTCACCAGAACACGACAAGATTATGAACAGTTATTTCCCGCATGACAGCAACACACGCAACGGCAGCAATGTCATCCGGCTCAGGACAAGGCTCGGAGCCGAAGGCTACGGCATATATTTCATGCTCCTGGAGCGTCTCAGGGAGGATCCCGACTATATGAGCGACCGCGACTATGACATGCTGGCGTTCGACCTCCGCGCGGACGCGGAAAAGATCAGGATGGTGGTGGAGGACTTCGGCCTTTTCCTCTTTACCGACGACGGCACCCGCTTCGTCGCATTTCAGCCGCTGGCTTCCCATAAAAATCAACAACCTTAAACAGAACAGAAACCATGACACTTACCGGCACGAGGATAGATTTCAACGACGTAGAGGGACTGAGCCGTCTGCTAAGAGCGCAGATGATTACTCGGAAACGCTTTAGCGTCTCAATTCCGCAACGGGATATGGCTAACGCCATATACGCCTCCATGAAAGCGGAGGTGGAGTTTCGCGGAGGTATGATGAGACTTGACGACACTATGAGGGACTGCATCTGGAAGGGGGCGGAATGGCTCACCGACGGCGCGGGGAAACCGGGACTTATGCTGGCCGGACTCAATGGCAACGGAAAGACCACCATGATGCGCGCCATCGGCAAGCTCATCGGCTATATGTCGGAGCGGGAACTGGGTTACAACGACCGTAAGGTGATGAGGATACGCTCCGCCAAAGAGATCGCGCAGCTGTGTTGCGACACCGCTACCCATCGGCATTACCGACAGCTCGTGACCGAGGAGATGCTCGGGATCGACGACCTCGGATGCGAGCCGAAGGAGGTGATGCGCTACGGGATGCCGCTGACTCCGCTGGAAGATCTGCTTTCGGAACGTTACGAGCGCCAGCGGTTGACGGTAGTGACAACCAACCTCACTCCGGAGGAACTGAAATCGCATTATGGAGCACGTGTCCTTGGCCGTCTGCGCGATATGATGCGGATAATAAAATTCAGCAATCCCTCATACAGGTAGGCCTGGGCCGGAGATGTCCCGTCTCCGAGCCAGTCCGCTCAGGGTCTCGCACAGCGAGACTATTCAGGCTGGCGGACGAGGACGTCCGCCGCCCCGGCGTGACCAATCCTTTGTTTTAGATTCACTGCTTAGCGTATGAGAGGGAGCATTTAAGACAAAATAAGATAGGGAACAGTTGCCGGGAGTATAAAAATTAGTAATTTTGCGTGAGACAAAAACGAAACAGCGATGAGGAAAATCATATTTATTCTCATGTCGTTTCTTTTCTTTATCCCGGTGATGAAGGGGAGAGATGTCAGAGTGGTGGTGGCTGATTCGACAACCGGGGTGCCGTTGCCCAACGCCTCGGTATATGACCGCAATGGAAGGGCTGTGGGCATTACCGACGGTAAAGGTTCACTGCCGCGGATTGCACGCGACCGATATCCCATAACGATCCGTTATATAGGATTTGACGAGAGGAGGGTGGAGGCGGACGGATGCCGGGATACTGTTTTTCTGAGGGAGAATGTGTCTGAACTGCCGGAGTTGACTGTGGAATCAAAGAAACACCGTCTGCTGCATATTCTGGCTTATGTGCGGGAGTATTCCACTCTGGCCACTTATACCGACACCGTGTTTCTTTTCCGGGAGAAGACTGTTGACTTCATGGTGCCGTCTGACAGGAAGGTGAGGTTCATGGGCTGGTCAGCACCGAGGGTGTTGACGTCGGGTTCGTATTTCCGGTTTACAAATTCCGATGGCCTTGACAGCGTAAGCGATGCGAGTAGGCATCACTTTTCCTGGTCAGACTGGGTCGGACTGCCCCCCGTTCGGAAGCTGCCCCCTGGATTGACAGCTGCTGATGTGGCGACTGACACAGTGCGCGGCAAGTATTCTCCTTCCGAGATATGGAACAGGAACGGCGACCGGGTAGCGGTGGATATAGACATTCTTGCTGATGGCGCCAACCGCGGGTGGGTTCCCGATTTTGCCGGATTCTTCCGCAAGGAGATAGATTACGACAGATTCAAGGTGAGGTATGAGTTTGACGGTATTGTCGGCGACTCCGTATCTCCAGCTGACATGACAGGCTATACCTTTCATATAGAGTCGAACGGGCGGGGCAGGAACATGTTTATGTTCAACAGTGTCGATGAACCGGTTTTTGTGACAACCGACGCGGAGGTCTATATTCTCGATAAGGAGTATATTACGGTGAAGGAGGCTAAGAAATGGACCAAGACGAAGTTTGATGTGGAGGAGATAGGTGTTCTGGAACCGATAGATGCTCCGCCGCTCCCTTCTTCAGTGGAGGCCCTTGTGGCCCGTGTCGGAAAGATCGACCAGGAGAGGCTGAGGCTGGATTTCGCGCCTGACCAGCGGTATGTCAGCCGGTTTGACGGACGCAAGAACTTCAGGATAGGCAACAGGGCTTTGAGGCTGCTGAAAGACGTCACGGGCATAACCTATTATAAGTCACATCGGAATTTCAACCGCAAATGGAACGAACTCAAGAAGTGGAGGGACAAGGATACAAAGCAATGATGGCTTTTTTTGAATCGATAAAAGGCGATAGG